>DATKFS010000307.1:0-11500 GCA_035511275.1 Novosphingobium sp.
GGCTGTCGATCATCGCCGAGGTCAGGTTGCGATGGTTGACCATCGATCCGCTGCGGGGACGCCAGCTCGAACCGGTGTGGCGCTCATAGTGTTCGGCGGCCTGGTCGCGCATCAGTTCGAAGGCGTTGCGGCGTTCGATCATGGTCTGGCCCTCGGCCGTCAGGCGTTCCAGTTCGACGGCCTTCACCTCGCTGCCGTCCTGTTCGCGCTGGCCGCGGCGCTGCGCCTGCTCGTTGTCATCGAGTTCGCGGCCCATGCGTTCGGCGGCGCGGTGGAAGAGATTGACGGTCGACCACAGGAGATCGTCGAGGTCGGGTTCTAGCCGGGTATCGGTCATGGTTGCGATGAGCGCATCGAAGATGTCGGCGACGGCGCCGGCGAGCATGTTGCCTTCGGGCAGAGGGCGCGGGTCGGGTTCGTCGGCGAAGGGGCGGCAGCCGTAGAGTTGCAACTCGGTCAGGACGTGGTCGGTCGGGGAGGCTGCGTGCTCGGGTTCAAGGTCGTCTTGCTCGCTCATAGGATGCTCCGCTTGCTGGACCGCGCCGCCGCGGCCTTCATGGCGAGACAAGCCGTCGGGCGGGCCGGACTGGCACCCGGCGCGATAGCGCCGGGCCGCAGCGTAAGCGCAGGACCGCGGGGGCCGGCTATTTTGCTTCGCGATGGAAAGCGCTCCTCCCGGAGCGCGCCGGAAAATAGTCGGCACCAAGGTTGCCCGGCCGGACCGGCTGGCGGCCGATCGCCCTCTCGAAGGCCGGGGCGCGGTCCTCTGGCAAGGAGCAGGGACAATTGGCGAGGGGTGGCCCCGAACCCGTTTCGCTACCCCGTTCCGGCTATGTCGCCAGTGCCACGAAATTCTCGGCGTCCTGTGCCATGAACTGGCCCCGGATTGTCGCTCGCAGCACGTCGGCGCCCAAAGCGCGCAGGTCTTCGTTGAAGTCTCCGAGAACCGGGGACAGCACGATGACTTCGATTTCCGCCAGCGTCGCCCGCTCGGTCAGCGCTGCCACAGCGCTGTCGCCGGCCGGATCGGCATCTCGCGCGATGTAGAGACGGCGCAGCATGCCCGGAAAGTCGATGGCGGCAAGGTGCGCCGCCGAGAGCGCGGCCATCATCGGCATGAACGGGAGAACAGAGCGAATCGACAGCATGGTCTCGATGCCTTCCCCCGCCGCCATGACCGGGCCGGCCTTGCCGAAGCGCACGGTGTTCCCAAGGAGGTTTCCCATCGCCCGGCGCGGTGTCTCGATCGGCGCCTTGCCGAGCATCGCCTCACTGAAGCCTGCCGGATCGAGCCACGTGCGGTGCAGGCCGGTGAGCTTTCCGCCAAGGTCGGTGACGGCCGCGAGCATCGCGGGCCAGACTTGGGTGGGTGTATGCTCGTCAGGCCGATAGTAGCAGCGCGGATGGAAGCGAAGCGCGCTGATTCTCTCCAAGCTGGTGATGCCGCGGTTGCGCAGGTAGCCCTCGGCGAGTGTGCCCTGGATTGATCGAGCCATGGCAAAGAGTCGGCGCGCCGCTCCGGGTGATCCGGACGGCGCCTTCGCTTTGCGCCGCGAGCGCGGGTTCGTCTGCGGCTCCGAGGGCGGGATGCTCAAGAAACGACGGGCTTCCTCGGCAACGTCCTTGAAGGCGGCAAGGCCGCACGTCTCGCGGATCACGTCGAGCAGGTCGCCATGCTCTCCGGTCGCCGCATCGGTCCATTTGCCCGCCATGCCCTTGGCACTGTCGTGCAGGCGGACGAACATCGATCGGCCGGGCGTGTTGCGGTCATCGCCGACCTGCCAGTAATTGCCCTGCCGCGCACCGCTGGTCAGATAGTGTCGGCAGACATGCTCGGCCCGGTCGGCAAGGGCTCGTGCGAGATCATGGGTGTCGCGGGCCATGGGGTCTCCTCCATGAGAAAAGGCCCGCCGCCGGCACGTCTGCGAAGCAAGCTTCGCGGACGATACCGGTCCGGCGGGCCAGTGGTGCAAGCTAGGGCGGACTATTCGGCGGCTATCGCGTGGGCTTCTGCCTCGGCGGGTTCATTGTCGCCGACCGGCTCGTCTTCACCCATATCCGTTTCGCCGCCGTCCTTCGCCGATTGTGCGATCCCCGAGCTTTCGTCGCCGGATTGGTCCGACGATGTCTCGCTAGCTTCAGCGTGGGCCGTGCGCAACGGTTCGGGCAACCAGCCGGTGTCCGCCAGCAGCGCTTCGGCCTGCGATGCCATGTCGCCCTTCTTCAGATGCGCGATCCGATCCGCGGCATCCTGGCCCTTCACCTCGCTGACAGCTTGCAGGATGCGCGCCTTGGTCACCCGGCCGAAGAAGGTATCGACACTGGGACGCCAGCCTGCGGCCGCCATGTCGAGATCAACGGCCCTCGCCAGACGATCGGCATGGGCGAGCGCGCGCGGCCTACGGTTCCAGGTTTCGTGGACCGCATTGACCGACAGGCTGACGACGTGGGCGAAGAGCGCTGCCCGGCGCGTATCGTCCCAGGTGCCAAGCGCATCCCACAGATCCTCCGATTCCTTGGGAAGCGCTGCCGCCCAGCCTTCGTGCCGCTTGGCGAGCGCCTCGGCACAGGCGCTGTCGTTCAGGGCCGGCGCCTGCGCACTGAAGCTGGCGCTCTTGAGGTCGAGTTCGAGACAGCTGTCCGAACCATAGTGATAGAACACCTTGAGCGTCAGTGCGTGAAGCGCGGCGAGGAAGGCCGTCTCGGGCCGTTCGCCAAGCGCCTGGCGCAGGCCGAGCGTGCGATGCGCGGTCAGTTCGGTCAGCAGCCGGTCCGAGATCGGCGTCAGGCCTTCGTCCTCCTCGGGCTCAACCGGCGCCTGCGCAGCATCCGCGGTGATGAAGCTGTCATCCGCGCGACTGGCCATTGCCGCGTTGGCATCGGCGGCCCCGGCTTCGTCGCTTTCCGGTTCTATCGGCTGCTCGTCCTCGGGACGTACATAGCCGCGCTCGACACGCAAGGTGCCGGAAGGAGCGATGCTGATGAAGGCACCCGCCCGCGCGACATCGTCGGGCTCGAACCGCATCGGCCGCGCTTCGAAGCCTTCGAGCGCCGTCTCGATCTCGCCCAGGCGCTCGTCGATGTCGTCGGGGAGTTCATCCGCCTCGGAATATTCTTCGGTCAGCCGGTCGAGTTCAGCCTGGAAGGCATCGCGGGTCCTTTCCTCCTCATCCGTCAGTGCGACAGGTTCGCCGCGAAGCTGGCGCAGCCCGTAGGTGTGCCCGTAAGGGAAGTCGGGGGCGACCTCGATCCACTTCCAGCCTTCGGCGGCGATCGCGTTCGCTTCCTCATTGAGCCGTTCGGTCACCATCATGTCGACCAGGGCAACGTCCTGGAGCCAGCCGCCGTCGTCGCCCTGGAACAGGTCGCGCATGACGCTCCCGCCGGCTTCCACATAAGCGTCGACCCCAATGAACTGCACCCGCTTGTCGCAGGCGCGCACGGCGCCTTCGGTCAGCATGCGCCGGATGGCATAGGGCTGCTTGTCGTAGGACTGGCTCAGCCGTTCGAAGGCCTGCTCCTGACGCTCGTGGTCACTCGAGACGGTGAAGGCCATGAGATGGTCGAGGGTCAGGCCGTCCTCGGCATAAACGTCGAGCAACCTCGGCGAGACCGAGGCAAGCTTGAGCCGCTGTTTGACGACATTGACCGAGACGAAGAAGGCGGCGGCGATCTCCTCCTCGGACTGGCCCTTCTCGCGCAGCGCCAAGAAGGCACGGAACTGGTCGAGCGGATGGAGCGGAGCGCGCTGGACATTCTCGGCCAGCGAGTCCTCCTCGGCAATGCCATCCTCGCGCACCACGCAGGGCACGGGCGCGACCCGGGCGAGACGCTTCTGCTTCACCAGAAGTTCGAGCGCGCGGTAGCGGCGGCCGCCGGCCGGGATCTCGAACATGCCGGTCTCGGCGCCGGCTTCGTCGGTAATGGGCCGGACGCTGAGGCCCTGGAGCAGGCCGCGGCGGGCGATGTCCTCGGCGAGTTCCTCGATCGAGAAGCCGGCCTTGATCTTCCGGACGTTCGACTGGCTAAGCAAGAGCTTGTTGAAGGGAATGTCGCGCGAGGACGACAGGGTGATCTTCTTCGCAGCAGTAGCCATGACATGTACTCCGCGACGGGCGGCCGGGAGCCTCTCTCTCGGCCTTCAACCCGTCACGAAGCGAAGCGCCGCCCTCTCACTCGAGGACGGCGCCGCACGAACGAAGGCAGAAGGCAGGCGCACCCGCCGAGGCCCGGAGACACAGTCATCGTGCCGCCCGCCTCCGGGTTTCAGGTCACGCGGTCGAAGAGCTTCTTTGCTCGCGCCTCCATGTCGAGGCGGGCGTCCTGGTGGGGCTTGTTCCGTGCTACCGCCGTGATGCCCTGCACGAAATCGAACACGCTCGATGGCGGATGGCCCTCCTCAGCGAGCACGGTGGCGATGATATTGCCCGTGTCCGCTTTCGAGAAACCGCGGCCCCGAAGGAAGTCCGAGCGGTCCTCGTCGCTGCGTGCGACGATACGCTCGCGCGCTGCCTTGATGCCGGCCATGAAAGGCTGGGGTGAGGAATCGGCGAAGCGGGTCAGCGCCGGGGCCGCTTCATGGGCGAACCGCGAGGCGGCATATTTGGAATGGCGGATCGTGATCTCCTCGAATTGCTCGACGCCCCACAGATTGCGGTTCTGGCACACGGCGCGCAGGTAGAAGCTGGCGATGCCCAGCGTCTTGGCGCCCACTTCCGAGTTCCAGCAATAAAAGCCCCGGAAGTAGAGATCAGGCGATCCGTCGGGCAGCTTGCCGGCCTCGATGGGATTGAGATCGTCGACCAGGAACAGGAAGACGTCGCGGTCCGAGGCGTAGAGGGTCGTCGTATCCCGTGTCACATCGACGCGCGGATTGTAGATGCCAGTCGACCAATCGAGCACCCCCGGCACCTTCCAGCGGGTATCGCCCGTGCCGTTGCCGGCGATGCGTTGTACCGCCGAAACCAGCTCGTGGTCATGGATGCGCCCATAGTCCGGCCCGGTGACGGCGCGAAGTTCGGTCCGGCCATCGTCGGTCTCGAGCGTCTTCACCTGCTCGGCGCGATGCGAGATCAGGCCGTATTGCAGGTTGATCCCGGCGAGCGGCGCGGGAAGCTGGCGCAGATAGGCGGCCGGCGCGCCGACCAGGCTCGCGAGTTGGCCGAAGCTCCAATGGGTGGGCGCCACCGGCCGGTCCGAGCCGGGTAACATCAGGGCGAGGTGTTCGGCATCGTCGCGGCTCGCTTCCACCCTGATCGCCGCGCTTTCGACCGTCCGGGTCCGGCTCCTCTCGGCGCGGCCACGGACGGCGGCAAACAGGTCCGACAGCGAGAGATAGCGTTCATCGGCCGGGCGGGAAAACCACTCCGAGGACACGCGACCGACGCGTTCTCCCCGGCTCACATCCACCTTGTAGCCGCCAGCACCTTCGCGCGCGGCGTCCAGAACTTGCACCTGGGTCATGGGACATCTCCATGACGGGCGCCGGGAGCCTCTCTCCCAGCCCTCAACCCGTCACGGGAAATCCGGCCCGACTCTCCCTCTCATAAAGACGCGCCACAACAGCTCACCGCGCCTCATCCCTGCTCCACTGCAGCGAGCAGGCGACCCGCCTTATGACGTCGGGAGACGTGTGACCGGACCTGCGTGGCCCGTCCATCCAGCAGATCCGCCATCTCTTCCGCCACACGATCGGCGGTCATCCTCAGCGCCTCGTCGATATGAACGTAGCGCTGGGTGACGCCTCTGGCGGAATGGCCAAGCAGCGCTGCAATGGTCAGTTCGGAAAAACCGAGGTCACCGGCCAGGCTCGCAAAGGTGTGGCGCAGCGTATGCGGTGTGACGTCCGTCAGTCGGGCCCTTTGGCAGACGCGATCCAGAACGCGCACGATGCCGACGAAATGGCTATCGCCCCAATCGGCCGGGAAGAAGAACGGGGAACTCGTTTCGGGTTGATCAAGCAGAAGATCGGACGCCGCCTGACCGATCACGCGGAGCTGTGGCCCGCTCTTGGTGTCCGGAAGGCGGATTACGCATTCTTCCTCGTCAAGCCAGGCACGCCGCAAACCAAGTGCTTCCATGCGGCGGAAGCCCGTCAGAAGCAGGAAGCGAATAGCGGCGAGACCCGTCGGGTGCTCACCGTCTTCACCGACCTGCCGCATCGTCTTGCCAAGCCGCTCGATTTCGCCGCGGCTGAGCCGCCTTTCGCGAGGCATGCCGGCGATCTTGCGAACGCCCCGGGCGGGATTGGCCTCGATTTTCCCAAGCCGGACAGCATGTTCCAATATGGAGTGCAACGTCGACATGGTCCGTGCCGCGACGCCTTCGCCGCCACGCGTGGCCCCACCGCGACTGCCCGCGCGCGGCTTCGAGGTCTTTCCGGCGGCAATGTCGGCTTGGGCGCCCTCGATATCGCCCAGTTTCAGAGCGCCGACATGGCGGCGTCCAAGCAGGGGCTTGATGTGCGCTTCGATGCGACTGCGGTCCATCGCCAATGTTGAGGGTTTGATCGGCCGCCGGCGGCGCCCGAGGAGCCGTCCCGCCTCCGCTTCGGCGAGATACCAGTCGCAGATATCGGCAATAGTGAGATTGCCGACCGCCTTTGCTTCCTCGTCGAGCGGATCGATGCCCTTGGAGACGGCCACCAGCTTCTCATGGGCGAGCTTGCGCGCCTCTTCCACCGTCATCAGGCCATAGCGGCCGATGACGGCTCGCCGGTTTCTTCCTTCCGGGGATCGATACTGGATGACGAAGCTCTTCAAACCGGACGGCATGACCTGCACACCGAACCCGCGAAGCTCCCGATCCCACAGAAACTGCTCCCGAACCTTGACTCCAACCTTCGAAGGTTTTGGAGCTTTCAGTGCATCGACAATCCGCTTTGTGAGCTTTTCCCGTTCCATATCAGAGCCTTGCAAAAATTTTGCTTAGAATCATTCAAATTCAGGGCTATCAGAGCTGAATCTAAGCAATTCAAATCAAGTCGCAGGGTATCTGTAGGGTATGTTCGGCAGGCTCTTCGAGTCAATAAATATATGAATTATAGCAAAAAAAGAAACTGTAGCGTAGCCACGCGTTCGGTCGCGTAGAGCCCTGGGGCACCTTGCCAAGGTTGGGGTCGAGGGTTCGAATCCCTTCGCCCGCTCCAGTTTCCCCTCGCATCGTTCAGTCGATTTCCCGAACCGGGAAGTTCGAATTGTATTTGCTGCGGCGCAGCACGATACTGGCACCATGCAGAACCTCTTCCGACTCGGCTTCTGGCTCGCGCTCGTCTTCGCGGTCGTCATGGCGGTGCTGCCGCATCCGCCGCAACTTCCGGGCGAGCCGAGCGACAAGTTCCAGCACGTGCTTGCCTTCGCCACCCTCGCGGTCCTGGCGGTGCTCGGCTATCCGGGCGTTTCGCGGCTGAAGATCGCGGCGGGGCTGATCCTGCTCGGCGCGGGGATCGAGGGCGTGCAGATGATCCCGGCCCTGAACCGCGATGCCGAATGGCTCGATCTCGTCGCCGATTCCTGCGCGGTCCTGGTTATGCTCGCGGTGGCGGGCGTCGCGCTCAACGCCGTTCGCAAGCCCCGCTGATCCGGCCGGGCCACTCCCCGCGATCCCCTCTTGCAGTCGCGGCGAAGCGCTGCTAGTGGCCCCTCCACCCGGACGGCGGCGCCCAAGCGCAGCCCACGGACGAACGCCAGAGCGGGCGTAGCTCAGTGGTAGAGCACAACCTTGCCAAGGTTGGGGTCGAGGGTTCGAATCCCTTCGCCCGCTCCAGTTTCCCCCGACATCGCAGGTCGTGACGTCAGCCCGGGCGGGCCGTGACGATCCACGCCGCGCCCTCGATCATGACCGAGCGTTCGCCCGGGCGGCGTGCGAAGGCCGCGCGCACGGCGGTGGCGGCGCGCACGCGCACCTCCTCCGGCTGGTCGGCGAGGACGCGGGACAGCGGGCCCACCTCGAACGCCATCGCCAGCGCGTCGTCGATCGCCGCTTCGCGCGTCGCGCCCTCGCCGAAGGGGATGAGGCTGTCGAACGGCGCGATCGTCGCCTCGGCGAAGCCCGCTGCGGCCAGGATGCGGGCGATGCGCTGCGGATCGCCGAATGAGAAAGGGCCCGGCGCCTCGGGGTCGGGCAGCGGCTGGGGCGCGACGATGTCCCGGACCGCGCCCATCGGCAGGCGAATCCAGTCGTTCTCGGCCGCTCCGCGCCAGCAGGCGAAGGCGATTCGCCCGCCCGGCCTGATCGCCTTGCGCATATGCGCGAAGGCGTCGACCGGATCGCCGAAGAACATCACCCCGAAGCGGGAGAACAGCAGGTCGTAGCCGGGCCCCGGCAGTTCGACCCTGGACGCATCCGCAAGCTCGAACGCGACCGGCGCGGACGGCGGCGCCAGTTCGCGCGCCCGCGCGACCAGCGGCTCCGAAATGTCGATGCCGAGGACGTGCCCGCCGCTGCCGACGCAGCTGGCCAGCGCGAAGCTGGACGCCCCTGAACCGCAGCCGACGTCGAGCACCCGTTCGCCTGCAAGTGGCGCCGCCGCCGCGATCGCCGCTTCGCCGAACGCCGCCAGCATGGCGTCGAGCCGCACCTGGTTGGCGACCCAGCGCTCGCCGCTGCGGCCGTTCCAGTCGGCGACCTGGTATGCGTTCCCCTCCGGCATCGGCGCTCCTTCTTGCGAATTACTCGCAAGTAAGCCGCCGCGCCGGTCTAGGCAAGCGGCTCAGTCGCCGGCCACGGTCATGCCGTCCACGCGCACCGTCGGCACGTTGATCGCGCGATACCATTCGAGGTCGTCGGCGGCGGTCATCTGCGCGAACATGCGCAGCAGGTTGCCGGCGATGGTGAATTCGGCGACCGGCCCGGCCAGCTCGCCATTGACGATGCGGAAGCCCGCCGCGCCGCGGCTGTAGTCCCCCGTCACGCCGTTGACGCCCTGGCCGATCAGCTCGGTCACGTAGACGCCGTCGGCGATGTCGGCCATCAGCGCGGCCGGGCTGACCTCGCCCGCGCGGAGGTGGACGTTGCCGACCGACACGCTCGGCGCGCCGCCGCCGTTCCGGGTGGCGTGGCCGGTCGGGGCGAGGCCGAGCTGGCGCGCGGACGCCGAATCGAGCAGCCAGCCGGTCAGCCTGCCGTCTTCGACGAGGTTGCGCGGGGCGGTGGCCAGGCCCTCGCCATCGAACGGCCGGGCGCGCAGGCCGCGCGGCGCGTGCGGGTTCTCGGCGATCACGGTGCCGGGGGCGAAGACCTGCTCGCCCAGCTTGTCGAGCAGGAAGCTGGAGCGCCGGGCGATGGCGCTGCCCGCGATCGCGCCGAGCAGGTGGCCGACCAGCGAACTGGAGACGCGCGGATCGAACACCACCGGCATCGCCCCGCTCTTCATCCGTCCCGAGCCGAGCTTGGCGACGGTGCGGGTCCCGGCCAGCGCGCCGATCTCGGCGGGCGAGGGCAGGTCGGCGCCGTGGTGCGCGGTGCGCCAGGCGTTGTCGCGCTGCTTGCCCGAACCCTCGCCGCCGACCACCGAGGCGCTGATCGAGTGGTTGGTCGAGCCATAGGCGCCGGAGAAGCCATGGCTGGTGGCCAGCGCGAAGACGCCGAGCCCGGCGCTGGCGGTGGCGCCGTCCGAATTGGTGACGCCGGAAACCGCGCGCGCGGCGTCCTCCGCCTCCTCGGCCATGGCGCGCAGGGCGGCGGGGCTGGGCTCGGCGGGGTCGATCAGGTCGAGTTCGGGCCACGGCCCCCGGGCCAGGAGGTCCTGCGGGGCGAGCCCGGCATAGGCGTCCTCTGGCGCGAGGCGGGCCATGTCGATCGCGCGCGCGGCCAGTTCGTCGAGCGCGGCGGGCGAGAGGTCGGACGAGCCGATGCTGGCCGAGCGGGTGCCCGAGAATACACGCAGCGCGATGTGCTCGCCTTCGGAACGCTCCACGTCCTCCAGCTTGCCGAGGCGGACCTGGATGCCTTCGGAGGCGCTGGCGCCATAGACGGCGTCGGCGGCGTCGGCCCCGGCGCGGCGGGCGCGCTCCACGAGGTCCAGCGCGCGGTCCCTTGCCTGATCCGGACTGAGCATGGTTCCTTGCAACTCCCGACTGCCGATATGTGTCGGCACGCCCTAGTCGCCGCGCGGGGCGAGGGCAAACGAGAGTTGGGCCGTCGCTGTGCGGCAGCAATTGCATTTTGCGCAAATAGGCCTATGCGGGTCGGCGCTGACGTCGCGTGCGACGGACCATCGGGAAGCGGTTGCTCCCCCCTTTTGTCCCTTACGAGCTTCACAAGGCCGGGTCGCGCCGCGTTCGGCGCATACCCGTCATGCGCCGCCCTTTCATCGTCCGCAGAGGCGATTCCCGTTCGATCGAGGATACCTATCCATGTCCGATGCCAGCAGCCGTCCCTTCCTCATCAACAAGGATGCGGAGGGGAATTTCCGCCTCACGGTGAGGACCACCCGGTACAATTCCCGGGGCTATCCGCTCGTCACCGCGGCGCTTCAGGACGAGCTGTTCAAGACGGCCAACGCCGCCCGCGCCTTCGCGCAGGAGAATTTCCAGGCCAAGCCGGGGGAGTATTCCACGAAGTAACCGTATGGCGGCGGCGAGGCGCTGCCGCCTCGCCTCCGGGCTCCGGTCAGGCGAAGGCCAGCGCCAAACCCTTGAACAGGGCCGTCAGCGCGAAGGGCAGGCCGATCGCCAGCGCCCAGAGCGCGAAGCGGTCGCGCCTGTAGAAACGGGCGAGCGAGGGGTCGTGCGCCTGTTCGTCCGTCAGGCGGTTCCAGCGCGATTCGAAGCGGCGGCAGGCGGGAATGATCGCCACCACCAGCATGACGAGCGCGAAGTAGGGCAGCAGCGAGCCGCCCCCGGACTTGAGCGCGCCCACGGTCACGAAAATCTGCAGGGCGGTGTAGACCAGCAGGGCATAGGCGATGTGATCGCTCATCTTGCGGCGCCAGTCGATCATGGGCGCGGCCCGGACCGCACCCGGCACGGCGGAGCCGAACGCACCGGGCTGCGGCGCGACCGGTTGGGCCGAACTGGAACCGAGCGCCGACTGGTGCGCTGCATGATCCGATATCCTGTCCATCGGGGGGCGACTCCTCGTCCTTTTCCGGGAGTACATCACCGAATGATGTTCAGATCAAGTTCACTTCCGTTTTTTGCAAGTGCGAAGAGGGGCTTGTCCCGCTTCGACACGCGTCATGCACGAAACCTGCCAAGCGGGCCGACTAAGCGGAAATGCCGTCTTGCAGTGGCCGCCCTGCCTGCGTTAAGTCCCGCGCGATGACTGCCAGCCCCGATCTCACGCAGGACCCCGGCGCCGCTCCCGCAGTGGAGAAGAACGCCATCGACGCCGAACTGCTGGCCGAGAACGGCGGGCTCGAGGTCATCTCGATCGCCAAGAGCTACGACAAGCGCGCGGTGCTGACGGACATCTCGCTGTCGGTCGCCAAGGGCGAGGTGCTCGGCCTGCTCGGACCGAACGGCGCGGGCAAGACCACCTGCTTCTATTCGATCATGGG
>DATKFS010000308.1:0-3789 GCA_035511275.1 Novosphingobium sp.
GTGGTTGACGAGACGCAGCATGCCGTCGGCCCGCACTTCGCCGAACAGCGCCAGCTGGGTATAGGCAGGGCCGCGCCGGATCAGCGAGCCGCCCGAATTGTTGCACACGCCGCCCACCACCGAGGCGCCGAGGCAGGAGGAGCCGATCACCGAGTGCGGCTCGCGCCCATAGGGCCGCAGCGCCTGTTCGAGCGCGTAGAGCGTGGTTCCCGGCAGGCAGAGCACCTGCTCGCCCCGGCCGATCACGCGCAAAGCATCGAGCCGCGTGGTGCTGATGATGACCAGACCGCCCGGATAGTCCGCGCCGTCCGGGGTCGAACCGCCGGTGAGCCCGGTGTTCGAGGCCTGCATGATGATCGAGACGTCCGCCGCCACGCAGGCGCTCGCCGCCCGCCACATCTCGACGAGCGTCCCGGGCCGCACCACCGCGATCGCCGGTCCCTCGCCCGTGCGGTAGCCCTTGCGATAGCGCGTCGTGGCGCGCGGGCTGGTCAGGACATGGCGCTTGCCGACGGCGGCCCGCAGCGCGGTGAGGAGCGGTGCATGGGTCATCCGAATGTCCCCTTCGGCCACCCCGCACCGTCACCCTGGACCTGTTTCAGGGTCCATGGCGCATTTCGGACCGGTGGCTCGCGACGGGGAACCGACCCTGCGGCGTGCTGCCACGACCACAGCGCCTGCGGCTCGATGGACCCTGAAACGAGTTCAGGGTGACGCGGTCGATCGGGCAAGGGCACGCCGGCAGGCATCAGCGGCACTGCCTCCGCGCCTTCGCCGCGCCGGCCGTCACGGGGCGGAAGCGTCTCACTGCGTCTGGACCTCGTCGTCGGTCATCACGTCATCACCTTCCAGCCAGCGCACGATCTCGCGCGCGGCGGGATGGTCGATGCCAGCATAACGCGCGAGCAGCCGCTCGGTGCGCGGGCCAAGGCGCTCGAAGCCCACGTCCTGCAGGGCGGGAAGGTCCTGCTGCAGCATCGCGGCGAACGCGTCTCCCAGCAGGCCCCGTGCCGCCGCGCGGAAGGCCGCGCCATAGGCATAGTCCGCGCCTTCGCGGTAGACCATCGGCAGGGTGAGTGCCGGGATGCAGCCGAGGTGCGCCTGGATGGCCGGGTTGATCGCGTGGCCGGAAAGGTGCGCGGCGATCCCCGCCGGACGCCCGGTGAAGGCGCGCAGGTGCAGGAAGCGCGACATCCGCGCGCCGTCGTTCACCGGGTAATTGTCCCATAGGCACACGGGACGGCCCAGTTCCTGCGCCACACGGGCGAGGTGGGCAGGGCCGATCTCGCGCGAGCAGACTTCCTCGCCGGTCCAGTAGACCTGTACCGCCGGGTCGAGCAGGCGGCCGAGGTCGGGCAGGTAGTCGCGCGGCCGGTCGCCGAAGACGAGGTCCAGCACCGGGTCGTCGGAGTAGTAGGTCGGGCAGGTGTAGACGCGCGTCGCCCGGGTCAACCCGGCGCAGAAGTTCACCACCTCCGCCTGGCGCGCGGCCAGTTCGGGCATGTCGCCGCGCAAGTCGTCGAACAGCACGGCAAGGTCGTCGATGCCGATGGCGTCGAGGTCGGCGATGCGGCGGGCGAGGTCGGCGCGGGCCTCGGCATCGAAGGGGTGGGTCGATCCGACAGGCGTGATCGCCATGCCGAAGCGCATCCCCCGCGCCCGGCACTCGGCCGAAAGCCGCGCGAGCTGCGCCGTGTGGGCCGCGTCGTGCCCCTGCCGCCACTCGCGCCGCAGGGCGCGGTCGGCCTTGGGGCCGTAGTGGTAGAAGGCATAGCCCGCATCGGCGAGGGTGCGCACGACGTAGAGCCGCTCCTCCTCGTTCCAGATGCGGCCGAAGCGGCCTTCGATCAGGCCCAGTTCCGGCGTCATTCGCGGGTGTCCTCGCGCGCGCCGGCGATCCAGGTGGCGCGGACCCGCCGCTCGTCATCGAGGTGGACAAGGTCGGCGGCGAGGCCCGGGGCGATCGTGCCGGTCTCGCCGTCGAGGCGCAGGAACGCCGCCGGGTTCCCGCTCGCCATGCGCGAGGCCTCGACGATGTCGCAACCCAGCATGTCCATGGCGTTGCGCAGGCTCTGCGACATCGTCAGCGCCGAGCCCGCCAGCGTGCCATCCGGGCCACGGCAGGTGCCGTCGACCACGGCGATGTGCTGGTCCATGAGCGTGAAGTGGTTGGACTGCCCGCCGACCGGCGGCATCGCGTCCGTCACCAGCATCGCGCCCTCGATCCCGCGCGCCAGCAGGGCGACGCGCAGGGCGGCGGGGTGGACGTGGAGGCCATCGACGATGAGACCGAAGTGGCTCGCCCGGTCCTCCAGCGCGGCGCCGACCATGCCGGGCTCGCGGCTGAGGAACTGGGTCATCGCGTTGAACAGGTGGGTGAAGCCGACCAGCCCCTCGGCCAGCGCGGCGCGGGTCTGGTCGTAGTCGGCGAGGCTGTGCCCGGCGCAGACCAGCACTCCGGCTTCGGCCAGCGCACGCACCGTACCCTCGGGCGCCAGTTCGGGCGCGAGAGTGACGATGCGGCGGCCTGCGGTCGGCGCCGCCAGCCGCGCGACGACGGCCTCGTCCACCCGCGAGAAGCGCGCCTGATCGTGGATGCCCTTCTTCGCGGCGTTGAGGTGCGGCCCTTCGATGTGGACGCCCAGCACGCCGGGGACCCCCGCCGCCAGCGCCGCCTCGCCCGCCTCGATCGCGGCGGCGACGACGGCCGGATAGTCGCTGATGAGCGTGGGCAGCAGGCCCGTGGTGCCGTAGCGGCGATGCGCGGCGGCGATGGCGCGGATGCCCTCGACATTGGGCATGTCGTTGAACAGCACGTCGCCGCCGCCGTTCACCTGCGTGTCGATGAAGCCGGGCAGCAGCCAGCCGCCGCCAAGGTCCTGCACGGAGCAGCCCTGGGGCAGCGCATCCGGCGCGCAGAGGCCGACGATGCGCCCGCCGTTCACCAGCAGCGCCTGCCCGTCCGCCACCCGGTCCGCGAGGACGATCCGCGCTCCGACGAGAGCCTGAACGGTCATAGCGTGCGGGTCACCTTGTTGAGATGCGGCGGCGCATCGGGGTTGCGCCCGCGCGCCAGCGACAGCGCGTTGGCAAGGCCGTAGAAGCTCTGGATCTGGGCGATCGCGCCGAGCACCGGGTGCACGTCCGTGCGGGAGGGGAGCACCAGCTCCGCCGCCGCCACGTCCTCGGCCATGCCCGCCGCGACGATCCGGGCGCCGCGCGCCGCGAAATCGTCGAGCCGCTCGCGCAGCCCCGTGCGCGCCACGTCGAGCGGGGCGAGCGCCAGCACCGGGTCGCCCGCGCCCACCAGCGTCATGGGCCCGTGCGCCACTTCGGCGCTGCTGAAGGCTTCCGCGTGCAGGCTGGAGGTTTCCTTGAGCTTGAGCGCCGCTTCCCCGGCGATCGGCAGGGTGGGCCCGCGACCGAGCACCAGCATCTCGCCGGCATCCTGCAACAGTTCGACGGCCCCGGTCCAGTCGGCGCGTGCGGCATGTTCGAGCACTTCACCGGCCGATTCCAGCGCGGCGAGCAGGCCGGCGTCCTGGCTCCACTCCGCGACGAGGTGGGTCAGCGCGACAAGCGTGCACACGAAGCTCTTGGTCGCCGCCACGCTGGTTTCCGGCCCGGCGTGGACGGGGATGACGATCTGCGCCAGCTCGGCCAGCGGCGAGGCGGCGTCGTTGACCACCGCAACCACCACCGCGCCCCGCGCCCGCGCGTCCTCGGCGGCGGCGAGCAGGTCCGGACTCCGGCCCGACTGCGAGATCGCGATCAGCGGCACGCCGTGAA
>DATKFS010000309.1:0-3340 GCA_035511275.1 Novosphingobium sp.
GCCGCCACCCTCCCCGCGGTGCGCCGAAGCGAGGCTCGGCCGCGAGATCGTGGTGTTGGATACGATCAGCGCGCCGAGCCGCCTGTCGACGGCGATCCGCGCGATGGCGTCGATGTCGGCCGGTTCGAGATCGGGTGCGACCTTGAGGAAAACCGGGGGGCGTTTTCCCTCGACGCACGCGGCGTCGCGTGCCTCGATCACCGCGTCGAGCAATCCAGTCAGCGCCGACTCGTCCTGCAGCGCGCGCAGGCCCGGCGTATTGGGGCTGGAGATGTTGACCGCGAGATAGCTGGCCAGCGGCGCCATCAGCCGGGCCATGATCGCGTAGTCGGCCACGCGGTCGGTCGAATCCTTGTTGGCGCCGATGTTGATGCCGACGACCCCGGGCCGCCCCGCGCGCGCCTCGAGCCGGTCCACCGCCGCCTGCGCGCCGCCGTTGTTGAAGCCCATGCGGTTGATGACCGCGCGGTCCTCGATCAGGCGGAACAGGCGCGGACGCGGGTTGCCCGCCTGCGGCAGCGGCGTGATCGAGCCGACCTCCGCGAAGCCGAAGCCCAGCCCCAGCAGCGCGTCGGGCACTTCGCCGTCCTTGTCGAACCCGGCGGCCATGCCGACCGGATTGGGGAACGCCAGCCCCGCGACCTCGCTCGCGAGCGCGGGGGAGAACGTCGGCGGCCTCGTGGCCGCGCCAAGCTTCAGCGCGGACAGCGCGAGGCCGTGGGCCTTCTCGGCCTCGATTCGGAAAAGGGCGGGTCTGATGAGGGAATACAACACCCGCCAGCGCATAACCGCAGCACAAGTGTTGCTCAAACGCTTCTTGTTGCTGCGTACGCGAGATGAAAAACCCCGTTAGCCCTTTCGCCCGGGCGGGCCGTGTCGCGTTTATACAATAAATCGCCCTGCCCGAGGCATACACGACACCTGCGACCCGAAGGGCTCGTAGCGGGATGCGCTCGAGACCTTTATTACCTTGATGGCGGCTGCCGGTTTCGACCGACAGCCGCCTTTTTTCCGTTGGTACCGGGCCCCGACACCGTGCGGCTTCATTGAATGTACGGTTTGCGACTCCCCCGCGACACGCTAAGGGCACGCGCCGGACGCAACCGGCGGCGCGCAACGGGCGTGAAACAGCCATTGAAACCGCGAGCACGCTGCACTAGGTGAAATCGGAAGAAATCGCTCCGATTTAACGCCGGGTCCGGAAACCACGACGATGCGCCTGTCCAGCATGGCAGACTATGCCGTGATCATCATGTCCGCCGCAGCGCGGCATTGCGGCACCTGCGCGCTTATCGAGCAGGCGGGCGGCCCCCCGATTCGCAGCCGCGCGCGGGTTTCCGCCGCGCAGCTGGCGGAGGAGACGGGGCTTCCCGTCCCGACCGTGCAGAAGCTGGTGAGCAAGCTGACCGCCGCCGGGCTCATGCGCTCGTCGCGCGGGGTGGGCGGCGGGCTCAAGCTGGCGCGGCCTGCGGCGGCGATTTCGCTTGCCGACATCGTCGAGGCGGTAGAAGGGCCCATCGCGCTCACCGCCTGCCTCGATCGCGTCAAGAATGACTGCACGCTGGAGGACGGCTGCAACGTGAAGGGCCACTGGCCGCAGGTGAACGCCGCCGTGCGCGGCGCGCTCGCCCAGGTGGTGCTGACCCAGCTCGTCGAGGAAGTTTGAAATGACCGAGGAAACGACCCGCATGGCTGAACGCGATGCTCCCCTGCGCGACCAGGCAGCGCACGACGCCGCCGCGCGCGTGGCCGACTACGAGCATGGCTGGTCTTCCGACATCGAGCAGGAATACGGCCCCAAGGGCCTGTCCGAAGACACCATCCGCTTCATCTCGGCCAAGAAGGACGAGCCCGAGTGGATGCTCGAATGGCGCCTCAAGGCCTATGCCCGCTGGCTGGAGATGACCCCGCCGGACTGGGCCAAGCTCGACGTGCCGCCGATCGACTACCAGGAATCCTACTACTGGGCCGCGCCCAAGAAGAAGGACGCGCTGGCCAGCCTCGACGAGGTCGATCCCGAGATCCTGCGCGTCTACGAGAAGCTGGGCATTCCGCTGGAGGAGCAGAAGGTGCTCGCCGGGGTCGAGGGCGCACGCAAGGTCGCGGTGGACGCGGTGTTCGATTCGGTTTCGGTCGCCACCACCTTCCGCAAGGAGCTGGAGCAGGCGGGCGTGATCTTCCGCTCGATCTCCGAGGCGATCCGCGAATTTCCCGAGCTGGTGAAGAAGTGGCTGGGCCGCATCGTGCCGGTCCACGACAACTACTTCGCGGCGCTGAACTGCGCGGTCTTCTCGGACGGCACCTTCGTCTACATCCCCGAGGGCGTGCGCTGCCCGATGGAATTGAGCACCTATTTCCGCATCAACGCGGAGAACACCGGCCAGTTCGAGCGGACGCTCATCATCGCCGAGAAGGGCTCGTACGTCTCGTATCTGGAAGGCTGCACCGCCCCGATGCGCGACGAGAACCAGCTCCACGCCGCCGTGGTCGAACTGGTCGCGATGGAAGACGCCGAAATCAAGTACTCCACCGTCCAGAACTGGTATCCCGGCAATGCCGAGGGCAAGGGCGGCATCTACAACTTCGTCACCAAACGCGGGCTGTGCCAGGGCGCGCGCAGCAAGATCAGCTGGACCCAGGTCGAGACCGGCTCCGCGATCACCTGGAAGTATCCCAGCTGCGTCCTCAACGGCGAGGATTCGGTGGGCGAGTTCTACTCGGTCGCCGTCACCAACAACTACCAGCAGGCCGATACCGGCACCAAGATGATCCACAACGGCAAGGGCAGCCGCTCGACGATCATCTCGAAGGGCATTTCGGCGGGCAAGTCGAACAACACCTACCGCGGCCTCGTGCGCGTCGCCGCCAATGCCGAAGGCGTGCGCAACTTCACCCAGTGCGATTCGCTGCTGCTCGGCAAGGAGTGCGGCGCGCATACGGTGCCCTACATCGAAGTGCGCAATCCCAGCGCGCAGATCGAGCACGAGGCCACCACCAGCAAGATCAGCGACGACCAGCTGTTCTACGCCATGCAGCGCGGCCTCGACACCGAGAGCGCGGTGGCGCTGATCGTCAACGGCTTCGCCAAGGAAGTGCTGCAGCAGCTGCCGATGGAGTTCGCCGTCGAGGCGCAGAAGCTGCTGGGGATCAGCCTCGAGGGAAGCGTGGGGTAATGCTACGCGCTCTCCCCATCTCCCCCGTCACCCTGAACTTGCTTCAGGGTCCATCGGGCCGCGAGTTCCGATGGTTCGGCTCCCCAGCCGCCCGGTCGGTTTGCGGCGTGATGGCACGGCGGATGGGGCGCGATGGACCCTGAACCAAGTTCAGGGTGACGAAGATA
>DATKFS010000310.1:0-39160 GCA_035511275.1 Novosphingobium sp.
TCGGTGAAGCGAAGATCGACCCACTCGATCTCCTCGTCCTTGATCTTCTTCAGGACGTCCTTTGCAGTTGCCATGGTCTTGGTTCTCCAGAGTTACTCTTCCGATCCCGAAAGAGGAGTAGGTAGATAGGGACTTGGGACAAGGGCCGGCTCCCCAGCCGGTGCTGTCCCCAGGCCGGCCGGGGCCGGATGTTGCTAGGCCGCGCTCAGAGCGCGTCGTCGTCCCGTTCCCCGGTGCGGATGCGCACGGCGGTTTCGACGGGGACGACGAAGATCTTGCCGTCGCCGATGCGGCCGGTCTGCGCGGCGTCGGCGATGGCTTCCACCACGCGTTCGGCGAGCGCGTCGGGCACGACGACCTCGAGTTTGACCTTGGGCAGGAAATCGACGACGTATTCGGCGCCGCGATAGAGTTCGGTGTGGCCCTTCTGGCGCCCGAAGCCCTTGGCTTCAGTGACGGTGATGCCCGAGACGCCCACTTCGTGGAGCGCTTCCTTCACTTCGTCGAGCTTGAACGGCTTGATGATGGCTTCGATCTTCTTCACGCCTGCCTGGATCCCTGCATTTGCCCCCGGACTGTCTCGAAGAGGATACCGGTCCGGGAACCAGATGCCTCGCGCGCGAATCCCATCAAGAATCGTGCCAATGCGGTGGGGTCAGTGGTAGGCCAAGTGTGCAACCGCGAAAAGACCGGATTTGCACCATTTGCCCAGTCAATTGACCGACTGTTGCAAAGCCGCACCCGCGGCGCGGGCAAGTTCTGTTCAAGATTCGGGCAGTGGGTGCCCGGAAATTGTGCAGTGCGGCTTTTGGAGCCCGTCGTCCCCTGAAGGTGGGGACCGCAGGCAAGGCCGAGTGTGATTTCGGCGGGGCGCCACGCCGTAGCGGCCCGCCGAGAGCCATCGCCTCAAGAATACCCAGCGGTCCCCGGTCGAGCCGGGGGCGACGGGATAATCAGAGCCGCAGGCCCGCCGTCTCGTCGAGACCGGCCATGATGTTGAGGTTCTGCACCGCCGCGCCGCTGGCGCCTTTGCCGAGGTTGTCGAGCATGGCGACGAGGCGCGCCTGGCTGCCGTCCTTGGCGCCGAGGACGCGCAGGGTCAGGGTGTCGACAGGCGCCATCGAGCCGCGCAGCAGCAGTTCGTCGGGCTGATCGGTCTCGACCTTCACGACGGGGCTGCCGGCATAGAATTCCACCAGTGCGGCGCGCAGGGCGTCGGGCGAGCCGGCGGACGGCATCATCGAGAGGTGCAGCGGCACTTCCACCAGCATCCCGCGATGGGCCGGAACGACGGCTGGCGCGAAGATCGGCGCGTGGGTCAGGCCGACATGGACCTGCATCTCGGGCACGTGCTTGTGGCCGAGCGCGAGGCCGTAGGCACGGAAGGCGATGTCGGTGTCGGCCTCGAACCGGGCGATCAGCGCCTTGCCGCCACCCGAATAGCCCGAGACGGCGTGGCAGACATAGGGCCACTCGGCCGGCAGCAGCCCGGCGCGCACGAGCGGTGCGACGAGGCCGATGAAGCCGGTGGGATAGCAACCCGGATTGCTGACCCGCATGGCCGAGGCGACGGCGTCGCGACCGGTCACTTCGGGGAAGCCGTAGGCCCAGTCGGGCGCGGTGCGGTAGGCGGAGGAGGCGTCGATCACCCGCGTGCGATCGTTGGCGATCATGCCGACGGCCGCCTTGGCGGCGTCGTCGGGCAGGCAGAGGATCACGAAATCGGCGTCGTTCAGCGCTTCCGCGCGCGCGACGTCGTCCTTGCGGCGCTCGTCGTCGAGGATCACGAGGTCGAATTCGGGGCGGCCGGCAAGGCGCTCCGCGATTTCGAGGCCGGTGGTGCCTGCGGCGCCGTCGATGAAGACGCTGCGGGTCATCAGGCCTGGGCCTCGAGCTGTCCGAGCGCGACGTAGCCGACCGGGCCGTCCTCGCCGAGCTGGCCCCAGGCCCACTGGCCGGAGATGTCGAGCACGTTGAAGATCGCGCCGGCGGGCAGGTCCATCACGGCCTCGCCATCGTCACGCCCGGTGGCGTTGAGGACGGCTCCGGCCCGCAGGGCGCGGGGCATCGGCGCGGCGTAGTGGGGCACGAAGTAGAGCCCCGCGAGCTTGACGTGCGCCAGGTCGCCGCGCACCGGAAGGCAGCCGGGATCCGCGCGCACGCTCGGCCCGGTCATGGCAAGCATGCCTTCGGTCCGGGGAGGGCGGGTATACGAATCCACAGGTGCCAACGTCGGTGCGTCTCCAAAAGCAAAGATGGGCGCGCTTAGCCGGGTCGCAAGCGGATCGCAAGATCACGGCAGGGCTGGCGCTGCGCGTCCCATGCTTCGACAGGTCCAGGATGAGCGGAGTGGGTGGGGTGGGGGCAGGTGTCCATTCCCCCACCCCGCGTCGTTTACCCGACCTCCCCGACCCGCTCAGCCTGAGCTTGTCGAAGGCCCCGCGACCGGGCGCAAGGCCGGTCGGCCTCGACGCCTCGCGGAGTTTCAGCCGTAGCGGGCCTTCAGCATGTGCCAGGCCGCACGCAGTCCCAGCGCGTCGCCACCCTTGGGGCGGCCCGGCTTGGCGGCGGGGCGCCAGGCGAAAGTGTCGAAGTGCGCCCAGTCGAGCCCCTTGGGCACGAACCGGTCGAGGAACAGCGCCGCCGTGCTCGCCCCCGCGAAGCCGCTGGAGCCGGCATTGTTGATGTCGGCGATGTCGGACTTGAGGTATTCGCGGTAGCCCTCGTGCAGCGGCAGGCGCCAGCACGGGTCGTCGACTGCCTTGCCCGCCGCGAGCAGCGCCTCGGCCGTCGCGTCCTCGCGGGTGAACAGCGCGGGAAGGTCGGGGCCGACGGCGACGCGCGCGGCGCCGGTGAGAGTGGCGAAGTCGATGATGAGTTCAGGATCGCCCTCGCCTGCGCGGGTGAGGGCGTCGCCGAGGATCAGGCGGCCTTCCGCATCGGTATTGTCGATCTCCACCGAGATGCCTGCGCGGCTGCGCAGCACGTCGCCGGGCCGGAAGGCATTGCCGGCGATGGCGTTCTCCACCGCCGGGACCAGCACGTGCAGGCGCACGGGCAGGTTCGCGCCCATGACGAGGCGGGCGAGGGCGAGGGCGTGCGCGGCGCCGCCCATGTCCTTCTTCATCAGCAGCATGCCCGAGCCCGGCTTGATGTCGAGCCCGCCCGAATCGAAGCACACGCCCTTGCCGACGATCGCTAAGCGCGGATGCTTGGGGTCGCCCCATTCCAGTTCGATCATGCGCGGCGCGTGGGAGCGGGCGGCGGCGCGGCCGACGGCGTGGACCATCGGGAACTCGTGCTCCAGCGTGTCGCCGCGGGTAATGCGGATCTCGGCGCGGAACGCCTTGTGGAGGTTCTCGGCCTCGGCCTCGAGCTGGGCTGGGCCCATGTCCTCGGCGGGCGTGTTGACGAGATCGCGCACCAGCATGACCGCCTCGGCCTCGGCGGCGATCGCGTCGATCTGCGCAGGCTCGCCGGTGAGCAGCACGCGTGGGCCTTCGTCCTCGGGATCAGAGAGGTAGCGCTCGAAGTTGTATTGGCCGAGAATCCAGCCGAGCGCCGCGGCGCCCGGCTCTCCCCCGATGCGGCGGTAGGTGCCGGCTGGAAGTTTCTCGGCCAGCTTGGCCATGCACCAGCTCGTCAGCGAACCTGCATCCGCCACGCCGAGGACCGCAGCCCAGTCATCGCCGTCCGGGATCACGGCATAGTCGCCCGCAGCGCCGGTGAAGCGGTTCGCCGCGATCGCGGCGCGCTGGGGAACGGTCAGGCCCTTGAGGAATTTCTCAAGTCCGTCCTTCTCGACGAGATGGAGGGAAACGGCCTTCTGGCCGCGATCGGGCTGGATCAATGCGTTCTTGTCGCTCATGCGCTGATTCTCTAGCCTTCCCGCGAGACCGAGTGCGAGAGGAATTTTGATGCGATACGGCGGTTTGATGGCGGTTATGGCCCTCGCGATGGCTGGTTGCAACGGTTCCGAGGGCCCGGCGGCGGATGCCTCGGCCACGGCGGGCGCGGAAACGGCGGCGCCCATGCCGGCCGCCCCCGAAGCGTCGCCCGCAGCGAAGGGGCGATCGGAAACGGTCGAGAACGACACGTTCTCCTTCGCCTATTCCTATCCCGACCAGGCGGCGGCCATCCCGGCGCTGCGCGACATGCTCGACCAGCGCCTCGATGCCGCGAAGTCCGATGTCGAAACGTCCGCGCGAAGCGGCAAGGCGGAGGCGGGGAAGGACGGCTTTCCCTTCCATCCCTACGAACGGCAGGCGGACTGGAAGGTCGTGACCGATCTCCCCGGATGGCTTTCGCTCTCCGCCACGCTCTACGAATTTTCCGGCGGCGCGCATGGCATGACCAACTACGACGCCCTGCTGTGGGATCGCGGCGCCGACACCGCGCGCAAGCCGGGCGACCTGTTCACCAGCCAGGGGGCCCTGCGCGACGCGATCCAGGCGCCGTTCTGCGAGGTGCTCGACCAGCAGCGTGAGAAGAAGCGCGGGGAGCCCGTTCAACGCAGCGGCCAGATGTTCACCGAGTGCATCGACCCCACTGCGCAGACCGTGATCCTGGGCTCCACCAACCGCCGAACGTTCGACCGCATCGGCGTGCTCGTCGCGCCCTACGAGGCCGGACCCTATGCCGAGGGCAGCTATGAAGTGACCGTGCCCGTCACCGCCAAGGTCATGGCCGCGCTCAGGCCGCAATACCGCGCGGCGTTTTCGGTGCAGCCCTGACCTCGCAATTTCGACCCGGATGTGTTATCTGGGTGACATGACCGAATACCAGATCGTAGAGCCCGGCCAGGAGGAAGCCCTCCTGCGTGACGGCACCATCAAGCTGCACGGCCCCGAAGGCTTCGAGGGCATGCGCCGCGCCGGCCAGCTCGCCGCGCGCATCCTCGACGAGATCGCGCCGCTGGTGCAGCCCGGCGTTACGACCGCCGCGATCGACGACAAGGTGCGCGAACTGACGCTCGACGGCGGCGCGGTCCCGGCGACGCTGGGCTACCGGGGCTACGCGCACTCGTGCTGCATCTCGATCAACCACGTGGTCTGCCACGGTATTCCGTCCCAGAAGACCTTCAAGGACGGCGACATCGTCAACATCGACGTGACCCCGCTGCTCGACGGCTGGCATGGCGATACCAGCCGCATGTACCTCGTCGGGGACGTGCCGCTGAAGGCGCGCCGGCTCGTCGACGTGACGTACGAATGCCTGATGATCGGCATCGCGCAGGCTAGGCCGGGCAATCGCGTGGGTGACATCGGCGCCGCCATCCAGGAATATGCCGAGTCGAACCGCTACGGCGTGGTGCGCGAATTCTGCGGCCATGGGCTCGGCCGCCTGTTCCATGATGCGCCCGAAGTGGTCCACGCCGGGCGCCCCGGCACCGGGCCCCTGCTCAAGCCGGGCATGTTCATGACCATCGAGCCGATGATCAACCTCGGCAAGCCGCCGGTGAAGCTGCTCTCCGATGGATGGACGGCGGTGACGCGCGACAAGTCGCTCTCTGCCCAGTTCGAGCACTCGATCGGCATCACCGAGGACGGCTGCGAGATTTTCACCACCAGCCCAACCGGCCGCCACAAGCCGCCCTACGTCTGAGCTTGCGGGGAGCGCGCGCACGCAGTTCCTCCCCTTTTTCGGCATCCGGCCTTTTTCGTCACCCCTGCCTCATTCGCGGGAATGACGAAGAGGGGCGGGTCTCACTCATCGCCCCCGCGCACTCCGCCCGCGTGACCTGACGCGCGGGCCGTGACAGCCTCCCGGCCCGAACGATCGGAATGGGAGAGAGCAATGATCACCAGCGCAACGGACCTGTCCGGCGGCATCCCGGCGACGCGCGAATACGTCGTCGCCGAGCGGCCCGAGGACGGCATCCGCGACGCCGTGAACGTCTGGATCGAGGAGGAGAACGGCCTCTTCGCCATGCGAGTCGGGGTGGAGGCCGTGGGCGCCCAGTGGGACCGCCACGAACTCTGGCTCGACATCGCCTTCGCCGACGGTCGCCTCTATTCGCGGCGCGGCGACGGTGAGACGCACTCCGCCTATGGCGACGCCGGCCTGCCGACGATCCGCTCGACCGGCCCTGTGCGCTTCGAATGCGTCGAGCCCTTCCGCCGCTGGACCGTCCGTTTCGAAGGCCAGGTAGCGCGCACGACCGCCCTGGAAATCCTCGAAAACCCGGACTTCACGGAAAAGCAGTGGGCGACGGTCTCCTTCGACATCGACATGGAGATGGCTGCGGTCCCGTGGGAGCCCGGCTCGATCCTGCCCGAAGCGGCGGAGGCGCTTGGCGGCAAGCAGGGTGACTACATGAGCCCGCGCTACGAACAGCTGTTCCGCGCCAGCGGCGTGCTTTCCATCGACGAGGAGGAGCGCAGCTTCAACGCGAACGGCCTGCGCATCCGGCGCACCGGTTTCCGCGCCTTCGCAGGCTTCTGGGGCCACTGCTGGCAGTCGGCCGTGTTCCCCAGCGGTCGGGCCTTCGGGTTCAACTCCTACCCCCCGCGCGAGGGCGAACCGCCGAGCTACTCGGAAGGCTGGATCATCGAGGACGGCGTCCGCACCGGCGCGAGGCCCGTGGTGATCCCCTGGCTGCGCAAACTGGTGACGGGCGGCGAGGACGTGTCCTGCGTGCTGGAGACGGTGGACGGCCGCCGCATCGAAATCGGCGCCGTCACTTTCGCCAACACCCGCTCGCGCGGTGGCCACGTCCTGCCGCCCGACTGGCCCAAGGACTGGCCGATCGTGCAGCAGGCCCATGCCTTCTACACCTGGGACGGGGAGCGCACGACCGGGATGATCGAGCGCTCCAGCAAGCCCAGCGTGATGGAATTGTGAGGGTTCACTCCGTCGAGCGCACCGGGCGCACCACCAGTTCGTTTACGTCGACGTCGGCGGGCTGTTCAACGGCATAGGCGATGGCGCGGGCGATCGCGTCGGGGGTGAGGGCGACGGCGCGGAAGTCCACCATCGCGGCGGCCGAGCCCGGGTCGGTGATGGTGTGCGCCAGCTCCGATTCGACGACGCCGGGCGAGACCACGGTGACGCGGATGTCCTCGTTCTCCATGCGCAGCCCGTCCGAGATCGCGCGCACGGCGAACTTGGTGGCCGAATAGACGCCGCAGGCCGGCCAGACGCGGTAGCCGCCGATCGACGAGATGTTGACGAAGTGGCCGGAGCCTTGAGCCTTCATGCGCGGCAGGGCGGCGGCGATGCCATGCAGGACGCCGCGCACGTTGACGTCGATCATCTGGTCCCATTCGTCCACCTTGAGGGCGGTGAAGGGCGAAAGCGGCATGATCCCGGCATTGTTGACGAGCACGTCGATGCGCCCGAACGCGGCCTCGGTGGCAGCGACGAATGTTTCGAAATCGGCGCGGTCGGTGACGTCGAGTGCCCGGAACTGCGCGTTGCCGCCTGCTGCGACGATCTCGGCGACAAGCGCCTCCAGCCGGTCGGTGCGCCGCGCGCCGAGCATGAGGGTAGCACCGCGCGCCGCCAGCAGGCGCGCCGCGCCCTCGCCGATGCCGCTGCTCGCGCCGGTGATGGCGATGACCTTGTCGATGGTCTCCATGATGAGGATCTCCTTCTGCCGGCCCAGCGCCGGATGACCCCTTCTGCGCCCTAGCCGGCACGAAGCGGTATCTAGCTCTTCCGAAATCATTGCCTGATATTCCGAATGAAGAGGTGGAGTCGCTTGACCGGACCCCCGGAATGCGCCGATCATCCTCACATGACCCACGCCGACCTTGCCACTCAAATTGCACGATTCACTCCCGAGGAGGGTATCTTCGACACCGCGATCGACCGGCTGACGCTGGTCCGCTGGTCGCAGCCCTCGATCCCGGTCCACATGGTGCAGCGCCCGGCGCTGTGCCTCATCGCGCAAGGGGGCAAGCAGGTTTTGGTGGGCGACCGGCTGATCGCCTACGGCCCGGCGAGCTATCTCGTGGCCTCGCTCGACCTGCCGATCACCGGCGTCGTCATGGAGGCGAGCGCGGATGCGCCCTACCTGTGCTTCTGCCTCTACCTCGACGGCGACGCGCTTTCTGAGCTGCTGGTCGACCTGCCCGCGCCGGCCGGGGCGGGGGCCGACGCCGAAAAGGGTGGCCTCGGCCTGTCGCTCCACCCGGTGACCGAAGCAATGGTCGATGCCGCCATGCGCCTGACCGCGCTGCTCGGCAACCCGGCCGAGGCGCGCGTGCTCGCCCCGCTCATCGAGCGCGAACTGCTCTACCGCCTCGTCACCGGGCCGATGGGCGCGGTGATGCGCTCGATCGCCGTGGGCGAGGGAGGCATGGCGCGGATTGCGCGTGCGATCGGCTGGCTCAAGGCCAACTTCCGCCGCCCGTTCAGCGGCCCCGACCTTGCCCGGGTGGCGGGCATGAGCGTCTCCAGTTTCCACGATCACTTCCGCCGCGCGACCGCGATGACCCCGCTGCAGTACCAGAAGCAGTTGCGCCTGCAGGAAGCGCGCCGCCTGATGATGACCTCGCGTATCGCCGCCGCCGAGGCGGCCGACCGTGTCGGCTACGAGAGCACCAGCCAGTTCAGCCGCGAATACCGCCGCCTGTTCGGCGCCCCGCCCCTGCGCGACGCCGCGCAACTGCGTGAAGCGGTGGCGGCTCCGCTGGCGATCTGAGCAGGGCAGCCCGAGCTCAACCCGGTCCCGCGCTTCAGAACGAGATGACCGCCTCGCCGATGGCATTCCACACGTCGTCGAGCTGGTCGTCGGTGATGCAATAGGGCGGCATCACGTAGATGGTGTTGCCGAGCGGGCGCAGCAGCACGTCGCGGGCGCGGAAGAAGGCCATGAGTTCGGGGGCGAGGCCGTCCATGTAGCCGCCTTCGCCGCGCGTGCGCATGTCGATCGCGGCGATGGTGCCGAGCGCGCGGGGGTTCTCGAAATGGCAGAAGCGGCCGAGCTTCTCCAGCCAGGCGGACTGGCGGGCGGCAAGGTCGGTGACGCATTCCATCACCGGCTCCTCCCGCCAGATGGCGAGGTTGGCGGCGGCGGCGGCGCAGGCGACCGGGTTGGCGGTGTAGCTGGAGGAATGGAAGAACATCCGCGCGCGATCGGTGGACCAGTGGGCCTGGAAGACCGGTTCGCTGGCCATGGTCACCGCCAGCGGCAGGGCGCCGCCGGTCAATCCCTTGGACAGGCACAGGATATCGGGCACCACGCCTGCCTGTTCGCAGGCGAGCAGCGTGCCGGTGCGCCCCCAGCCGGTCATCACCTCGTCGGCGATGAACAGCACGCCGTGCGCGGCGCAGATATCGCTCATGGCCTTCAGTGTTTCGGGTCCGTAGACCAGCATCCCGCCCGCACCGAGGATCAGCGGCTCGACGATGAGCGCGGCGGTCTCGCCCTCGCGGCAGAGCGCTTCCAGCGCGTCGAGCGTGTCCTGCTCCCGCCCCGCCGCCGGGAACGGGATGCGGCCGACGTCGAACAGCAGCGGCTCGTAGGGCCGGTTGAACACGCCGCGCGCGCCTACCGACATCGCGCCGATGGTGTCGCCATGGTAGCTGTGCTCCATCACGACGATACGGTGGCGCGCCTCGTCGCGCGCATGCCAGTAGCCGAGCGCCATCTTGAGCGCGACCTCGACGCTGGTGGAGCCCGAATCGGAGAAGAACACCCGCGTCAGTTCCGGCGGCATGATCGCGGTCAGGCCTGCGGCGACCTCCTCGGCGGGCTCGTGGGTCCAGCCCGCGAAGATCAGCTGGTCGAGCTTGCCCGCCTGCTCCGCGATGGCCGCCATGATGCGCGGGTGGCAATGGCCGTGTGTCGTCACCCACCAGGACGACACCGCGTCGATCACCGTGCGCCCGTCCGCCGTGTGCAGCAGCGCGCCTTCGGCATGGGTGACGAGCGGGATCGGCTCGCACAGCCCGTGCTGGGTGAAGGGGTGCCAGATCGCCGAGCCGCTCACGCGAAATCCTCCGTCCGGAAGCCCTGGGCGAAGGCGGCACGCAGGGTTTCGGGAGTGAGCGGGTCGAGCCGGGGCAGGCGACCGAGGCGTTTGACGCCGCCCATCGCGCAGATCGTCGCCTCGCTGTCCTCCACCGCATCGCCGACGAAAGCGACGCCGAGGATCGACACGCCGCGCGCCCGCAGCGCCTCGATCGAGAGCAGCGTGTGGTTGATCGTGCCGAGCTGAGTCCGCGCAACCAGCACCACCGGCGCGCCCCAGCGGGCGAACTGGTCGGCGTAAGTCTCGGTGCGGGAGACCGGGACGAGCACGCCGCCGGCCCCTTCCACCACCAGCGGCCCATCGACCGGCGGCAGGGCGAGGCGGGCGGTGTCGATCGTGACGCCGTCGATCTCGGCGGCGAGGTGGGGCGAGCAGGGGGTGGCGAGGCTATAGGCTTCTTCCAGCACTTTCGCGCGCGGCAGGGCGCCGAGGTGGGCGACGCGCTCGGCGTCCGGGCCTTCTTCCTCGATACCGGCCTGGACCGGCTTCCAGTAATGCGCACCAAGCGCACCTGCGAGGGCGGCGGCGAAAACGGTCTTGCCGATGCCGGTGTCGGTGCCGGTGACGATGATCGGTCGGGTGGTCATGGCGGTGTCACCTAGCGCGGTGGAGGTGGCAGGTCACGACCTCGTAGGTCACTTCGCATCCGCTTTGGGCGAATCGGGCCATGACGCGGCGCAACTGGGCCGGTGTCAGCGGTCGGTGGCCGGGGTGCGACGTGCCCGCGCCGATGGCCTTCACCGCACGTAGGAAGGCCCGGGGATCGACATGGCACTCACGGTGCCTGTCCACATCGAGCGCTGCGGGAGCGAGCGCGGCGAATGCCTCGACCGGGGCGAAGGCGGGAGTGCCGGGGGCGATGCCCTCGGCCTCGTGCGCGGCGCGCCACTCGGCGAAGCTGCCGGGCGCGAGGGTGGTGACGACAAGGTGCCCGCCCGGCGCGAGCCAGTCCCGCATCCTGGCGAGAGCGGCGGGCGCATCGTCGAACCACTGCACCGCGAGGCTGGAGCAAACGAGGTCGAAGGGGCCGCCGCCGGGGCTGCCGCGCTCGCCGTCGAGCACCGCGAAGTCGAGGGTGGGCGCGGCGCGTGCTCCGGCGAGGCGGGCGCGGCAGCGCTCCACCATTTCGGGGGCGATGTCGGTGACCAGCCATTCGCCGCCGAGGCCCGAGGCTGCCAGCGCACCGGTCAGGAAGCCGGTGCCGCAGCCGATCTCCAGCACGCGCGGGGCGGCAGGCAGGTCGAGCGCGGCGATGCGCCGGGCAAGGCCATCCGCCACCTCGCGCTGGACGCGGGCATTGCCGTCGTAGTCGGGGGCGGCCGCGAAGGCGTCGCGGATGCGCTCGCGCCGGGTCATCGGGCCACGGCCTCGACCATCCCGCGCACCGCCGCCGCGCAAAGCTGCGGGGCTTCGAGGGGCAGCAGGTGGCCACCTTCCGCGTGGTCGATCCGGCTCAGGTCGGCACCGGCGAACGCGCCCTCGCGCATGGCTTCGGGGAGCAGCGGATCGCGTCCGCCATGCACGGCCAGCACCGGCACGCGGGGCAGCGGCGGAGCGGCGTCGCGCAGGCGCAGGAGGTCGGCGTGGAGGCTTGCTGCGTCAATCTCGCCGAAGGGAGCCTCGCTGCCGCAGGTCCGGCGGAATTCCGTCAACACGGCGTGAGGATCGGTCTCGAAGCGGCGGAGCATCCGGTCGAGCACGCGCGGCGGCACCCCGGCACGGCCGGGCACGGCGGTGAAGCGCTCGAAACCGTTGATCGCGACCACGCCCGCCAGTCCCGGCGGCGGCGCGGCAAGCACCCGCATCGTCCCGAAGGAATGGGTGACGGCGATGCAGGGGCCATCGACCGCCGGCTCGTGAGCGGCGCCGAAGTAGCCCCTGTCGTCGATGGCGTGCGGCCATTCGGCGAGAAGTTCGGCGAGAGGCTGCCAGAAGTGCCGGTCGAAGCCCCAGCCGTGGGCGAACACCAGCTTCACCGATGCGTCTCCATCGCGCCCAGCAGGGCGTCGATGTCCGCCTCGGAATGTCCGGCCCGCAGGGCCAGGCGCAGGCGGCTGGTGCCCGGTGGCACCGTCGGCGGGCGAATCGCGGAGGCGAGGAACCCGGCCTGCTCCAGCCGTGCCGAAAGCGCCATGGCCTCGTCCTCGGGGCCGATCATGGCGGGCACGATCTGGGTGGAGGACTCGCCATGATCGAGGCCAAGCCGGGCGAGGCCGCCGCGCAGGCGATCGCCCAGCGCCGCAAGGTGCGCGCGCTCGGACACCATGCCGGGGATCAGTTCGAGCGCGGCGTCGATCGCGCCGAGCACGGCTGGCGGCGGCGCGGTGGTGAAGACGAAGCCGCTCGCCGCGTTGACGAGGTAGTCGATCAGGACCCGCGAGCCCGCGACATAGGCTCCGAAGCCGCCCAGCGCCTTGCTGAAGGTGCCCATCACCACGTCGAGGCGGCCGGGGACCAGTGCGGTGAGCCCGCGCCCCTCGGGGCCGAGGACGCCGGTGGCATGGGCCTCGTCGACGAACAGGGCGGCATCGTGCCGCTCGGCGATGTCGGCGAGGCGGGCGACGTCGGCCCGGTCGCCGTCCATCGAGAACACCGACTCGGTCAGGATCAGGCGTGCCGGGGCGTCGGCGCCTTTTTCGGCGAGCAGTGTTTCGAGATGGTCGAGGTCGTTGTGGCGGAAGCGGTGCTGTCTGGCGCTGGCCATGGCGATGCCCGCGTGCATGCTCGCATGGATGAGCCTGTCAGTGAACACGGCGGTGCCCGGCGCGGCGGCCAGCAGCGCCGGGATGACGGCAGCGTTCGCCTGCCAGCCGCTCGCGAAGATCAGCGCCGCCTCGCAATGCTTGAACGCGGCGATCCGCGCTTCGAGCGCGAGATGCGCCTCGCTCGTCCCGGTCACCAGCCGCGAGGAGCCGGAACCCGCCCCGTGTGCCGCCGCCCATTCGCCGGCGCGCTCCACCAGCAGCGGGTGGCGGGCAAGGCCTAGGTAGTCGTTGCTGGAGAAGTCGACCAGCGTGGAGCCGGCCCGCTCCAGCCGGCCGCCCGGCAGCAGGCTGGTGGGACGAAGGGTGCGGCGTTGTCCGGCGCGCGCGATCCGCGCCAGCGCCGCCTCGAGATGGGAATCGAGCTTGCTCATCACGCGCCCCGGTATGGCAAGCGGACGCCCAGCACAATCGCTGCGGGCAATTCGCCATGGGATGCCGGCGGCGCCGGACCGTGCCACCGCTATCCGAAAGGGACAGGCCGAGTCCTTGCCGGGACGGACCGAATCCAGCCGCCTTGCCCGCGCCCGCCCGCGAAACTAGCCCGGCGAAAGCCAAACGGTTTCAAGGAGCAGGGACATCATGAAACGCCTTCTCGCAGCTTCAATGGGCGTCGTTGCCTTGGCCGTGGCCGTGCCCGCCACGGCCGCGACCGTCACCGCGGAAGCCAATGTCGCACGCTCGGAAGGGGACTGGGGCGGCGAACTGGCCGTCGGCGTGCCGGTCATCCAGGACGGCGGCTTCGCCATTACCCCGGCCGTCGGCGCGTTCTTCCACAAGCGCGACCACGACGGTTACTACGACGACAATTCGCAGTGCTTCCGCAAGTCCGACGACGAGCAGGTCTCCGACGGAAAATGCGACGATTCGGGCACGAAGATCTTCGGCAAGGTGGAGGCGACCTACAAGCTGCCGATGTCGCTGGCCTTCGGCGTCGGCGCGCGCTTCATCGGCGACGACTTGCGGGCCTACGGCACCGTGGCGATGCCGCTGGCGCCGTTCATCGACGTGAAGGGCAATATCGGCGACCACTACCTCGCGGCTGGATTGCAGGCGAAGTTCTGACGCGAGGGTCGCGTGTGGCCTTCGACAAGCTCAGGCTGAGCGGGTTGGGAGTGGAGCCGGGCTGGTTGCAGGCCGGTGACAGCCTCACCCTCCCAAATCCGCTCAGGCTGAGCGTCGAAGCCCCCCGGCCGCCAACTCAGCCTTCGAGCAGGTCCAGATAGGCCACCACATCATTGTCGGTGGCGATGAACAGGCCGTCCTGCACCTCCTCGGGTTGCAGGTCGGCGATGCGCATGGCCTCGGACAGCGGGCCGTAGAACAGCGTGTTGGCGGCCCCGCCTTCAGCCCCACCGTCGAGGTGGTAGAGGCGCACGCTGGCTTCTTCGTAAGTCGACCGCATCAGTCTTCCCCGGTCTCGCGCTTCGCGCCTTCGACGGCACGGTCGATCCGCGCGATTTCGGCCTGCGTGGCGCGCTTCTCGCCCTTGGTACGGCCATGGCGAGCGCGGGCGGCGTCCGCATCCTGCCGTTCGGCGGCGCGGGCCTTCGCCTTGCGGGCCATGCGGAGGTTGACGATTTCAGCCATGGTGCGGCCTTACCGTTTTCTCGAACGAGCGTGAAGTCTCGTCGTCCCCTCACAATGTCCGGGACGACGGATGACCTACGCCTCGACCGGCGCGGTGGTCACGCCGAGATCGGGCAGTCCGACCGAGCGTTTGCCCGAGAAGTCCGTGCGCACGACGATCAGCCCGTCCTTCTCCAGATAGTCGAGCAGGCGCTGCACGCGGCGGGGGCTGCTGGTGCCGTAGATGCGGGCAAGGTCCATGTCGTCGGGGCAGGGCCTGCCGTCGATCGCGGCGCGGGCGATCACGTAGAAGGTGGCGAGCGCATCGTCGGGGACGTGCTTGGACAGGTTGATGAGGTCCAGCCAGCGCTCGTCGTCGGGATCCTCGATCCCCGCGAGAGCGGCGGCGAAGCCCCGGCGGAACATCGTCGCGTCGAGTCCGCGCACGGAGATGCCCTTCATCCGGCACCGGATCGTGAAGTCCTGGAACAGCGTGGTGGAGGACTGGAAGGTGCAGTCGTCCTCCTGCGCCATGGCGTTCATGATCTCGATCATGGCGGCGCGGCTTTCCTCGGCGCCCGGTTCGGCGCGCTCCCTCTCGCGCTCGCGTTCGCGGGCCTGCGCGCTGGTGGGTTCGAGCATTTCGCTGGCGGCGATGCGCGACGCCAGCGTCTCCGCATCGTCGACCCGGGGCGCGGGGCGGTGGAACTCGGGCCGCTCGGGCTCGACGTGGAGGTTCTCGTGGAGCAGCTCGCGCAGTTCCTCGGTCGTCGCCGTGGGAAGGGGGGCGAGGCCGGGCGTCACCGACTTGGCGCCGGTGCGCACGGTCCCGACGTTCACCGGCACCGGCCGGCGCGAGATCGCGGGGCCAAGGCCGAGGAACTGCCCGCGCGCAAGGTCGCGAATGCTCTCCGCCTGCCGCCGCTCCATGCCGAGCAGGTCCGCCGCGCGGATCATGTCGATGTCGAGGAAGGTGCGACCCATCAGGAAGTTGCTGGCCTCTGCCGCGACGTTCTTGGCGAGCTTGGCAAGACGCTGCGTCGCGATCACGCCCGCAAGGCCGCGCTTACGCCCGCGGCACATGAGGTTGGTCATGGCGGCAAGGCTGACCCTGCGCGCCTCTTCCGAAACCTCTCCGGCGGCGGCGGGGGCGAACATCTGCGCCTCGTCCACCACCACGAGCGCGGGATACCACTGCTCGCGCGGGGCATCGAACAGGGCATTGAGGAACTGCGCCGCGCACTTCATCTGCTGGTCGATCTCCAGCTCGTCGAGCGCGAGGACGACCGAGGCGCGGTGCTGGCGGATGCGGGCGCCCAGCCGCGCGATCTCGGCCTCGCCATAGGCCGAACCGTCGATCACGACATGGCCGAACTCCTCGGCGAGCGACACGAAGTCGCCCTCGGGATCGATCACCACCTGCTGGACGATGCCCGCGCTCTCTTCGAGGATGCGGCGCAGCAGGTGCGACTTTCCGGACCCGGAATTGCCCTGCACGAGCAGGCGGGTCGCCAGTAGTTCCTTGATGTCGATCTCTATCGGCTGGCCCTGGGGTGCCTGGCCGATGACGATGTTCGCGCTCACGGCAGTGCTCCTGCCAAAGCGAGGCGGTTTGGCGCAAGGTGGCGGGGCGCTTTTATCCAGAGCTTGGCGAGCGATGGAGCCTCTCGCCGAAAAGTTGCGAGGCGCGGCAGGACGGAAACCTTGGTTTTCTGCGGGGTCTGGAGCTGCCGCACCGACAAAATCGCCCGAATCGAAAATAATCCGCACGACTCGCTTGCAGGGTCGGGAGGCCTTTGCTAATGGCCCGCTCCTGCCAGGGGCGGATGACCATCCAGCCCCGAAAACATGCGGTCGTGGCGGAATTGGTAGACGCGCAACGTTGAGGTCGTTGTGGGCGAAAGCCCGTGGAAGTTCGAGTCTTCTCGACCGCACCAGGCAGTATCTGAACAGAACTGATCAAAGCCTTCGGGCACCCCCGGTCTTACCAGCCGGGGCTGTTCTGCGTCCGGCTTGCACGGCCGCCGGGGTTATCGGTCCGGCATTGCCCATATCGGACGGGCGATGCGCCGGGCCGCATGTCGATCTTGTTGGATAATGCATTATCGGGCTAGCTTGCTGCCATGACAGCAGGACACCAGCCACTGGCCGGCAAACGCGTGCTCGAACTGGGCACCATGATCGCGGCGCCGTTCGCGACGCATATCCTTTCGCAGCTTGGGGCGGAGGTGATCAAGATCGAGCCGCCTTCGGGCGACACCACGCGGGCGCTGGTGCGGGGCGGGCCGTCGGGGACGATCGTCGCCTACAGCCATTCCAAGCAGGCGATCTGCCTCGACCTGACGACCGAGGGCGGCAAGGAGGTGTTCCTCCGCCTTGCCGCGACGGCCGACGTGGTGATCCACAACCTCGCCCCCTCCGCCGCGCGCAAGCTGGGGGTCACGGCGGACGACTGCATGGCGGTCAACCCCGCCATCGTCCACGTCCACATCAAGGGCTATACCCACGGACCGCAGGCCAACGACCTGATGACCAACCCCATCGCCGAGGCCGCGACCGGGGCGATGGACGATCACCGCGTCGATGGCCGGCCGACCCGCTTCGGCCCCTCCTATCACGACCAGTTCGCGGGCACTTACGCGGTGATCCGGGTGCTTGCGGCGATGCTCGACCCGCAGGCGGGCGAGGCGGACCGGCGGATCGAGATCGGCCTCTACGAGACCGGCCTGCACCTTGCCGCGCGCGATCTTGCGGGGATGCAGCTCAAGACCCAGCTGCTCGGGCGGCTGGAAAAGGAGGGCGGGGGCGAGTTCGCGATGCCCGGCTACGGCTCGTACCTCAGCGCGGACGGGCGCTGGGTCTACCTCCTCGTCCTCACCGACGCGCACTGGGCCAAGCTGACCAGGGCGCTCGACATGCCCGAGGACGGCGAGCCCGGATACGCCCGGCTGCGCGACCGCAAGAAGGCGCGCGACGTGGTCGAGGAAGCGGTGCGGCGCGCGGTCGGCCGCTATTCCTTCGCGGAGGTGGAGCGGCGCCTGCGCGCCGCCGGGCTCGGCTTCAACGAGGTCATGCCGCTGGAGCGCGTGCTGGAAAAGCCGCAGGCCCGCCAGCCCGGCAAGCTGCGCGAACTGGACTTCCGCGGCCTCAGCTTCGAGGTTCCCGAGTTCCCCGGCGCGCGCGAAGTGGCCGCGAACCTGCCCCCGCCAGAAATCGGCGAGCATACCGGCGCGCTGCTCCGGGATCTTGGCTATGACGCGGAAGCGATAGCGGGCCTGTTGTCATCCGGGGCCGCCCGCGCCTATCAACCGGGCGACTTCGCCTGGGCACCGGTGCGCGAAAAGGGATAGCCGATCCGATGATGGAATACCGCACGAAGGAGGAGCAAGTCGCCGACTTCCTGCGCGAAGGGATCATCTCGGGCCGCATCCCGCGCGGCGCGCGGCTCAAGCAGCAGGAAATCGCGACGATGCTGAACACCAGCATCACCCCCGTGCGCGAGGCGCTGAAACTGCTCGCTGCCGAGGGTTACGTGCTGGGCGACAGCTATCGCGGCGCCACCGTCGCGCCCTTCGACATCGAGGCGTCGAGCGAGGTCCTGTCCCTGCGCATCCTGCTCGAAACCCAGCTCGTGCGGGGGGCTGTTGAGAAAGTGACGGCAGCGGACATCGCCGACCTGCGCGTCATGGCGGGCGAGTTCGCCAGCGCCTTCGAGGCCGGCGACAACGAGGCCGCGCGCGCCGCCAACTACCGCTTCCACCACCGCATGTTCGAGATCGCGCGGATGCCCCAGACCCTGCATTTCGTGCAGATCCTGTGGGCGCGCTATCCCTTCGACCTCATCAACCGCCTCAAGGGCCGCGTCAGCCGCGCCGCCGACGAGCACGACGACATGCTCGCCGCGCTGATCGCGGGCGATACCGCCGCGGCCATGCTGGCCACCCGCCAGCACATCGAGGCAGGCTTCCGCGAGCTTCGCGATTCGGTCGCCCAAACGCAAGGATGACGCCATGAAGAAGACCCTGTTCCTGGTCATGGACATGATGAACGACCTCGTCGCCGAGGACGGGTTCAGCGCGCAGACCTACGGCTTCGAAGTGACGCGGCGCGGCGTCCTGGAGAACACCGCCGCCGCCATCGCCGCCGCGCGCGGAGCGGGCGCGCTGGTCGGCTACGTGCGCGTGGGCTTCTCCGCCGACTACCGCGAAGCCCCTGAAAACTCGCCGATATTCTCCGGTGCACGCCGGAACGGGATCTTCAGGCTGGGCACGCCGGGCACCGAAGTGCACCCCATGCTCGCCCCGCAGGCGCACGACTTCGACATCGTCAAGCACCGCGTCAGCCCGTTCTACGCCACCGCGCTCGAGGCGATCCTGCGGGCGAACGGGGTGGAGCGCATCGTCATGTGCGGCGTCTCCACCAACGGCGTCGTCCACTCCGGCGCGCGCGAGGCGCATGACCGCGACTACGAGGTGGTGATCCTGCAGGACTGCTGCGCCGGCGTGAGCCCGGCCGAGCACGACCATGCCATCGCCTGCCTGGCCCGCTACGCCACGATCGTCGACAGCAGCGCCTTCGCCTGGGCGGTCTGACCCGCGTTCCGAACCCGACCTTGGCGGCACCTGAAGGTACATAGGCGCGACCGAGCCTGACCCGGACCATGTCCGGCCGGGACCCTTTGCGCACATCCATCGAACCTGCCCGGCATCACCGGGGCGATACCGTCGCACGCGGGTCGCCGCGTCGGGTCGACTCACGCGCGGCTCCAACATAATGCATTATCCATCATATTGGACATGCGAGCGAGGAACCCGGCGATGACGACGGACGTGAAGGAAAAGGAAGTCGGCGCCGCGCCGGCCGAGGGCAAGATCACTCCCGAGGCGATCAAGGCGGCCGAGAACATGATCGGGATGCAGCTGCGGCCCGAGGGCCCCTACCTGCAGGACGCCACCGAGGACACGATCCGCAACTTCTGCAACGGCATCGGCGATCTCAATCCGCTGTACCGTGATCTCGAGGTCGGACGGCTGACGCGCCATGGCTCGATGCTGGCGCACCCCAACTTCCCGATGGCGTTCGGCTGGGTCGGCCGCACCCGCTGGGGCCTGCCGGGCGTCCACGGCTTCTACGCCGGGAACGACTGGGAGATGTTCCGCCACGTCCGCCCCGGCGACCGCATCAACGCGATCGAGCGCGTGGTCGGCGTCGAGGTCAAGGAAAGCCAGTTCTCGGGCACGCTCGTGCTCCAGTACGTCGAGGCGAGCTACTACAACCAGCGCGGCGAACTGGTCGCCCGTGCGCTCGGCACCTGCACCCGGCACGAACGCAAGGCCGCGCGCGAGGCGGGCAAGTACGCCGACATCAAGACCCACGAGTACACCGCCGAGGAGTTCGAGAAGATCGACAACGCGATCCTCGACGAGGAACGCAACATGCGCGGCGGCAACGTGCGCTACTGGGAGGAAGTGCAGGAGGGCGAGACCCTGCCCGAGATCGTGCGCGGGCCGCTCAGCCTGATGGACACGATGGGCTTCCTCGTCGGCTGCGGGCGCGGGCATACGCATGGCGTGATCTTCAAGAACGCGGTCAAGCACCCCGGCCACTTCTTCCGCAACCCCGAGGCGGGCGGCGGCATCGAGTACACCGGCATCGGCCACCACCGCGAATCGACCGCCAAGGAAGTGGGCGTCCCCGGCGTCTACGACTACGGCCCGCAGCGCTCGGCGTGGATGGCCAGCCTCGTCACCAACTGGATGGGCGATGCGGGCTTCCTCAAGCGCATCCGCACCCGCATGAGCCGCTTCAACACCATGGGCGACTGCACCTGGGCGCGCGGCACGGTGACGCGCAAGTACGTCAAGGACGGCCACGCCCTCGTCGACATCGAGATCAAGGGCGAGAACCAGCGCGGCGAACTGACCACGCCGGGGCTGGCGACGGTGGTGCTCCCCTCGCTCGATCCGCAGATCAAGGTCTTCGTGGACGGATCGAACCTCGACCTCGAACTGCCCGTGGTTCGTTGAGGTAACCGCGGTGTCCGGGGAGGATCGCGGACCGCTGGCCGGCATCTCGGTCGTCGCGCGCGCTTCGGGCGTGGCGGCGGCCTATGCCGCGCGGATGCTGGGGACGATGGGCGCGCATGTCCTGCTCGCCGAGCCCGAGGGCGGTTCGCCCCTGCGCCGCGAGCCGCCGTTCCTGCCGGGACAGGACGGGGAGCGCGGGGAGAGCGCGCTCTTCGCCTATCTCGCGGCGGGCATGGAAAGCGCGGCGGTCGACCTTGCCGCTCCCGCCGGGCGGGACCTGCTGGCGGGCGCCGACGTGTTCGTAGACGATACCCCGCCGGCCGAGCGCGCGGCGCTGGGGATCGACGAGGCGACGATCGCCGCGCGGTTCCCCGACCTCGTCCACGTCTCGGTCCTGCCGTTCGGTGCCGAGGGGCCGAAGGCGGGATGGAAGGGCGGCGACCTCGTCGTCCAGCATGCCGGGGGAGAGGGCAACCTGCTGCCCAACGGCCTCGCCGTGGAGATGTTTCCCGACCGCGCGCCGCTGCGGATCGGCGGCCACTTCGGCGAGATGCAGGGCGGCATCGCGGCGGCGCTCGGCGCACTCGCGGCGCTGTGGGCGCGGCCCGGCGCGGGCGGGCAGGCGGTCGACGTGTCGAGCCAGGACGCCATGCTGGCGGTGGGCGCATTCGCCATCCAGCGGTTGGGCGACGGCTCGGTCGAACACCGGGTCGAGCGCAGCTTCCGCTACGGCGGGGTGATCCCCTGCGCGGATGGCCACGTCGAGTTGCTGACGCTGGAGCAGCGGCAGTGGGACGGGCTGGTCGACCTGCTCGGCCGTCCCGAATGGGCCACCGACCCGGCGCTCGCCACCAACATCGAACGCAGCCGCCAGGGCCCCGCGATCAACCGCCGCATCCGCGAATGGGCGAGCACGCGCCGGGTGGACGACATCGTCCGCGCCGGCCAGAAGCTGGGCGTGCCGCTGGCGCGCTACGCCGGCCCGGCGGAGATCCTGGACGGCGCGCAGGAAGCCCATCGCGGGCTGTTCCAGAAGGTCGAGGTGCCGGGCGCGGGTCCGCTCGCCATGCTGGTCTCGCCGTTCCATTTCGACGGGGCGCCGCTGGCGTTGCGAGCCGGGCCGCCGGTCCTCTCGCCCGTTCTGGTAAGCGCGCCATGAAGCCGCTCGCAGGCGTGCGCATCGCCGACTTCACGGTCCACAACGCCGGGCCGTTCTGCACCCACCTGCTCTCGCAACTGGGCGCCGAGGTCATCAAGATCGAAAGCGCGATGCGCCCCGACGCCTTCCGCAAGCCGCACCCGGTCTACGGGCGCGAGGGACCGGCGACGTTCGACCAGGTGGCGTCGAACAAGCTGTCGGTGCGGCTCAACCTCAAGTCGGCCGAGGGCGCGGCGCTGGCCAGGCGCCTCGTCGCCGTCAGCGACGTCGCCGCCGAGAGCTTCCGGCCCGGGGTGATGGACCGGCTGGGCCTGGGCTACGCGGCGCTGCGCGCGGTGCGCGAGGACATCGTGATGCTCTCGGTCTCGTCCTCGGGACAGGGCGGGCCGGATTCGCACTTCGCGGGCTATGCGCCGCTGTTCGGGGCGTGGGGCGGGCTGGGCGAGCTGACCGGCTATGCCGACGGCCCGCCGGTGGAGATCCGCCACGTCATGGACCACACCGTCGGCATGAACGCCGCCATGGGGCTGATGGCCGCGCTCCACCATCGCCGCGCGACCGGGCAGGGCGGCCACGTCGACGTCGCCGCGCGCGAGGTCGCAGCCTCGCTGGTGGGTGACATGCTGCTGCTCGCCGCCGCCGGGGGCTCGCCCGCGCGCATGGGCAATGCCCACCCGCGCATGGCCCCGCACGGCGTCTATCCCGCCGCGGGCGAGGATCGCTGGCTGGCGCTGGCGGTGGACGGGGAGCGGGAGTGGACCGCCTTCGCGGCGCTGCTCGGCCTCGATGCCGACCCGCGCTTCGCCACCGAGCAGGCGCGAAAGGCCAATGCCGGGGCGCTCGATGCGCTGGTCTCGGACTGGACCGCGAGGCGCGACGCCAACGAGGCCGCCGCCACGCTCCAGCAGGCGGGGATCGGCGCGCACGCGTCGTGGACCACGCCCGAGATCGCCGCCGACGCCCACTTGCGCGCGCGCGGAGCGATCGTCGAGGTGACCGAGCCCGATGGCAGGCGCCGCGCCGCCGTCGGCGTGCCGATGCGGCTTTCCGGCGGCGAGGGCATCGGCATCGCGCGCGGCACCCCGGCGCTCGGCGAACACGAGGATTACGTCTACGGTGAACTGCTCGGGCTGGGACGCGAGGAACGGCGAAGGCTCGAGGACGATCGGGTGATCCACTGATCGCGCAAGAGAGGATGACGGGAAGGATGAGCGAAACGGCACCGGTTCTGGGCTTCGTCGGCCTCGGCGTGATGGGCGGCGGCATGTGCGCCAACGTCGCGCGCAAGCACGCGGGCGCGCTCCACGCCTTCGACATGAACCCCGAGGCATTGGCGGTGCAGGCCGGGCACGGCGCGGTTCCCGCCGGTTCGGTGGGCGAGGTGGCGCGCGCGGCGGACGTGATCTTCCTCTCGCTGCCCGGCGGCCGCCAGGTGCGCGCGGTGTGCGAGGAGATCGCCGCCCACGCCGCGCCCGGCACCACCGTGGTGGACCTTTCCACCACCAGCGTCGCCGAGGCGCGCGAGGTGGCGGCGATGCTCGCGAGCCGCGGCCTCGCCTTCGCCGACGCCCCGGTGGCGCGCACGCGGCAGGCGGCGATCGAGGGCACGCTCTCGATCATGGTCGGCGCGGACGAGGCGCTGTTCGCGCGGATCGAGCCGCTGCTGCGCACCATGGGCTCCGACGTGACGCTGTGCGGCGGAACCGGCTGCGGGCAGGTGGTCAAGCTCATCAACAACACCCTGCTGTTCGAGCAGGTCGCCGCGCTGGCGGAGATGTTCGTCGTCGCCGAGCGGGCGGGCGTGGACCCGGCGCGGCTGGCGCAGGCGGTGTCGCTCGGCTCGGGCGACAGCTTCGCGCTGCGCAACCACGGGCTGAAGGCGATGGTGCCGCGCAGCTTCCCGGAGAAGGCCTTCCCGATGCCCTACACGCTGAAAGACCTCGGCTACACCATCGAGCTGGCCGAGCAGGTGGGCGTCGAACCGCGCCTGCCGCGCCTTGCGGCCGAGTATTACCAGGCCGCGATCGACGGGGGGCTGGGGGACAAATACTTCCCGGCGATCATCGAGGTGGTCGACCGCAACTAGCGGCGGCCTTTGGGAGAGGACGGATGCAGGAACGCAAGCTGGAATACCGGGTCGTCGCGGATGGCCTGCTGTTCCCCGAAGGCCCGATCGCCATGGCCGACGGCTCGGTGCTGGTGGTCGAGATCAAGGGCGGCCGCCTCGTCCGCGTCCGGCCGGACGGGACGAAGGCGGTCGTCGCCGAGCTTGGCGGCGGTCCCAACGGCGCCGCGATCGGCCCGGACGGCGCCTGCTACGTGGCGAACAACGGCGGCTTCCACTGGCTCAGCGAAGACATCTTCGACACCCGGGGCTACATGCGCCCGCACGGCCGCGCGCACGACTACACCGGCGGCTCGATCCAGCGGGTGGACCTTGCGACCGGGGAAGTCACCACGCTCTACACCCATTGCGACGGCACGCCGATCATGGGCCCGAACGACATCGTCTTCGACGCCGGGGGCGACATGTGGTTCACCGACCACGGCAAGACCTACGGGCGCACGATGGACAGCGGCGCCGTCTACCACGCGGCGGCGGACGGGTCGTGGATCCGGCAGGCGGTGTTCCCGATGCTGACCCCCAACGGCGTCGGGCTCTCCCCGGACGAGAAGACGCTCTACGTCTCCGAGACCGAGACCGGGCGGCTGTGGCGCTGGCCGGTGACCGGGCGCGGCGAAGTGGCGAAGCTGGCTTGGCCCTCGCCCAACGGCGGCACGATGGTGGGGCAGGCGAGCGGCTACCAGCGCTTCGATTCGATGGCGCTGGAGGCGGGCGGCAACATCTGCGTCGGCACACTCGTCACCGGCGGCATCACCGTCTTCTCTCCCGAGGGAGAGAAGCTGGAATACTGGCACGGGCCGGAGCCCTACTGCACCAACCTGTGCTTCGGCGGGCCGGACATGCGCACCGCCTTCGTCACCGTATCGGGCCGGGGCCTGCTGATCGCGGCGGACTGGCCGCGCGCCGGGTTGCCGCTCCTCCACCAGCGAAAGGGACAGCCGTCTTGAGCGATTTCGAAGACTGGATCGGCCGCAGCCAGCAAGTGACCGACGTGCTGGACCCCGCGCGCAGCAACGCGCTCGACGTGGCGCTGGGCGGGGAGGGGGCGTTGCGGCCGGGCGATGCGTTGCCGCTGCTCGACCACTGGCTGCACTTCTGGGACGTGAAGCCGCCGTCCGGCCTCGGCGTGGACGGGCACCCGGCCAAGGGCGGCTTCCTGCCCCCCGTGGCGCTGCCGCGCCGGATGTGGGCGGGCGGACGGCTGGCCTTCCACCGGCCGCTGCTGCTGGGACAGGCCGTCACCCGCACTTCGACGATCACTGCCGTGACCGAGAAGACCGGACGCAGCGGCACGCTAGTCTTCGTGACCGTGCGCCACGACCTCGACGGCGGCGAGGGCCTTGCCGTGAGCGAGGAGCAGGACCTCGTCTACCGCGATCCCGCGCCCGGCGTGCTGCCGCTGCCGGTCGCCGCGCCCGCGCCCGATGCCGCCTGGCGGGCCGAGGTGAACCCCGACACGGTGCTGCTGTTCCGCTATTCCGCGCTCACCATGAACGGCCACCGCATCCACTACGACCGGCCCTACGCCACGGGGGAGGAGGGCTATCCCGCGCTCGTCGTCCACGGACCGCTGCAGGCCGCGCTGCTGGTCCGGCTGGCGGCGCGCAACCTTGGCCGGCCCATCGCCGCGTTCGAGTTCCGCGGCCAGCAGCCCGCGTTCGACGGCGCGCCGCTCCACGTCTGCGGCGAGCCCGGGGCGGACGGCGCGGAGCTGTGGACCCAGCAGGGCACGGCGAGAAACATGGTCGCCAGCGTGCGCGCGGCCTGACCGGAGGGCATGATGACCGAGACCTACCAGCTCTACATCGACGGCCGGTGGCGCCCGGCCTCGGACGGCGCGACGCTGCCCGCGATCAACCCCTACGACCAGTCGGTCCACGCCCACATCGCCGTCGCCACGCCGGGTGACGTGGATGCGGCGGTGATGGCGGCGCGGCGCGCCTACGACACGGTGTGGAGCAAGGCGACGCCGGGCGAGCGGGCGAAGCTGCTCAACCGCGTGGCCGACCTGCTCGATGCCGATGCCGACCGCATGGCGCTGCTGGAGACCACCGACAACGGCAAGGTCATCCGCGAGACGCACAACCAGATGGGCTATGCCGCGCGCATCTTCCGCTACTACGCGGGCTGGGCGGACAAGCTGCACGGCGACGTGGTGCCGCTGGACCAGAAGGACACGCTCGATCTGGTGATGCGCGTGCCCTACGGCGTGATCGGCGCGATCACCGCGTGGAACTCCCCCGTCGCGATCCTGACCAACACGCTGCCCGCCGCGCTCGCCGCCGGGAACTGCGTGGTGCTCAAGCCTTCCGAGCACGCCTCGGTGACGACGCTGGAGATCGCGCGGATGGTGGAGAAGGCGGGCTTCCCCGCGGGTGTCGTCAACGTCGTCACCGGCGCGGCGGAGACGGGCCGCGCGCTCACCGGGCATCCCGGGATCGACAAGATCAGCTTCACCGGCAGCCCCGCCGTCGGCCGCGCGATCGCCTCGGCGGCGGGCGCCAACCTCAAGCCGCTGACGATGGAGCTGGGCGGCAAGTCGCCCAATATCGTGTTCGACGACGCCGACTTCGACCGCGCCCTGATCGGCGCGCTGGCGGGCATCTTCGGGGCGACCGGGCAGACCTGCATCGCCGGCTCGCGCCTGCTCGTCCAGCGCGGCATCTACGACCGCATGGTCGAGGGGCTGGCCGCGCGCGCGGCGCAGATCCGCATGGGCGACCCGCGCCTGCCCGAGACCGAGATGGGCACCGCCGCCAACGAACCGCAGTTCGACCGCATCCTCTCGTTCATCGAGGCCGCGAAGGGCGACGGCGCCCGGCTGGTCGCGGGCGGCGGCCGGGCGCAGGGTCCGGGGCTGGAGCGCGGCTTCTTCATCGAGCCGACCATCTTCGCCGACGTGCGCAACGACATGAAGGTCGCCGCCGAGGAGATCTTCGGCCCGGTCCTCTCGATCATCCCCTTCGCGGACGAGGAGGAGGCGGTCGCGATCGCCAACGACACGCCCTATGGCCTCGCGAGCGGGGTGTGGTCGGAGAACATCAGCCGCTGCCTGCGCATGACGCGCGCGATCCGCAGCGGCGTGGTCTGGGTCAACACCTATCGCGTCGCCGCCCCGCAGGCGCCGTTCGGCGGCATGAAGGATTCGGGCTACGGCCGGGTGCGCGGCGAGGCGGGGGTGCTGGAATTCACCCAGGCAAAGAACGTCTTCATCGACTTCTCGGGCGACCGCCGCGATCCGTTCTCGATGAAGTTCTGACCTAGTCGCCCGGCTTCTGGCGGCCCTTGCCGACGTCGTCGCGCGGCTTGCCCTTGGTGGTGCGCTGGGCGGTGGCGCGGGCCCCCGAGAGGACCGGACCGGAGGCGGCTGACTTGGCGTCGCCCACGTCCACGAAGGCGAACAGCCCTGCCACCGGGGTGGCGGCGACCGCCAGCCCCAATCCGGCGCCTGCGCGGCCGAGCAGTTCGGGGCTGATGACGTTGAGCGAAGGCGAGGCGAAGTGGCCGCCGATGCCGACCGGGGACTGGCCGGAGAACAGGCTGAACTTCTTGCCGTCCGCCCGGAACGCGATGTCCACCGCTTCGGTGTCGAAGCTGAAGGCGCCGCGCCCGGTGATGACGTTCTTCTTGGTGTCGATCAGGATCGGGTCGGTCGAGGCCACGCCGCCACGGACGGTGAAGGCGACGAGCCCGCAGTTGATCTCCACCGGGGTCTTCAGCTTGTCCTGGAACATCTTGTAGACGAATGTGCCGAGGTCCAGTTCGGCAAGCTGGACGTTGCGCGTCCACAGCGCGCCCTGCGGCATGACGAAGGCGATGCGGCCCGAGGAGCCGGCGAGCGAATCGTGGATCGTGTCGCCCCGCCCGTCGAGCTTGATGCGGCCGGTGATGGTGCCGGTGGTGCCTGCCTCGGCGACGCCGTAGCCCGCCAGCAGGCGCCCCATCGGCGTGGGCGAGAGGCGAATGTCGTAGCTGATGGCGGACGGGCGCTGGCGGGTGTCGAACACGAGGTTCGAGGTCACGTCGCCGCGCGCCATCGAGAACGTCAGCGGGGAAAGCGCCAGCCGTCCGCGATCGAGCGTCAGCTTCATCGCGATCTTCTCGATCGGCACGTTGCGCGACCGGACTACGCCGATCTTCCAGTCGAGGGTGGCGTCGAAGCGCTGCATCGATTCCACCGGCAGCGCGGCGTCGGGCAGCACCCGCTGGGCTCCCGCACCGGTCGCGGCGGCGGCGGCGACCGCGCCCTTGGAGGCGACGATGTCCGGGTTGTAGCCGATGAACGGCGCGGCATCGACGATGTCGAGCCGGCGCGTCGTCAGTGCCGCGTCGAGCCGCAGGCGCTCGCCGTTGGTGGCGGTGAAGCGGCCCGCGAGGTCGGAGTTGCCGAAGGTGCCGTCGAGCGCGGTGAAGCGATAGGCCTCGCCGTCCTTCACCATCTGCGCCTTCAGCGCGTAGCGGCGGGTCTGCGGGATGACGACGTCGATGATCTGCATCAGTTCCGAAAGATCGCGCCCCTGCGCCCGGACGCGCAGCGGCACGCCCTCCACGTCGGCGATCGAGGGGAGCGTGCCCGAGACGTCGATGATGTTGTTCGCCGCCCAGGCGCGCAGTTCCAGCGCGTTGCGGCCGCGATTGACCGTCTCGTCGGGCGAGAGCAGGCGCGCGGTCACGCGGAACGGGGTATCGCGCAGCTCGCCGTCGCCGCGCACCGAGACGGCCTTGCCGATGCGCGCGTCGGTCGAGACGATGGGATCGATGGCGAGGTTGGCGAGCAGGCGCATCTGCGGGTCGACGTAGCGCAGGGTGGTGCCCCGCACGGTCGCGCGGTCGATGCGCGGGAACTCCAGCGGCTTGCCGCCGCCCTCGGCCCCGAAGGTCCAGGTGTTGTTCCTGTGCGCCTTGTCCCATTCGAGGTCGGCGCGGCCTTCGTCGAGATCGAGCGTGTAGATGTGGCGTCGCCCGAACAGGAGCGAGAGCGGGGCGATGCGCGCCTCCACCCGCTTCGCCGCGAAGAGGCTGGGGCGGCCCGCCCACTGCGGGTTCGACACGTTCAGCCCCTCGGCGAGGAACTTGATGCGCAAGGGCGCGAAGTAGAGCTGGAAGTCGCCCGCCACGCTCACCCGGCGGTCGGTGAGCGAGGAGGCGACGCTCTCGAAGGGGTGCTTGAGGAAGCGCCCCTTGGTGATGAACAGGATGAGCCAGACCGCGAAGACCAGCCCGACCACGGCGAGGACGACGTTGCGCACGATGCGCAGGTTTCGCCGCCGGCGGGGCGGTTCCGCGCTGGGGCCGGTCTCGGCATCGATCGTCGTCGCCTGGTCCATGACCCAGCAGTAGCGCTTGGCGGGGGCATTTGGTTTCCGTGCGCGATTCATTGTCGGCCGTCGTGGACCTTCGCACCCCCTCGAAACGGTCCGTCGCAAATCTCCGGGCGGGGCGTTGCGGCGCAGGAACCGAAGCGCGCTCAAGGGATTACCCAGCCGAAACGAAGCTCCGATCGAGGGTATGCATGAGCGGTGTCAATGTCGGGCAGGCCCGGGACGGGGTGTTGTCGATCGTCCTGGCCGGTGGGAAGGGAAGCCGTCTCCACGATCTCACGCACGACGAATCCAAGCCCGCGCTGCCGATCGGGCCGGGCGCCCGGCTGGTCGACTTCACGCTCGCCAACGTCGCCAATTCCGGCCTCGGCGATGCGCTGGTGCTGACGCAGTACGCGCCCGCCACGCTGCGCCAGCATGTGGAGCAGTGCTGGGGCTCCGGCGCCGACGGCTGCGCGTTCTCGGTCCTCGACGGAGAGGATCACGGGCCCTTCGAGGGCACTGCCCACGCGGTCGCCAGCGTGATCGCCGAGATCGACCGGCAGGCTCCCGGCCACGTCGTCGTGCTGGGCGGCGACCACCTCTACCAGATGGACTATGGCCCCTTCGTGGACCGTCACCTCGCCTGCGACGCCGATGTCACGGTAGGTGTCGTCCATGTACCGCTCGCGCAGGCTTCGGGTTTCGGAGTGCTGGAGGCGGCGGCGGACTTCCGCATCTCCGCCTTCGTCGAAAAACCGGTGCTGGCCCCCGAAGCACTCGACCGGCCGGGCCATGCGCTCGCCTCCATGGGCATCTACGTGTTCTCGTGGCCGGTGCTGCGGCGGATGCTGCTCGACATGGCCGGCAGCGTGCCCGAACTGGACTTCGGCCAGCACGTCATCCCCCGGCTGGTCGCCGCCGGAACCGCCTATGCCTATGCCCTGCCGGGCCGCGAGGGGCGCGAGCCGCTGTGGCAGGACCTCGGCACGCTCGACGCCTATCACGCGGTGCAGCGCCAGATCGTGGACGGCTCGCTCGCCCTCGATCCCGCCTGGCCGATCGCCCATCCGGGGCGTCCGGCGGCGGCGGACCACGGCACTGTCGGCGCGGGCAGCGCCTTGCGCAACGTCGTCACCCTGCCCGGCGCCCGGATCGGCCGCGGCGTGACGCTGAGCGATGCCATCGTGATGGGCGACGCCGTGCTTCCCGACCACTTCGACCTCGATGCCGCCATCGCCCGCCACGGCAACTGGTGCACCGTGTCCGAGCGCGGCATCCGCGTGATCTCGGCGCGCGCCCTGGGTCGGCTGGAGGCGCGCCAGCGGCGCATCGCGGCGCCGGCGAAGGCGTCCGCCGCGCTCCGTCCGTCCTACGTGCCGATGCGCGAGCGCGCCGCGCCCGTCGCTTCCGCGATCTGAAGGAGCTCGAACCATGCCGCTCAAGGCGCTCGCCATCAACTGCACGCTCAAGTCCGACGCCGCCGAAGCCTCGTCCACCGACGCGATGATCGCGGTGCTGGAGGAGGCGTTCGCCAGCCGCGACGTCACCGTGACCGAGACGGTCCGCGTCGCCGCGCTCGACATCAAGCCCGGCGTCACCTCCGACGAGGGCGAGGGCGACGAGTGGCCGGCGCTGCGCGAGAAGATCCTCGCGCACGACATCCTGATCTTCGGCGGCCCGATCTGGATGGGCCAGATCGGCAGCGTCGCCAAGCGCGTGCTCGAACGCATGGACGCCTTCCTCGACGAGACAGACGATGCGGGCCGGATGCCGAGCTACGGCAAGGTGGCGGTGGCCGCCATCGTCGGCAACGAGGACGGCGCGCACTTCTCCTCGGCGCAACTGTTCCAGGCGCTCAACGACGTGGGCTGGACGATCCCCGCCGTCGCCGCCTGCTACTGGGTGGGCGAGGCGATGGGATCGACCGACTTCAAGGACCTGAAGGAAACGCCGGAGATGGTCGCCAAGACCGCCGGCATGGTGGCGGGCAACGCCGCGCATCTGGCGGGCCTGCTCCAGTCGAGCCCCTATCCCGGCTGAGACGGGGACGGGAACAGCAGCGAGACCCTGAGGCCCGGCCCCGCATCGGCGAATTCCAGCGCGGCGCCATGGGCATGGGCGATCGCCGCGACCATGCTGAGGCCGAGTCCGTCGCCCGGCAATGCCGCCGCGCCGCTGCCCCTGTAGAACTGCTCGGTCACCCGCCCGCGCTCCTCGATGCCGAGGCCGGGGCCGTCGTCCGCTACGCTCATGTGCAGGCCGTCCCGGTCGCGCGTCGCCGCCAGTTCGATCCGGCTGCCCGCGCCTGCATGTTTCAGCGCATTGTCGAGCAGGTTCGACAGCGCCTGGAACACCAGGTCGAGATCGAGGTCCGCCACCAGCGGCCGCCGCGCCGAGACGACCAGCTCGATGCCCAGCCGCTCCGCCTCGGGCTGGTAGAACTCGACGAGGTCCTCGATCAGCTGGATCACGTCGGTGCGCTGCAGTTCGAGCGGATGCCGCCCGTTCTCCAGCCGCGAGATGCGCATCAGCGCCGCCAGGATCTGCTGCAGCCGGTTGGCCTCGACGATCGCGTCCCCCACCGCGACGTGCATCTGCGGATTGCCGCGCGCGAGGTGCTCCAGCGCTTCCAGCCGCCCCACCAGCCGCGCCAGCGGGGTGCGCAGTTCGTGCGCGGCGTTGTCCGACACGCTCTGCACCGCGCGGAACAGGCTCTGGATGCGCGAGAGCATGAGGTTGAGCGTCTCTCCCAGCCGGTCGAAGTCGTCGTTGGTGCCGCGCACCTGCACGCGGCCGGCAAGGTCGCCGTCCATCACCTGCCGCGCCGCCAGCGTCACCGCCTCGATCCGCCCGCCGATCGCCCGGCTCATCAGCCAGCCGCCGCTGAGGCCGAGCAGCAGGGTCACCCCGAAGATCCAGATCGCGGCGGTGCGCAGGACCTCGGCGTCGTCGGTCACTTCCTCCACGTCGCGGCCCACCATCAGGCGCACGCCGTCGGGAAGGAGCTGGTCGCTGACGAGCGCGTTGTGGTCGATCTCGACGCCGTCGATGAAGGTATCCGCCTCGATGATGGTGAGGTGCGGCGGGGGCCGCGTCGGCCAGCTGGGCAGGTTGGCGGTGACGACGGCGCCGTTCGGCGCGATCAGGGCATGGAAGGCCTTGATCTCGCCGGGATGCTCCGCCCGCCGGTCGAGCGCGGCGCGGGTGGCGGCAAGGCCGTGGGCGAGGTAGCCGGCGCGGAACTCGGCCTCCTCGGCCTCCACCATGTGCCGCGCGCGCTCCATCGGGACGACCACGCGCAGCCAGTAGACCGCCCCCATCAGCAGCGCCACCGAGAGGCAGAACATCCCGGCGTAGCTCAGCGCCAGCCGGAACGAGAGGCTGCGCAGCAGGCGCGTCATGCCGGGCCGTTCACGCCGGGCGCATCACGTAGCCGACCCCGCGCACGGTGTGGATCAGGTCTTCGCCCTCTACGCCCGCGATCTTCTGGCGCAGCTTGCTGATGTGCTGGTCGATGATGTTGGTCTGCGGGTCGAAGTTGTAGTCCCACACGTTTTCCAGCAGCATCGTGCGCGTCACCACCCGCCCGGCATTGCGCGCGAGGTAGGCGACGATGCGCAGTTCGCGCAAGGTGAGCTGGATGCGCCGTCCCGCGCGGGTGACGGTGTGCGAGGCGAGGTCGATCTCGAGGTCGGCGACGCGCAGCAGGCTGGCAGCCTCCGCCACCGGGGCATTGCGCCGCGCGAGGGTCTCCAGCCGGGCCAGCAGTTCGGACATCGCGAAGGGCTTGGCCATGTAGTCGTCGCCCCCGGCGCGCAGGCCGCGCACGCGCTCGTCGACGTCGCCCAGCGCGCTGAGGATCAGCACCGGGGTGGCATCGTCGGTGGCGCGCAGGGCCGCCAGCAGCTTGAGCCCGTCGAGGGTGGGCAACATGCGGTCGAGGACGATCGCGTCGTAGGTCTCGCACGTCGCCCGCACCAGCGCGTCGCGCCCGTCGGCGCAGTGCTCGACGACGTGCCCGGCCTCGCGCAGGCCGGCGATGATGTGCGCCGCGAGGGCGGAATCGTCTTCAACCAGGAGTATCTGCATCGCCTGCCGAGCCTTATCCGCGAGTGGCCCCGCCGTCGAGGACGGGCTTGTCGTGGCAAACATGGGCAAATTCACATAAAGACTCCACTTCGGGCACATCTCGCTCGGGCAAGGGGGCGTCCATGATCTCCGCCGGCCGTTTCACCCGCATCCACGTCCTCGCCATCGGGGGAGCGCACCAGTTCGCGCATATCCTGCCGGTCGCCTGCGAGCTTGAAAGCCGCCACCCAGGGCAAGTGACGATGTTCGTCTGCACCGAGGAGGAAGCCGCCACGGCGCGGGCGCAGGCGCGCGCCATCGGCGATGCGGTGCCGGAAATGGTGGTGATGCGTCTGCCGCGCGCCGCCGTCCTGCTGCCGCGGGCGCTGCACAAGTTCGTGCGGCTGGTGGCCTGGGCCGGGCGCCTCTGCGATGCCGCCGCCATCCTCTGCGCCGAGCGGACCTCGACGATACTGCGCCGGCTGCGGGGGGACTGCCCGCCGATCCTGCACATTCCCCATGGCGCGGGAGACCGCGCGGTGGGCTTCGAGAAGCGCTTCACGCTGTTCGACCATGTCCTCGTCGCCGGGCGCAAGGACCGCGACCGCCTGCTGGCCAGCGGCTTCGTCGCGCCGGGGGACTGCACGGTGACCGGGCCGATCAAGCTCTCGACGATCCTCGCAGGCGCCACGCGGCGCCCGCCGCTGTTCGACAACGGGCGGCCGACGATCCTCTACAACCCGCACTTCTCCAAAAAGCATTCCTCGATCGAGACGTTCGGGCGGCGGTTGGTCGAGGCGGTGGCGAGGGACGGTCGCTACAACCTCGTCGTCGCGCCGCACGTCAGGCTGGCGCGGCGCTGGTCGGCGCGCGAGCGGCGGCGGTGGGAGGCGCTGGCGATCCCCGGGCAGGTCGTGGTCGACCTCTGCTCGGTACGTTGCAACGACATGACCTATACCTTGGGCGCCGACCTCTACGTGGGCGACGTCAGCAGCCAGGTCTACGAGTTCCTGGTCCACCCGCGCCCCTGCCTCTTCGTCGACGCCCGGGGCATCGACTGGCAGGACAGCGAGGACTACGCGATGTGGCACTTCGGCGAGGTGATCGCGCCCGGAGCCGACCCGATCGCCGCGATCGACCGCGCTTTCGCCAACCATCCCGCCTACGTCGCCTGGCAGCGCGAGCGCATGGCATATACCATCGACGGCATCGCCTGGACGCCGGACGGCAGCCCCACCTTCCGGGGCCGCAACGCGGTGCGCGAGGCGGCGGACATCGTCGAGCGCCATGCCGGTCTGACCGTCCGCCGGCTGCCGGTCGCCGCCTGACGGCACCGCATCCCCCGCGCCGATCCTGAACGCCGACCGTGAACCGCCGCCCCGGGCCGGGCGCGGGACGAAGGGTTGTGCTCAGGGGAAAACCGCATGTGGACTCGGACTATCGAATTGGAACATAATAGGAACATATTTCCCGATTCGAGGCATGGTCCCCAATGTTCCACATCCCGCTGCGTCCCGGCGCCGATCCGCCCCCACCGCCCTCTTCGTCCCCGGCCCCGGGCGGCTTTCCGGGGCTGGCTGAAGGGCAGCTTCACGAAGTCCATGCCGACGCCGATGGCTGGGCCTCCGCCCTGGCCTTCGGGCTCGCCGCGATAGAGGCCGGCGCCGGGCGGCCGATCCTGCTGCTGCGCGTCAGGAAGCGCGCGCGGACCCTGCGGATGGAGCCTTGCGGCGAAGGCTGGGCGCCGCTCGGGCTGGACCCCGCGCGGCTGGTCATCGTCGACGCCGCCGACGATGCCGCGCTGCTGCGTGCCGCGCTCGATGCCGTGCGCTGCCCGGGGTCCGCGGGCGTGGTGATGGAAACCTGGGGGCGGATGCGCGAATACGATCTCGTCGCCAGCCGCCGCCTGATCCTCGCCGCGGAGCAGTCGCGCATTCCCGTGGTGATCCTGCGCGGCGATGCCGAGCCCCGACCGAGCGCCGCGCATACCCGCTGGTCGGTCGCCAGCGCCCCCTCCACCCCGCTCGAGATGCGCGCCCCGGGCGCACCTGCCCTCCACGTCGAACTCCAGCGCCGTCGCGGCGGGCCGGGCGGCCTGCGCTGGCGGCTGGAATGGAATGAAGAACATGGCGGTTTCCACGCAGAACCCATCGAATCCGCAATCCCCGGCCCCCTCGAAGCCGAAAGCCCGCCGCTACCTGGCGCTGTGGTTTCCCTGGCTGCCGTGCGAACGCGCGAGCCGCAGCGGCGCTCTGCCTGAGACGGGCGGAGCGCTGGTCGCGCGCGACGGGCAGGCGCTGCGCCTTGCGGCGGTCGGTGCCGGGGCGGGCGCGCAGGGCCTGTCGGCGGGCATGACGCTGGCCGATGCGCGGGCGCGCTGCCCGGACCTCGTCACCGCGCCCCACGATCCCGTGGCCGATGCGCGCGAGCTGGAGCGGCTGGCGAACGCGATGATCGCCTTCACCCCGCTCGTCGCGCCCGACCCGCCCGACGGGCTGGTGCTCGACCTGACCGGCTGCGCGCACCTGTTCGGGGGCGAGGGCAGGCTGGTCGCGCAAGTGCTCGCCGCTGCGGGCTACACGGCCCGCAACGCCCTTGCCGCCCACGCCGCCGCCGCGCGCGCGCTCGCCCGGTTCGGCAGCGGGGACGACGTGCGCGCGCTTCCCGTCGCCGCGCTGGAACTGGACGAGGCCGGGCTTTCCGGCCTGCGCCGTGCCGGGCTCGCCACGCTGGGCGACCTTGCCGCGCGGCCGATGGCGGGACTTGCCGCGCGCTTCGGCGAGACGGCGGTGATGCGCCTGCGCGCGATCCTGGGCGAGGCGGGCAGCCCGATCACCCCGCTGCGCCCCACCGAGCCGATCCGGCTGGAGGCGCGCTTCCCCGAGCCGCTCGCCCGCACCGACGATGCGCTCGACGTGGTGGAGGACCTGCTCGTGCAGGCGGGCCGGATCATGGAGGAGCGCCAGCTCGGCGGGCGGCGCTTCCTCGTCGTGCTCCATCGCAGCGACAACCTGCGCCCCCGCCTCGCGGTGGAGACGGGGCGGGCGGTGCGCGATCCGGCCACCGTGATGCGCCTGCTGCGAGAGCGGATCGACACCCTGTCGGACCCGCTCGACCCCGGCTACGGCTTCGATGCGATCAGCCTTGCGGTGCTGGTGACCGAGCATCTGCCCTCGCGCCAGATCGCGCTGGAAGGCGGGCGCGAGGAAAGCGAGGACAGCATCGCCGCGCTGGTCGACCGGCTGAGCGTGCGGCTGGGCGAGGAGCGGGTGAGCCGCCTCGCCCCCTGCGACCGCCACTTGCCCGAGCGGGCGCAGGTGCTCGTCCCGGCCAAGGGTACGCAAGTGCCCGCCTGGCCCGGGGCGGACGACCGCCCGGTCCGCCCGCTGCTCCTGCTCGACCCGCCGCAGCAGGTGGACGTGATCGCCGGGGTGCCCGACAGCCCGCCCCAGCGCTTCCGCTGGAAGGGTCGCCTCCACGACGTGCGGCTGGCCGAGGGGCCGGAGCGGATCGGCGCGGAATGGTGGCGCAAACGCGGCGGCCACTTGCCCGGCGGTGCGGGCGACACGCGTGACTACTACCGCATCGAGGACGGCGAGGGCCGCCGCTACTGGATCTTCCGCAGCGGCCTGTTCGGCGAGACGCCCGAGCCGCGCTGGTATCTCCACGGGCTGTTCCCATGACCGAGGCGCCGCCTTTCGCGGAACTTGTCGCCGCCACCAACTTCAGCTTCCTGCGCGGCGCTTCGCCGGGGCCGGAGATGGTCGCGCGGGCGCAGGCGATGGGAATGACCGGGCTTGGCATCGCCGACCGCAACACCGTGGCCGGCGTCGTGCGCGCCTTCGCGGCGTGGAAGGAGATCGGGCGCGAGAAGAGCGGGTTGAAGCTGGTCGTCGGCGCCCGGCTGGTCTTCGCCGACGATACGCCGGACCTGGTCGCCTACCCGACGACCCGCCTCGGCTGGGGGCGGCTCACCCGCCTGCTGACGCTGGGCAACCGCCGCGCGAAGAAGGGCGAGTGCGAGCTGTATCTCGCGGACCTCATCGACCATGCGCAGGACCTTGCCCTCATCGCCATGGACGGCGACGAGGCGCTGCTGGAGACGCTGCGCAAGGCGACGCCGAGGCTCTGGCTGGCCGCGACGATGCCGCGTGCCGGCCGCGACGCGCGCCGCCTCGCGCAGCGCATGGCGCTGTCCGCGAAGACCGGCGTGCCGCTCATCGCCACCAACGAGGTCTTCTACGCCGCGCCCGAGGACCGCCCGATGCAGGACGTGCTCACCTGCATCCGCGAGGGGCTGAAAGTGCAGACCGCCGGCCGCCGCCTCGCCGCCAATGCCGAGCGTCACCTCAAGGCCCCGGCCGAGATGGCCCGCCTGTTCCACGCCTGCCCCGAAGCGCTGGCCGCCACGCAGGACCTGCTGGACTGCGTGGCCTTCCGGCTCGACGACCTGCGCTACGAATACCCGCGCGAACCGGTGCCCGAGGGCTGGGAACCGCAGGACTGGCTGGAGCATCTCGTGCTGGAAGGCGCCTACGCGCGCTTCCCCGATGGCCTGCCGCCCGCCTACCACAAGGTGCTGGGCGAGGAGTTCGCGCTGATCCGCTTCAAGAACTACGCCTGCTACTTCCTCACCGTCCACGACATCGTGCGCCATGCCCGTGGCCTCGATAAGCCGATCCTGTGCCAGGGGCGCGGCAGCGCGGCCAATTCGCTGGTCTGCTACTTCCTCGGCGTCACCCCGATCGACCCGGTGAAGGAGAAGCTGCTGTTCTCGCGCTTCCTCTCCACCGAGCGCGACGAGCCGCCCGACATCGACGTCGATTTCGAGCACGAGCGGCGCGAGGAAGTGATGCAGTACGTCTTCAGGCGCTACGGGCGCGACCGTGCGGGGATCGCCGCCACCGTCATCCGCTATCGCCAGCGCAGCGCCATCCGCGAGGTGGGCAAGGCGCTGGGGCTGAGCGAGGACGTCACCGCGCGCCTGTCCGGCACCGTCTGGGGCAGCTGGGGCGGCGACGAACTGCCCGAGGACCGCCTCACCGAAGCGGGCTTCGATCCCGCCAACCCCCAGCTCGAGCGGATGCGCGACATGGTCGGCCGCCTGCTCGCCTATCCGCGCCACCTCTCGCAGCACGTCGGCGGCTTCGTGCTGAGCGAGGGGCGGCTCGACGAGATGGTCCCGATCCACAATGCCGCCATGCCCGACCGGACCTTCATCGAATGGGACAAGGACGATCTCGAATCGCTGGGCCTGATGAAGGTCGACGTGCTGGCGCTCGGTATGCTGACCGCTATCCGCAAATGCTTCGACCTGCTGCGCAGGCACGATCTGGAGGACCTGACGCTGGCGAGCTTCGACGGCAAGGACGAGGCGACGTACGCCATGCTCCGCAAGGGCGACAGCATCGGCACCTTCCAGGTCGAGAGCCGGGCGCAGATCTCGATGCTGCCGCGCATGAAGCCCCGGATCCTCTACGACCTCGTCATCCAGGTCGCGATCGTGCGGCCCGGGCCGATCCAGGGCGGCATGGTCCACCCCTACCTGCGGCGGCGCACGGGGGAAGAGAAAGTCGTCTTTCCCGGTCCGAAGGGCGAGATGTACGAGCTTCTGCACCGCACCCTCGGCGTGCCGCTGTTCCAGGAGCAGGCGATGAAGCTGGCGATCGTCGCGGCGGGCTTCACCCCGCCCGAGGCCGACCGCCTGCGCCGCTCGATGGCGACCTTCCGGCACAACGGCACGATCCACCTCCATCAGGAGAAGTTCGTGAACGGCATGGTCGCCAGAGGCTATCCGCAGGACTTCGCCGAAGGCTGCTTCAAGCAGATCGAGGGTTTCGGCGAATACGGCTTCCCCGAAAGCCATGCGCAGGCCTTCGCGTGGCTCGCCTATGTCTCGTCGTGGCTGAAGTGCCATTATCCGGCGGCGTTCACTTGCGCGCTGCTCAACAGCCAGCCCATGGGGTTCTACGCCCCCGCGCAACTGGTGAGTGACGCGAAGGCGCACGGGGTGGAGGTGCGCCCGATCGACGTCGGCACGAGCGACTGGGACAACACGCTCGAGGGCGAGAGGATACTGCGCCTCGGCCTGCGCAAGATCGGCGGCTTCAAGAAGGAGTGGGCCGAAAGGCTGGAGAAGGCGCGCGAGGCCGCTCCCATCACCGGGCT
>DATKFS010000311.1:0-12750 GCA_035511275.1 Novosphingobium sp.
GCGCCTTCGCCAAGATCCCGCCGCACACCCACGGCCCGGAAACCGCGCGGCTGATCGGCAACCCCAAGGTCCTCCCTTTCGCGCGGGCGCTGATGGGCGAGGACCTGGTGTTCATGCATAGCTTCTACATCCTCAGCCACCCGGGCGCCCCGGCGCTGGAGTACCACACCGACTTCCAGCCCTTCGGCTCGACCTACTCGCAGTGGCTCGAAAGCTGCCCGCTGCGCCTTCGCGTGCTCTACTACCTCGACGATACCGGGACCGAGCGCTCGCCGCTCAAGATCATCCCGCGCTCGCACATCTGCTGGCATTCGGACGCCCAGCCCTATCGGCGGTACAAGGACCATCCCGATGCGGTGACGGTGCCGCTCAAGGCGGGCGACGCCTTCGTCTTCGCGACGCGGCTGTTTCACGGCGTCGGGCCCAATACTACCGAGCAGACGCGCGGCATGATCGAGATCGACTACCGCCCCGCCTGGGCCCGCCCCTATGGGCCGGTCCCCAACTGGTCGCCCGAGCAGTTGCGCCACATTCCGGCGGACCTGTTGCCGATGGTTGCGGACCGCAACCGCACCGATTTCGCGTGGGAATTCGACACCGAGCGCAAGGCGGTAGACCGCGCCGCGCCGGGCCTGTCGCCCGCGCGCTGGGAGAACTGAAGAACATGACCTCGCCGACCCGAACCGTGGTGGTCCCCGCCGACCTGACGAGCGGCACCCTGCAACGCTGGATCGAGGCGATCGAGAGCTTCGACGCCGCCGGCTGGCCGCTCGTCCTCGTCGGCAACTGCGACCGCGCCGACCCGCTCGACGGCCTCGCCATGGCCGCGTTCTGTGCCGCGCGCACCGCCCGTATCGGTCTCTGCGCCGTGGTCGAGGCAGACACGGTGGAGCCCTTCACGCTGGCGCGCGGGCTCGCCACGCTCGACTTCATGAGCAAAGGCCGCGCGGCCTGGCGCATCGCGCCGGGCTCCGACCCCGATCGCAGCATCGAGCTGGTCGATACCGTGCGCGCCCTGCTGACCAGCTGGGACGCCGACGCGCTGGTCGCCGATGTGGAGGGCGGGCAGTTGTCCGATCCCGCCAAGGTCCGTGCCATCGCCCATGAGGGCGCCTATTTCCAGGTCGAAGGCCCGCTCAACATCCCGCGCCCGCCGCAGGGCAGCGTGCCGCTCGTCGCCTTCGCGGACGAGGGGGCGGTGGCGAAAGTGGCCGACCTGATCCTCCACGAAGGCACCAGCTGGCAGGTCTCCCTCGCCGAGCTGCCCGACCGGCTGCACCCTGTCGTCCCCCCGCAGGCCGCCCCCTTCCCTTCGGTTCCGGGCGAGCGCTGATGTCCGACCGCCGCATCGCCCTCGGCCTGTTCCTGATGGGGCACGGCCACAATGTGGGTTCCTGGCGTTCCTCGCCGACGCCGGGCGAGGACCTGACTTCGCTCGAACACTACCACCAGCTCGCCGCCCATGCCGAGCGCGGCAAGCTCGACATGATCTTCTTCGCCGAGATCCTCTATTCCTACGAGCTGAACGGCCGCCACGAAGGCGCGCTCGCCTTCCCGACGCTCGACCCCATGGTGCTGATCCCCGCGCTGGCGGCGGTGACCGAGAAGATCGGCTTCGTCGGCACCTACTCCACCACCTATACCGACCCGCGCGCCACCGCGCTCAAGCTCGCCACGATCGACCGACTGAGCGCGGGCCGGGCGGGCTGGAACATCGTCACCACCGGCGCCGACAGGGCGGCGGCGAACTTCTCCACCCGCACGCATCCCGGCAAGGAGGAGCGCTACATCCGCGCCACGGGCTACGTCGAAACTGTGCGCGAAGCCTGGCAGGCCATGCCCGAACTGCCGCAGGGCGAGCCGGTGCGGGTGCAGGCGGGCATGTCGCCCGCCGGCAAGGACTTCGCCGCGCGCATCGCCGAAGTCATGTTCACCATCGCCTCCGACCGCGACAAGGCCGTCGCCTTCCGCAGCGAGTTGCAGGCGATGCTCGCCGGGGTCGGCCGCGATCCGGCGGGCGTGCGCATCATGCCCGGCATCGCCCCGATCCTCGGCGGAACCGAGGAAGAAGCGCGCGCCAACGAGGCCCGCTATCTCGAACTGCTCCACCCGCGCATCCAGCTGGCCATGCTGGGCGACCAGTTCGGCATGGACTTCTCGGGCTACGCCATGGACAAGCCGCTGCCGATGGACGACATCCGCCAGGCGCCTCGCGTGCTGAGCGGCATGCGCGACCCCGCCCGCCTCATCGGCGAGGACGGCGAAGTACCGACCTTGGGCGAATACCTGCGCCGGCAGGCCCGCGTGCGCGCGCACCACTCCTTCGTCGGCACGCCCGAGCAACTGGCGGACATGATGGACGACTGGTCCGCCGCCGGGGCCTGCGACGGTTTCAACCTCATGTTCCCGGTCCAGTCGGAAGGCGTCCCGGCCTTCGTGGACGAGGTCGTGCCGATCCTGCGCCAGCGCGGGCTGGTGCGGCAGGACTACGAAGACACCACGCTGCGCGGCCACCTCGGCCTCGCGCGGCCCTGAATCTAGGACAAGACATATGCTCTACGGCGATCGCCCGATGCTCATCGGCGGCCAGCTCACTTACGGCTCGGGCGAGTGGATCGACTGCACCGATCCCTCCACCGAGGCGCTGATCGGCCGCGTCCCCGCCGGCACCGCGCAGGACGTCGCCGCCGCCGTCGAGGCCGCGCGAGAGGCGCAGAAAAGCTGGGGCCAGACCTCGATCTGGGAACGGCGCGACATGCTCAAGGCCCTCGCCGCCGCCGTGCGGGCGCGCGCCGAGGAAGTGGTCGCCGTGGAAGCGGCCGACAGCGGCAACACCATCGGCAACCTTGCCAACGACATGTTCAAGTCGGCCAACCAGTTCGAGTACTTCGCCGGCCTGATTTCCGAGATAAAGGGCGATACCTACGCCGCACTTTCACCCAACATGCACATGACCTTGCGCGTGCCTTACGGCGTCGTCGGGCGCATCGTGCCGTTCAACCATCCCTTCATGTTCGCCACCGCCAGTTGCGCCGCGCCACTCGCCGCCGGAAACTGCGTGGTCCTCAAGACACCCGAGACGAGTCCGCTGTCCGCCGCGATCTTCGCCGAGATCTGCGCCGAGGTTCTCCCCGCCGGTGTCGTCAACATCGTCTCGGGCCATGGCCTGCCGGTGGGCGACGCCATCGCGCGCCATCCCGAGGTGCGGCGCATCGGCTTCACCGGCTCGGTCGCCACCGGGCTCGCCATCCAGCGCGCCGCGGCCGAGGCGACCGTCAAGCACGTCACGCTGGAGCTGGGCGGCAAGAACCCGCTGGTGGTCTTCGCCGATGCCGATGCCGACAAGGCCGCCGACGCGGCCATCGCCGGCATGAACTTCGCCTGGGCCGGGCAGAGCTGCGGCTCCACCGCGCGCGTGCTCGTCCACGAAAGCCTCAAGGACAAGGTCACCGCCCGCCTCGCCGAGCGCATGGCCGCGATCCGGGTGGGTGACGCCAGCGACCCGGCGTCGAACATGGGCCCGCTCAACTCCGCCCCCCACCGCGACCGCGTCCGCCGCATGATCGAGGCGGGCAAGCAGGAGGCCCGCGTCGCTTTCGGCGGCGGCGTTCCCGCAGGACTCGACAAGGGCTGGTTCGTCGAGCCCACGCTCTTCGCCGACGTTCCGGCAGGCGCCACCATCGCGCGCGAGGAAGTGTTCGGCCCGGTCATGACCGTGCAGGGCTGGACCGACGAGGCGGCGATGATCGAGATGGCCAACGCCACGCCCTACGGCCTCACCGCCAGCGTGTTCACGAAGGACATCTCGGCCGCCCTGCGCACCGCGCGCGCGATCGAGAGCGGGGTGACCCACATCAACGGCTCGAAGATGCACTACGTCGGTGCGCCGTTCGGGGGCGTCAAGAACTCCGGTATCGGCGGCGAGGAGTGCCTCGAGGAACTGCTGAGCTACACCGAAGTGCGCTCGCTCCACATATCGATCTGAGAAACCCGCCGTCGTCCCGGACTTGATCCGGGACCGCTGGCAAGGCCGCCCCCACCTTTTGGTAAGGCGCTGCGGGGCAGTGGCCCATGGCGAGTTTTCGCCTCAAGGGTACGCAGCGCTCCCGGATCAAGTCCGGGACGACGCCTGTGCCCTCACGCTCCGGCGTGGATGGCGAGGCTTTCCGCCGTGCCGATCGTCCGCACCGGTGCCGCGTCCTGCCCGGCAAGTCGGGCGGTGATCGCCAGCGCCGACTTCTTGAGGTCCGGCACGTAGCGCTCCACGGCGGTCTCCTGCTTCATCGAGACCGAGAAGAACACCAGCGTCAGCGCGCCGCAGACCTCTCCCTCGCTGAAGATCGGAACCGCGATCGACGAGGTGCGGCCCGGCGTATTGGTGAACTGGTTGTAGCCGCGCAGCACGTAGCCCTGCTCGCGCACCTGGGCCGCGAAGCCCGGTTCGCGCAGCCGCAGCAGGGTGTGCTGATCGGGCGCGAGGTCGAAGTTCTCGGAGGCGTCGAGCCAGCTGTTGCGCTGCTCCTCCTCGCTGAAGGCGAGCATGACGTGCCCCGAGGCGCACTCCACCAGCGGGAAGCTGGCGCCGGGCTGGTAGTTGGTCAGCGCCATCGGCGAAAGCGCGTGGGTGCAGTCGCGCACGAGGATATGCTGGCCGACGCGGGTGGTGAGCGAGACCGGCCAGAAGTGCTTGGCCGTGAGCGTCTCCAGTTCCTGCCGCGCGATGCCGACAAGGTCGGAATGGTCCTGGTAGCCGTGCGACAACGCGTTCACGAGGGCCGTCGGGCGGTAGTATTTCCGCGTCGGCTCGCGCTCCAGCATCCCCTCTTCCTGCAGCGTGTGCACGATGCGGCAGGCGGTGGGATAGGGGATGCCGACCGCGTTGGCGATCTGCATCATCGACATCGCGCCCTGCTGGTTGACGGCACGCAGAACCGCGAGAGCCCGTCCGATCGAACGAATGTGTGCTCCTTCCACCTCATGTACCCCGCTATGTTTTGACCCGTATCAATGACGCGATGTTTTCATCAAGCCGTCACATTGCTGAGCCGTGAAACGAGCTTGTTCGCCTGCCGATCAATGGGTGTGAGGATGCGATTCAAGCAAGGCGCGCGCAAGTCCCCATTTCGCAAGCGCAGCACGGGCTTGCGCAGGAAATCGGGGCATTGGTGCACGCGGCGCAAGTCCTCGCCACGCGGTCTTGCAAGGTCGCGTGGCGGCCGAGCGGCGCCCGCGACTCGCAAGGAAGCTCAGCCTCGGCCGATCGCGGCGGCCCGGCGCAGGATCGCGCGGGCGCGGGCGCGAACCGGTTCGTCGATCATCATCCCGTCGAGCGCGACGGCTCCGTCCCCGCTGTCGAGCACCCGGCGCGCCCATTCGCACTCGCGCGGGGCGGGCGCCATGCCCTGGAGGATCGGCGCGACTTGCGCGGGGTGGATCGCCAGCTTGCCGCCGAAGCCCAGCGCGCGGGCATGGCGGGCATCGTCGAGCGCGGAGCCGCCGCTGCGCACGTCCAGCGTCACGCCGTCGATCGGCGGGCCGAGGCCGCCGAGGCGCGAGGCGAGGACGATCTCGCTGCGCGCCGCCAGCAGCGCCTCGCGCGTGTGCTCGCAGCCGAGGTCGGCGACGTAGTCGACGGTGCCCAGCGTCAGCGCCAAGGCGCCACCGTCCTGCGCGATCTCGCGGACGGCGGCGATGCCGCGCGCCGTCTCGACGAGGGCGATGACCGGCATCGACGCGGCGAGCGCGGCGACCTCTTGTGCGCGCTCGGCCTTGGGCAGCATGATCGCCGCGAAGGGCAGGCCCGCGACCGCGGCGACATCCTCGCGATGCCACGGCGTGCCGACGCCATTGATGCGCACGATCACCGGCTTTTCGGTGAAGTCGCAGGCGAGCGCGGCGCGGGCCATGGCCTTGCGGTCGGGCGCGACGGCGTCCTCGAGGTCGAGGATCACCGCATCCGCGCCGCTCGCGGCGGCCTTGGCGAAGCGTTCGGGCCGGTCGGCGGGCACGAACAGCGGGGCGACGGGGGTGACAAAGCCGCTCACTGCCCCTCTCCCAGCGCGGGGACGGGCCGGTAATGCCGGTCCTCGCCCATGAACACCGGCGCGGGCGCGGGGTAGGCCACTGGCCCGGCGGGCGTATCGACCTCGACCCGGCGGAGCAGCGGGTGCGCGGACAGCGCCGCCATGTCGTTCACCCCGGCAAAGGCCGCGTCGGCGCGGACCAGGCGCGCGCGGGCCTCTCCCTCGTCCATCGCGGCGAAGGCGGCGGCGACCAGCGCGTCGGTCTCGGCCCGGTTGGCGACCCGCGCGAGGTTGGTCGCGAAACGCGGGTCGGCGGCGATAGCGGCGTCGTCGAGGAATACGGCGGCGAACTTCGCCCATTCGCGGTCGCTCTGGATCGAGACGAGCAATGGCACGCCCTCGCGCGTGGCGAAGACACCGTAGGGCGCGATCGAGGGGTGGGCGAGGCCGAGGCGCAGGGGCGGTTTCCCACCCTCGTGGTGGAGCAGCGGCACGGTCAGCCAGTCGGCCATGACATCGAACATCGAGACGCGGATGTCCGCGCCTTTGCCCGTCATCCCGCGCCCGATCAATGCCTCGAGAATGGCGGCATGGGCGGTTGCGCCGGTGGCGATGTCGACCACCGAAATCCCCACGCGGGCCGGCTCGTCGGGCCCTCCGGTGATCGAGGCGAGGCCGGATTCCGCCTGGACCAGCAGGTCGTAGGCCTTGCGGTCGGCCATCGGCCCGGTGTCGCCATAGCCGCTGATCGAGCAGGCGATCAGGCGCGGATTGGCGGCGCAGAGCGCGGCGGGATCGAAGCCGAGCCGGGCCAGCGATCCGGGCTTGAGGTTCTGCACCAGCACGTCCGCCCCTTCGAGCAGTGCGGCAAGCTCGGCCTTGCCCGCCTCGCTCGCCATGTCGATCACGCGCGACTGCTTGCCCCGGTTGAGCCAGACGAAGTAGCTGCTCTCCCCCCTCGCGACGTCGTCGTAGCCGCGCGCGAAGTCGCCTTCCGGCCGCTCGATCTTGATGACGGTTGCGCCCGCGTCGGCGAGACGCGAGGTACAGAACGGCGCGGCGACCGCCTGCTCGATGGCGACGACGGCGAGCCCCGCCAGAGGGAGCCTGCCGCTCATGCGCGGCCTCGGAAGGGGATGGTCAGACGCGGTTTCACGGGGCACCTCGCAAAGCTGGGAAAGCCTCGGGCTACCGCCGCGCACGTCTCGGGTTGAGGGCGATCTCGGGTCTGGCCGCGATGCGATGAAACCGGAACAGAGGCGATTACCCATGGCGCCGATTGCCCTTTGCCGCCGGTCCGTTCTAAGTCCTGCGCCATGACCGCATCGATCTCCCTCAAGGACGCCCTGCTCGCGCCCCGCGCGCTGACCCCGCGCCAGCGCGATCGGCGCGAGCGGATACAGGCGGCGACGTTCTCCCTGCTCGCCCGCCACGGCGGCGAGGCGCTGTCGATGAAGATGATCGCGCAGGCGGCGGGCGTGGCGGAACGCACGCTGTTCAACATCTACGGCTCGAAGGACGGCCTGTTCGCCTCCAGCGCCCGCGAACGGAGCGAGGAGACGATCGCCGAAGCGCACCGGGATGCGGCAGGCGGCGGCATGGCGTTCTTCCGGATGCTGCCGCGCAAGCTCGCCGGCAAGACCTTCGCGGCTCCCGCCCTCGCCCGCGCCTTCGCCCCGATCCTCGTCGCCCATGCCGGACTGGTGGGGCTGCCCGAGGTCTACGAGACTTACGCCGGCAGCGCGCTGCGCGACATGCGGACCGCCGGGCTGCTGGTGGCGGACGACATCGCCCTGCTCTCGCGCCTCGTGTGCATCAGCATGGTGGGCACGATCATCCTCTGGGCCAAGCGCGAGATCGCGGACGACGCGCTGGAAACCCACCTCAGGCTGGCGATCTGCCAGGTCCTGCTGCCCCATGTGGAGCCGCCGCTGGCGGGCGAACTGCGCGAGGAAGCGCGAAGCCACACGCGGGCGCTGTCCCGCGTCGCGGTTCCGGCCTGAGCGTCAGGCCGCGCGCGACCGGGCGTCCGCCGCACCGACCAGCGTCCGCGCCGCCTCGACGATGCGCTCCACCGAGGGATAGAGCGGGCGATCGAGGTGCGGGCTCGATGGCAGCTGCCGGTCGAGGGTCGCCACCCGCATGACCGGTGCGCGAAGCGCATCGAACGCCTGCTCGGCGATGGTCGCGGCGATCTCGCTGGCGGCGCTGCAGGTCTCGTGCGCGGGATCGACGCAGATCGCGCGGCCGGTCTTGCGCACCGAGCGCAGGATGATCTCCCGGTCCAGCGGGACGAGCGTGCGCGGATCGACCACTTCCGCAGAAATGCCCTGCCCCTGCAGCCGCAGCGCCGCGTCGAGCGCGATATTCACCGCGCCCGCGATCGCCACGATGGTCACGTCCTTCCCCGCGCGCCGGATCTCCCCCTTGCCCAGCGGCACCAGGAAGTCCCGGTCGTCGGGCACTTCGCCGGTGGTCATCCAGCAGGTCGCGTCCTCGAACGACATGACCGGCTCGTCGTCGCGGATCGCAGCTTTCAACAGGCCCTTCATGTCGTGGGCGTTGGAGGGGGCGATGATCTTGAGGCCCGGCATGTTCATGAACACCGGATAGGGCCGCTCGGCCGGATGCGCCTCGGCGTCGCCGTAGAACAGGCAGGAGCGGATCACCATCGGCAGCAGCGCCTGCCCGCCATAGATGAACCGCGACTTGGCGACGAACGAGCAGATCTGGTCCATCGAGGGGAACAGGAACGAGGCCACCGTGGCATCGACGACGGGTCGCCCGCCCCGCAACGCGATCCGCCCGGCGACGCCGATGAACCCGCGTTCGGACGGCGTGCTGTCGCGCACGCGTTCCGGGCCGAAGCGCTCGACAAAGCCAGTGGTGGTGCCGTAGACGTCGCGGCGCACGCCCTCGCCCATGACGAGGACGCGGGCGTCACGCTCCATCTCTTCGGATTGCGCCTGGAAGATGGCCTGCAGGTAACTGATCTCGGCCATCGTCGCGCCTCCTCGCCGGGCACCCTAGAGGACGGCCGGCACTTGCGCCAGCCGTCCCGGTGCGGCGCGCGGCGTCAGGCTATGGCGGCGGCGTCCCTGAGGCTGCCGATCATCGACTGGCGCAGCAGGTACTGGCGCCGCGCGTCGTCGTCGGTGAGCAATGCGCGCATCCGGTCGCCGCGCCGGGCATGGGCCTCGCCCTGGCCGCCGCGCATGATTTCCATGTTCTCGATCGTCTGCGCCTGCGTGAAGGCGTGGGTGACGGTGCGGCGCTGGCGGTCGAACTGGTCGAGCGTGGCATCGTCGCCGCCCTTGAGCACGTCCACCAGGCGTTCGCACAAGTTGAATGCGTCGTGCACGCCGCTGTTCATGCCGAAGCCGCCGAGCGGGTTGTTGAGGTGCGCGGCGTCTCCAACGAGCAGCACCCGGTTCTCGCGGAACGACTTGGCGACGCGCTGGTGGACCCGGTAGATCGTCCGGTGACGGGTCTGGACGCTGGCGCCATCCTTGAGGAAACCGTTGAAGACGCGGGTCTTCTTCTCGTCCGACAGCAGCTCCTCGTTGGTCTCCTCGTTCGCCGGAACCAGCACGCGCCAGAGCGTCGGCACGCGCAGGAGCACCATCCACTCGTCCGCGTCGGAGACGTAGTTGACGTAGGCGAGGTCGGGGATCTCGTCGCGGATCTCCTGCTCGGTCGAGAGGCACAGGAACCGCTCTGGATAAGTGAAGCCGTCGAATTCCACGCCGAGCCACTTGCGCACGATGGAGGACGCGCCGTCCGCGCCGATCAGGTAGTCGGCACGGATGTGCTCGATGCCCATCGGCGTTTCGAGCGCAACGTCGACGCCGTCGTCATCCTGCTGGAACCACACGAGGCGGTGGTTGAACAGGATCTCGGCATGGGGCTCCTCGGCCAGCCGGTCGGACAGCTTGCGCGAGAGGTGGTACTGCTCGCACTGCAGGCGGAAGGGGTACTTGGTGTCGCCCGCCAGTTCGGCGAAGTCGAAGGGCAGGATCTCGCCCGTCTTGCGATCGCGCCAGTGGTAGACGGGCGCCTTGAGCCCGGTTTCGAGCAGGAAGTCGGTCACCTTGAGCTGGTCGAGCATTTCCAGCGTAGGCGGATGGAAGGTGGAGGCGCGCAGGTCCGCCGCGTTGTCCGGACCGGTTTCCGCCAGCACCACGTCCACGCCGTTCATCGCCAGATACATGGCGGCGACCGAACCCACCGGCCCCGCCCCCGCGACGACGACCTGCACCCGTTTCTTCGTAGTCATTTCGTGTCCTGCCTCCAGGGCGCCCGGCGCGTGACCCTTCCGCGAAGGGGCGCCGGGCGGGAATGGGATGGATGGTGTCAGTATTCCGCCATGAGCCGGCCGAAGCCGTCGACCTGGTCGGCGATCCCGTTGGCGCGCAGCGCGTGCCAGTAGGTCGCGGTGTTGATCGCGATCACCGGCTTGCCCAGCCACGTCTCGGCGGCGGCGGCGAAGCGCATGCAGTCGAGGTTGGTGCCGACCTGGATCAGCGCGTCGACGTCATCGCCGTCGAGGTACTGGAAGGTCTCGCGCAAGCTCTGCTCGGTGGTCTCGGCGATGGCGATCCAGCTCGGACGCTGCAGCGGCACGTCGCGCACGGTCTCGTAGCCGTAGTCCGAGAGGAAGTTCTTCACCTCGGCATTGGCCGTGGGGAAGTAGGGCGAGAGGAACGCGACTTTCCTGATCCCGCCGTATGCCTCCAGCGCCGCGACGGTCGCTTCCGCGCCGGTCGAGACACCAAGGCCGGAGACTTCCTCGACCTGCTCGCGCCACTTGCGGCCACCCTCGGCGCCGTTGAAGAAGGTGACGGCGGACATGCCCATGACGAGGTAGTTGGGCTCACAGGTCAGCACCCGCTTCACCGCGTCGTGGGTCATCTCGCTGATCTTCCACGCGCCTGCCATGAACGTCTCGTTCGAGACGGCCTGCGCGTTGTCGACGTGGATGCGTGCGTAGTGGTTGGTGACGCCGCGCGGACGCAGGTCGTCGAAGTCGGGCTGGACGATGGTGTTGGTCGACGGGCCGAGCACGCCGAACTTCATCCGGTAGCCCTGCCTGTCCTTGCTGCGAATGGTCATGTCTTTCTCCGTTGCGATGGCGCGAGCGCCGTCAGGGGTGGAGCCGGGGGGATGGGGGTCGCGCCGCCCCCACGAGCCAGGGCTCGGCGGCGGCCATGCGCTGCTCGTGCGCGGTGATCGCGGGGTCCTCGGTGCGCGTGAGCGCGATCTCGTCGAGGCCCTCGATCAGGCATTCGCGGCGGAAGGGGTCTATGCGGAAAGGCCAGCGTTGGCCGTCGGGCGTCTCGATCACCTGCCCGACGAGGTCGGCCCGGAGCGTCCCGGCCTGCGCGGCCGCCATCAGCGGCGCGATCGCGGCATCGTCCACGGCGGCGGTGAGGATGCCGTTCTTGAAGGCGTTGCTGGAGAAGATGTCCGAGAAACTCGGCGCGATCACCACGCGCACGCCGATGTCCGCGATCGCCCAGGCCGCATGCTCGCGGCTCGACCCGCAGCCGAAGTTCTCCCCCGCGACGAGGAGTTCGGCGCCGGCGAAGCGCGGATCGTCGAACACGGTGACACCGGCCTCTCGCAGCGCCGCGAAGGCGCCTTGGCCGAGACCGGCCTTGCTGATCGTCTTGAGCCAGTCGGACCCGATGATCTGGTCGGTATCGACGTTGGCGAGGCCCAGCGGATAGGCCCGCCCTTCCACGACGGACATGGTCATGCCGGCTCTCCGATGTAGTCGCGCACGTCGGCGAGGCGGCCGGCGACACCCGCCGCCGCGGCCATCGCCGGGCTCATCAGGTGGGTGCGCGCCTCGGGGCCCTGCCGGCCGACGAAGTTGCGGTTGGACGTGGAGGCGCAGCGGCCCAGCGGCGGGATCACGTCCGGATTCATGCCCAGGCACGCCGAACAACCCGGCTCGCGCCATTCGAACCCTGCGTCGAGGAACACGCGGTCGAGCCCCTCGGCCTCCGCCATCCGCTTGACGAGGCCCGAGCCCGGCACGACGATCGCGGACTGGATGCGCGGTGCCAGATGGCGTCCTTCCAACACTTTCGCGGCGGCGCGCAGGTCCTCGATGCGGCTGTTGGTGCAACTGCCGATGAAGACATGGTCGACCTCGACGTCCGCCATCGCCTGCCCCGGCGCGATGCCCATGTAGTCGAGCGCGCGGGCGACGGCGGCGCGGCGCCCCTCGTCGGCGAACTCCTCCAGACGCGGCGCCGAGCCGGTGATCGCAACGACCTGCTCGGGGTTGGTGCCCCAGGTCACGCTCGGCGCGATCTCGGCCGCATCGATGGTGACGGACCGGTCGAACACCGCGCCTTCGTCGCTGCGCAGCCTGCGCCAGTGGGCGACGGCGCGGTCCCAGTCCTCACCCTTGGGCGCCATGGGGCGACCCTTGAGATAGGCGAAAGTCGTCTCGTCGGGCGCGAAGATACCGGCGCGGGCGCCTGCCTCGATCGACATGTTGGCGACCGTCAGCCGCTCCTCGATGCTCATCGCCGCGAACGCGGACCCGCGATACTCGATGACATGGCCGATGCCGCCGCCGACGCCGATGCGGGCGATGACGGCAAGGATCACGTCCTTGGCAGAGACGCCGTGGCCCAGCCTGCCCTCGACCCGGACTTCCATCGACTTCGCGCGCGCCATCCGCAGCGTCTGCGTGGCCAGCACGTGCTCGACC
>DATKFS010000312.1:0-36329 GCA_035511275.1 Novosphingobium sp.
GGAGGTGGCGAGCGTGACCGCGCCGGTGGCGGTCACGGAGCCCAGGTCCAGCGTCTGCACGGCGCCGAGGTTGACGGTGCCCGCGTCGATCCGGCCGATGCGCAGCGTGGTCGCGGTGCCGGTGGACGTGACGGAACCGGCGGTGATGGCGCCGATCGCGCCGGTCGTGCCGATGTCGAGCAGCACCGTGTCCACCAGCCCGTCGCCCGAGCCGGACACGATGCCGGTGATGACGCCGCCGCTCGCCGGGGCGTAGCCGCCGGGCAGGCCGGTGACGGAACCCAGCGTGGCGGTGACGGTGACGTTGCCGGAAGACGTGACGTCGCCGATGCGGATGTCGCCCGCGAGCGCGGTGGCGGTGAAGTCGCCTGAAGTGACGTCCTGCGCGATGAGGCCGACCGGTCCGGCCGCCGCCGTGCCGACGCTGCCCGCGCGGATGCGCACGACGTTGCCGGCGAGCGCGAGGTCGACGCCGGGCACGAGGAAGTTGACGCCCCCGCTCGTCCCGGCGGTGCCGCTGAGGTTGGCGAAGCGGGCGGTGTCGCTGCCGCCGGTGAGCCGCAGGGTCCCCCAGTCCAGCGACCCGCCCACGGTCAGGTCGATGTCGTCCGAGGCGGTGAGGGTGCCGAGCAGCGCGTTCCCGTCGGCGCCGACGGAGATGTCGTCGCTGGTGGAGGTCAGCGCGGTGGCGCGCACGTCGCGTCCGGCGCGCACGGCGATGGCGCCGCCCGTGCCGATGCCGGTGGCGGTAACCGCGCCGAGCACCGCGTCGCGGGCCGCATTGACGATCACGTCGCCGTTGGCGGTTGCGAGCTGCGTGGCCGAGGCGACGTCGCCGCCTTGCGCGCGCAGCCGGATCGTCGACTGGTCGAGCTGCACATCCTCCGCTCCGAAGCCGATCGCGCCGGGGGTCCCCGGGACGGGTGCGAAGACGATGCCCGTACCGCCCGCGCCCGTGCCGGACGCCGTACCCGTGCCGAGCGAGACGTTGCCCCCGCTGCTCGCGAAGTCGATGTCGTCGCCCGCGCGGGCGGTGGTCACGGCGATGGTGCCGCCGGCCTGTGCGGCGATGTCGGTGCCTGCTCCCAGCGTGCCGGCGGAGATCGTGCCGGTCGCCTGCAGGCCGATCGACCCGCTCGTCGGAGCGACGCCGGAGAGCGCGGTGGCGGCATTGCCCAGCGTGATCGCGCCGCCGGAGGAGACGAGGATATTGCCGCCGTTGGTGGCGAGCGTGCCGGTGCTCGTCACCGCGCCGGGCGTATAGAACTGCAGCGCGGCGCCGAGAGTGCCGATCGTGACGTTGCGCGTGGTGATCGCGCCGCCGGTCGAGACGATCGAGAGCGCATTGTCGATCGCGAGATCGCGCGTGGTGATCGTGCCGCTGGCGGTCAGCGTGCCGAACGTCGGATCGCCCAGCGTATAGAGACGCGCGGCGGTCACGTCGCCCAGCGCGATGTTCGGTGCGCTGGTGATGACCGCGTCGGTGCGAGCGACCGCAGTGCCCGCGACGAGCGCGGTGGCGAGGCCGAACCGGACTTCTCCGATGTCGGCCTGCAGCTCGAGGTTGCCGAAGCCGCTGTCGTCGGCACCCGACCGCAGGCTGAGCCCGCCGAGGCCGGTGATGTTGCCGTTCAGCGCATGGATGAACACCCGGCGCGCGGCAGACTGGATCGGCGAGGTCGCTGCGTCGCCCAGCGTGATATCGTCGGCGGTGAGCACATAGTCGTCGCCCGAGGTCACGGCGGCGCGCACGAACAGGCTGGGCCCGGCGGTCAGGTCGACGTCGCCCCCGGCGACGAGGACGCCGGTGAAGTCGCCGTTGCTGCCCACGATGGCTGTAATGTCGGTCCCGGCGGTGATCGCCGCGAAGGTCGCGTCGTTGCCGACCGTCGCGAAGAAGTCGCCGTCGGTCGCCGTGATCGCGCCGGTCACCACCGCATCGTCGTTGACGCTGAGGGTGACGTCGCGCTCGGCGACGACGGTGCCGGACTGGGTGTAGTTCTCCGTATTGGCGACGATGAAGTCGCGTCCGGCGACCACGGCGCCGGTGACGAGGGTGTCGCCGCCGGCATCGATGGTGACGTCCGCCCCGGCCGTCGCGGCGGCGAGCGTCACGCTGGTCGAAGCCGCCACGTCGAGCGCGCCGCCCGCATTGGCCGCGCCCGCGAGCGTGGCGCTGCCGCCTGCCGTGACCGTGACGTCCGTCCCGGCGGTGAGCGCGCCGAGCGTGGCGTCGCCGTCCGCACTGGCCGAGAGCGCCCCGTTGGTGGCGGTGTAGTTGCCGGTCGCGACGGAAATGTCGCCCGCCGCCGCGAGATCGACGTCGCTGTTGGCGGCGATGACGCCGCCGCCGGTCAGGTCGCCCGCCGACTGGACCCGGACGTCGCCGCCCACCCCGGTGGCGAGGAGCCTGCCGCTCGTCGCGATTCCGGGCGCGCCGCCTGCGCCGTTGGTGATGGTGATGTCCGGGCCGACGCTGCTGGTGGCGAGCGTGACCGTGCCGTTGGCGGCGGTGGCGGTGAGCGTGGCCGCGGCATCGACGTTGAGCAGCGCGGCGGTCATGCTGTTCTGCACGCCGCCCGCCACGACGACCGACCGGCCGGTCAGGTTGGCGTTGACGTCGATCGAACCCAGCGTGGTGCCGGCATCGACGCTGAAGGCGAGCGGGTTGCCGAGGCCGTTGGTGAAGGTGACGGCGCTGGCCGCGACCAGCACGACCGAGCCGTTGCCGGCGGTGAGCGCGCCGTCGGTGGTGATCTGCTGGCCCACCGCGACGATCGAGCCGGTGACGTTGAGGTTGCCGCCGATCAGGATCGGGCTGGTGCTGGTCCCGGCAAAGGAAAATGCGGTGCCGGTGGCCGCGCCGGGCGCGGCGAAGGCGGTGCGGAAGGGGCCGTCCACGGGGTCCGCGAAGTCGAGCGTGGACAGCATCAGGCTGCCGCCCGCCAGCATGGCGTTGCCGTTGTAGCTGATGCCCTCCTGGTTGATGAGCCACACCGAGATGCCGCTGGCGGCGCTGATGGTGCCGTCGATCAGCGAGGGCCCGCCGCCGCCGGTGATGACCCGGTTGACCGCGACGAGGTCGGTCAGCGACGGCACGGATGTGGCATAGCTCGCGGTGTTGCCCGCGGCGATGTTGTAGCTGTTGAAGTCGAGCACGCGGCTGACGCCGCCGAGGTCCACGTTCATCGTGTCGTTCGGCGCACCGCCGCCGGGGCCGCTGAAGACCACGCTCGCCCCGCCCGCGTTGGCGAGGTCCGGGAGCGACTGCGCGCCGGCCTGACCCGCCGCCAGCGCCGAGCCGACCAGCGCGGTCGAGCCCAGCAGCGCCAGTCGTCGCAGGGGGCGCCCGAGGGGGCGGTTCGAGACAGAGTTTGCGCGGCGGACGATGGCGGTCATGATGCCTCTCCCCTTCAGAACAGCTTGGCGGTGAGCGAGACGAGGAAGCGGTCGGGCGCTTTCTTCGTGTCGGTCGGCAGCACCCGGTCGAGCGGATGCGCGTAAGTCAGGTCCAGCACGAGCGTGCGCGGCAGCACGAAGCGCAGGCCGCCGCCGACCGAGCGCAGGGTGCGCTTGGGGGTCAGCGTGCCGCGATCGAGGTTCTCCAGCCGGACCCAGTCGTAGAAGGCGCTCGCCTGCACGCCGAAGCGCGGCACGGGAAGGCGCACGCGCGGCTCGACGGTGAAGCCGTAGGCGCGGTCGCCGCCGTTCGAGCCCGGATCGTAGCCGCGCCCGTGGGTGTAGTTGCCGAGCGAGAATTCCTCGAGGTTCAGGAGCGGATCGTCGGTCCACTGGCCGAAGGCGCCGAGGTCGATCTGGACCGCGTCGGCGGGCTTCAGCTCGAAATCGATCTCGCCCTTGATGACGAAGGCTTCCGGATTGCCGAACAGGCGGCTGGGCGCGCCCTGGCTGGAGACGACGCCGCGCTTGGTGGCGTCCAGCACGTCGATCCCCTTGCGCAGTTCCAGCGAGCCGCGCGTGCGCAAGTACTCGCGCGTCCCGTCGTCGAGCCGGAAGTCGCCCTCCAGGCGGGCGTAGAGGACGCGCAGCTTGTCGTAGGTGAAGGGTAGCGAACTGCCGTTCGTGTGGAAGCGCGCGCGCTGGTTGAGGATCTCGAAGCCGCCCATCGCCAGCAGCGTGGCGTCCAGCTTGCGCACCACCGGCATACTGAGGTCGATGCCGGCGATGATCGAGCGCGACCTGAGATCGAGGCTGTCGATGTCGGGCCGCGACGTGGCGAGGCTGCCGCGCAGGCCAAGGCGCAGGCCCGACTGGGTCAGGCCGAAATCGTGCCCGGCCTGGAACACCCGCACTTCGTCCCAGTCGGCCGAATTGGAATAGGCGAGGAACGTGCGGTCCGCCATTCCGGTGAGCCCGTAGGCCTCGCCCCGGACCGAGCCGACCCAGCGGCCGAGCTGGTGCGAGCCGTAGTTCTGCACGTTCGCGGTCAGCGAGAAGCGTTCAACCGTGACGCCCAGCGTGCCGATCACCTCGCCCGGCGCGCCGTTGGCGGAGCTGAGCGTGAGATTGACGTCGAGGCCGGGAATGTCGCCGGTCAGCAGCAGCAGGCGCTCGGCGTCCCGGCGGTTGAGCGGGTCGAGCGCGCGGATCTGCTCGACCGCCTTTTCGAGCTGGCCACGGAACGGGCCGGGCTCACCGACGATGCGCAATTCGGTGATGTGCGCAGTGACGACCTGGATGTGCAGCGTGCCGTCGCTGATCTGCTGCGCCGGGATCTGCGCGAGCGCGACGTAGCCTGCGTCGTTCAGCCGCTGGTTGACGCGGTCGCGCACGCGGCACACCACGGCGATCGACTGCTCGCCGTGCATGTCGGCATCGACCCCGGCGAGCAGCGCCTGGAGTTCGGGCGCCAGCGGGCTGCCGTCCGGCCTTTCGAGAACGAGCGCGGTCAGGCTGACGCGAATGTCCGAATCGGCAAGCGCGCAGGGCGCCTGGGCGAGCGCGTTCCGGGTGTCCACCCGGACGCTGGGCTGGGTCGGAAGTTCGTCCTGGGGGACGGTCTGTTCGATTTGCGGTCGATCCGGAATGGCGGTGACCTGGGCCATCGCCGCGGAGCCCCCTCCGGCGATCGCCGCGGTGCCGCCAGCGCACATTCCGGCGGCCCGCAGGACCGCCTTCCCCCAACCATTCTTCATACTGCCCCCTGAGCATGGGTGGACGGAGTCGTCATCGCCGTTTCTGGAGTGATTTCGTCTGCCCGGGGGGATTTATTCGGAGAAATCTTAGGCGAGTCAACTAAGTTAAGCTGTTATACTGCATTGCACCAAAAGGATTATCCCATACCACGATCAGGGGATGAAATTTGGTCCGATATGTACTTGAGAGCGCAATTCCCTCGTCATGAACCGACTCCATGATCGGTCCCTGCGGGAAGAATTGACGGTGTTCGCGGGTGAAACGCCCGTGCATCGACTTGCGCGCTGCAAGTCGATGGTGGCGCGGCCCTCGCGCGCCGCGAGGATGGCGCTGGACCGCGCGAGCGTATAAAGGCGCTGCGATGCTTCGCCTGACCGATCTCGCGCTCCCCCTCGACCATACGCCCGCCGACCTCGACACGGCCGTGGCCGAACGCCTGGCCATCGCGCCCGCCGACCTCGAGCGCGTGACCGTCGTGCGCCGGGGCAACGATGCGCGGCGCAAGAACGCGATCAAGCTGGTCTATGCGCTCGACGTCGCGGTGCGGGACGAGGCCGGGGTGCTTGCCCGCTTCGCCGACGACGCGCACGTCCGGCCCGCGCCCGACACCGCGTACAGGTTCGTCACCCACGCGCCCGAGGACTACGCAGGGCCGCGCCCGGTGGTGATCGGCGCCGGTCCCTGCGGGCTGCTCGCCGCGCTGGTGCTCGCGCAGATGGGCCTCAGGCCGATCATCATCGAGCGCGGCAAGGCCGTGCGCGAACGCACCCGCGACACCTGGGGCCTGTGGCGCCGCTCCGAACTCAACCCGGAAAGCAACGTGCAGTACGGCGAGGGCGGGGCAGGCACCTTCTCCGACGGCAAGCTCTACAGCCGCATCAAGGACCCGCGCCATCTGGGCCGCAAGGTCCTGACCGAGTTCGTCAAGGCCGGCGCGCCCGAGGACATCCTCACCGAAGCCCACCCCCACATCGGCACCTTCCGCCTCGTCACCATGGTGATGTCGATGCGCGAGACGATCGAGCAGTTGGGCGGCGAATACCGCTTCGGCACCCGCGTCGACGACTTCGAGATCATCGAGGACGCCGACGGCACCCGCAGCCTCACCGGCCTGCACCTTTCCAACGGCGAGTTCCTGGAGACCCGCCACGTCATCATGGCGGTCGGCCACTCGGCGCGGGATACCTTCGAGGTCCTGCACGAGCGGGGCGTCTTCATCGAGGCCAAGCCCTTCGCCATCGGCGTGCGGATCGAGCATCCGCAGAGCTGGATCGACAAGGCGCGCTTCGGCCCTTGCGCGGGCAACCCGATCCTCGGCGCGGCATCCTACGCCACCTCGTACAAGGCGAGGAACGGGCGTACCGTCTATTCCTTCTGCATGTGCCCGGGCGGGCGCGTGGTCGCCGCCGCGAGCGAGGAGGGCGGCGTCGTCACCAACGGCATGAGCCAGTATTCGCGCGCCGAGTTCAACGCCAACTCCGGCCTCGTCGTCGATATCACGCCCGAGCGCGACTTCCCCGGCCACCCGCTCGCCGGGCTCGCCCTGCAGCGCGAGTTCGAGAAGCTGGCCTACGTGGCGGGCGGCTCCAACTACAAGGCGCCCGGCCAGAAGCTGGGCGACTTCCTCGCCGGTCGTGCCTCCACCGAACTGGGCGAGGTGATCCCCAGCTATCAGCCCGGCGTCCACCTGACCGATCTCGCGCAGTGCCTCCCCGACTACGTGGTCGAGGCGATCCGCGAGGCGCTGCCGGTGTTCGGCCGCCAGGTGCCGGGCTACGACCATCCCGACGTCATCATGACCGGGGTGGAGACGCGCACCTCCTCGCCGGTGCGGATCACGCGCGGGCGGGACTTCCAGAGCCTCAATACGCGCGGCCTCTACCCGGCAGGCGAGGGCGCGGGATATGCGGGAGGCATCCTCTCCGCCGCCGTCGACGGCATCCGCGTGGCCGAGGCGATGGCGCTGGACCTGGTGCCGTGCTTCGACAAGCCCAGCATGAGCGGGGAAAGCCATTGAACACCGCCCTGCGATTCCCTCCGCTCGTCCTGAGCCTGTCGAAGGACGGTTGGCGCAACCTATGAACGAATACGACGCCATCGTGCTCGGCGCCGGTGCGGCGGGCCTGTTCTGCGCGGCCACCGCCGGCCAGCGTGGCAAGCGCGTGCTGCTGCTCGACCATGCCGCCGAGCCGGGCAAGAAGATCGTCATCTCCGGCGGCGGGCGGTGCAACTTCACCAACATCCACACCGCGCCCGACCGCTATCTCGCCAGCAACCCGCACTTCGCCAAGTCCGCGTTGAGCCGCTACACCCCGACGGACTTCCTGGCGCTCATGGAGACCTACGGCATCGCCTGGCACGAGAAGACGCTGGGCCAGCTGTTCTGCGACGGTTCCGCGCGGCAGGTCGTCGCCATGCTGCTGGAAGAGTGCGCGAAGGGCGGGGTCGTGCTCGACTGCGGCAAGGCGATCGGCGCGGTGGACCATGCCGACGGACGATACCGCGTGGAATACGGCGCGCAGGTCGCCACCGCACCGGCGCTTGTGATCGCGACGGGCGGCCCCTCGATCCCCAAGATGGGCGCGACCGGCTTCGCCTATGACCTCGCGCGCAAGTTCGGCCTCAAGGTGGTGCAGCCGCGCCCCGCGCTGGTCCCGCTGACGCTGCCCGGCGACGAGGCGCTGTTCCGCGAATTGTCCGGCGTATCCACCGAGGTCGTCGCGAGGGTCAGCGGCAGCAAGGCCGCGTTCCGCGAGGCGGCGTTGTTCACCCATCGCGGACTCTCGGGCCCGGCGATCCTGCAGATTTCCAGCTACTGGCAGCGTGGGCAGACGGTGACCGCGCAGTTCATCCCCGACCGCGCCGAAGGCTGGCTGAAGACCGCCAAGCGCGAGCGTCCGCGCCAGTCCTTCCGCAAGGCGATGGGCGAGGGCTTGCCCGAGCGGCTGGCCGACGCCCTGTGCGCCCGCCTTGGCCTCGAAGGCGAGATCGGTGCGCTCACCGACAAGGCGCTCGCCGCCGCCGAAGCGCGGCTGGCGCGCTGGCCGTTCCTGCCGGATGGTTCGGAAGGCTATGCCAAGGCCGAAGTCACCGCCGGCGGCATCGACACCGCCGAACTGTCGTCCAAGACCATGGAGGCGCGCAAGGTCCCCGGCCTCTATGCCATCGGCGAGGCGGTGGACGTCACCGGCTGGCTCGGCGGCTACAACTTCCAGTGGGCCTGGGCGAGCGCACGGGCGGCCGGACTGGCGCTCTGACGCCGCGGGCAAGGTCGCGCCTCACGAGTGCCCGGCGGTCTCGCATCAAGCCCGGGACGGCGTTTATCTGTACAGGGTCGGCCAGGTCGTCTTCAGCGCGGCCAGCTTCGGGGCGTCATAGCGGCGGATGTAGCTGTTGTTGGGGTTTCGCCGCAGGAAGTCCTGGTGATAGCTTTCCGCCGGGTAGAAGGCGCCGGTCTCGATCCGCGTGGCGATCGGCTTGCCATAGACGCCCGCCCTGCCGAGCGCGGCGATGTAGGCGGTGGCCGTCCGCCGCTGCGCGTCGTTCTGCGGGAACACCGCCGAGCGGTAGCTGGGGCCGACGTCGGGGAACTGGCGGTTCACCTGCGTGGGATCGTGGGCGACCGAGAAGAACACCTTGAGCAGCGTGCCGTAGCTGACTTTCGCGGGATCGTAGACCACGCGCACGGCTTCGGCATGGCCGGTCTTCTCGCTGGAGACCGCGCGATAGGTGGCGTCCTTCTGCGCGCCTCCCGCATAGCCCGCCGTCACCGACTTCACGCCGCGCACATGGTCGAACACCCCTTCGATGCCCCAGAAGCAGCCGCCCGCTAGGACGGCGACCTGATCGCCGTTGACGGCCTTCTCGGCGGGCGGGGCGGGGAAGGCGGCGGCGCTGGCGGGCGTCTCGGGCCACGGGGCAAGGGTCATGGCGGCGACGCCGAGGGCTGCAAGGGTGGCGAAGGCGGGCAGGGGGCGGATCGACATGGGGGCTCTCCGGGTTTCCCTGTAGATGGGGAGCCTTGGGGGAAGACGCCAGAGGGGCGTGTCGTCCCCGGGCCGGCCTAAAGCGTCAGCAGGATCGCGCGGCGCCCGTCGCCCTTCCAGTCGAGCGTGGCGTCGAGCAGGGCGATCGATACGGCGCAGCGGTTGGTGTCGCTGCCCTTGCCCTGCATGGCTTGCGCGACCTCTTCCTTGCCGAGCTTCGTGGCTTTCAGCACCTTTCCGACGAGAGCGCCGGGAACCGTCGCCCGGGTCGGCCCCGAGGGTATCGGCGCGCCCAGCAGTCCGCGCCCGGCGAATGATGCCGCGAGGCTGCGCTCGCTCGCGCGCACGTCCTCGGGAACGGCGACATCGGCGGGAAGCTCGCCCGAGTTCAGATAGCGCACGCAGGCCGCCGCGTCTTTTGCCTTCGCGGCTTCGAGCAGGCCGAGGCGGAGGCGCATGGTGCGGTCGAAATCCTCGCCGGTGGTCGTCCTGCCGTTGAGGTAGGTGCGCTGGCGTACGAATGCGACGATGCGGCCCGCCGCATCCGCCTGCGCATCCGCACTGCCCGACTGGACGGCGGCCCGGCTCAGGGCTTCGATCGGGCGGGCGAGGTCCGGGCGCTCGCGCCGCAGCCGTGTCATGTCGAACCCGGGCCCCAAAGCCTGCGGCAGCGCGAAATTGCTCGCCCCCTCGATCGCGCGCATTTCGGCCGCGAACTCCGCGCCGCCCGATGCGCGGGTGCGGGACTTGGGATCGTCGAGCCCGAACAGGAAGCCGAGGAGGATGAGCCCCACCACCACGATCGCCACCGTCGGCCAGGTGCTGCCCTTCTCCCATGAGGCGACGCGCTCGGCGTCGAGGTGTTCTTCCACCTCGGGGAAGTGCCGGCGGATCCCGGCGAGGAGGCCGCGCACGTCGGCACCGCCCGCGCGCAGGAAGCGCAAGGGACCGGCCTTGCCGGGGCGGCCCAGTTCTACCCATGCTTTGTGGTAGCGGTGGCCGTTCTCGGCGACCTTGCGCTGGAAGCGGTATCCGCGCAGCCGTGCGCCGAGGTATTCGATCGCCGGGCGGGCATCGACCTTGCCCCATTCGCGGTTCCACTCGAACGCGGCCTCGGTCTCGTCGAGCAAGGGTGCGCTGCGGGGCCAGCTCTCGGCGAAAAGCTGCGCGAGCCAGGTTTCCATCTCGTCCTGGCCGGTGATGTCGGAATGGTGGACGATGTCGAGCACCGCGCGCAGCAGACCGAGCGCCTGCGCTTCCTCGGCCTCGCTCAGCGGCGCGAGCCCGGCGGCGCCCTCCGGATCGAGCATTGCCGCCAGTCGCGCGAACGGCGACTGCAGCGCCTCCGGCCCGACCGAGGCCGACTGCTCGTGCCCCTCGACGAGCGGCGCGGTGAAAGGATCGACGCCGGCGGGCGCGATGGCATCGTCTGCGACGCCGGAGTCGGCACCGATGAGCGGCGAGATGCGCCCGATCAGCTCGCCATCGGGCGTCGCGGGGCGGGCCGAAAGCGCCGGGTCCGCCTGCCATTGCCCCGACAGCGTCGGCGCGGCGTGGAGCCAGCCCGGGGGCGCCGGTTCGTCGGCGAAGGGATCGAAGGGAACCCAGTCGAGGTCCTCGTGCTCCGGCAGGTCCTCGTCATCGGCCGCCGGGACATCGCCCGCCGCGATGGTCTTCGCGAGACGGAGCGCGACATCGCGCGCCTCGCGCAGCCTGGCATAGCCCGCGACGTCGGCGTCGAGGTCCATGGTCTTGATGCGCGCGGCATAGGCACTGCGGATCGCCCGCGCCTCGCCGGTGGGCGCAATGCCCAGTTCCGACCACGGAAACCTCACCGCCCGGTCCTCACAAGGGGCTGGCACTGTCGATTTCGTCGAGCCGGGTCGCGAGGAAATCGCGCGCGTCTGCGATGCGGCGCGGGTCCTGCGTGTCGAGCGCCCCGGCGAACTCGGTGATCCAATGGCCGATCATCTGGCGCGAGGGGCCGATGTGATCCTCGTAGGCGCGTTCGGCACGGGCCATCAGGGCGACGTGGCCCGCCTCCTCGCGCGGGTGGTGCTTGAGCTTGGCCAGCGCGGCGCGGCGGCGCTCGATCTCCTTGCGGTCGGGCCGGTCCTCCTCGTCGACGATGACGAGGTTGTGGTTCTTGCCGCTCTCAGGAACGTGGACGTCGACCTCGAGCAGGCCCGAACTGTCGTAGGAGAACCGCACTTCGGCGCTGACCTCGCCGGCCGGGCGGGGCGGCACCGGGACCACCAGCTGGCCCAGCTTGACGTTGCCCGAGACCTCGCGGGCCTCGCCCTGATAGATGCCGAACTCGATCTGCTTCTGCCCGTCGCCCATCGTCGAATAGCTGTTCACGCGGCTCACCGGCACCGGCGTGTTGCGCTCGATGATGGGCGAGAACAGCCCGCGCTGGAGGCCGCCGAAGCGGTCGTGCTCGGCCACCTCGATGCCGAGCGTGAAGGGGCAGACGTCGGTGATGCGGATCTCGTCGAGGGCGGCGTCGCGCCCGACGAGGCCCGCCTGGATCGAGGCGCCAAGCGCCACCGCATGGTCGGGGTGGACCGAGGAATTGGGGAAGCGCCCGAACAGCCGCGTGATCGCCTTGCGCACCACCGGCATCCGCGTGGCGCCGCCGACCAGCACCACGTCCGAAAGCTCGGCCGCCTCGATCGCGCAGTCCCTGAGCGCGCGCACCACCGGCTCGCGCAGGCGGCGGACCAGCGGCTCGACCGCAGCCTCGAACTCCGCCTCGGTGATCGTGGTGGAAAGGCGGGTGTCCTCGACCGTCAGGGCGAACTCGGCCTCGCTTGCGGTGCTGAGCGCCCGGCGGCAGCGTTCGGCGGCGCGCGTGAGCAGGGCCTCGCGGCGGTCTTCAGGGACTTTGCCCAGCAGGTCGCCGGGATCGAGGCGCGGCTTCGCGAAGGCGGCGAGCGCGCTGTCGAAGTCGTCGCCGCCGAGGCGGTTGTCGCCCGCCGAGGCGCGGACCTCGACGATGCCGTCGAACATCTCGACCACGGATACGTCGAAAGTGCCGCCGCCGAGGTCGAAGACCAGGAACGGCTCGCGGTCGCCCTTGTCCTGCAGCCCGAAGGCGAGCGCGGCGGCGGTCGGCTCGTTGATGAGGCGGCGCACGGAAAGCCCGGCAAGCTCCCCGGCGCGGCGCGTGGCCTTGCGCTGGCGGTCGTTGAAATAGGCAGGGACGGTGATGACGGCCTCGGTCGGCTTCTCGCCGGTCAGCGCCTCGACATCGCGGACGAGGGCTTCGAGCACGATGGCCGACACGTCCTCGGGCTTGTAGTCCTTGCCGCCGAGCCGCGCCGTGCGCTGGGTGCCGATCAGGCGCTTGAAGCTGGTGGCGGTGTCCTGCGGGTGCAGGGCCATGCGGTCGAGCGCGGGCGTCCCGACCCAGGCCGTGCCGTCCCTGGCGATGCTGACGGCGGAGGGGGTGAGCAACTCGCCAAGCGCGTTGGGGACAAGCTGCGCCTCGCCGTCCCGCCAGATGGCGACGGCGCTGTTGGTGGTGCCGAGGTCGATGCCGATCAGCATGAGGCTAGGCAAGACTTGTTGGGAACCACGATCGTCCTCGATTGCACCGGCACTGGGACGGGTGAGTAGCGGCATCGCGGGGCGGGGGTAAAGGGTGAATTGGGCGGCCGCGCGCAAGGCGGGTGGGGAGCGGCAGCGTCGAACCCCCTATGTGCCCGGGACGAAAAGTCCCGTTCACCCCCGCGTGGTGCGGCGCACGACCAGGCTGGGCGGCATGGCGAGGCTGTCGGCGGTCTCGCCCTCGATCTTCGCCTTGAGCTTCTCGACCATGACGCGCGCGCCCTCGGCGATCTCCTGGCGGATGGTGGTGAGCGGGGGCATCGTCTGCGCGGCGATGGGAAGGTCGTCGAAGCCGACGATCTGCGCGTCGTCGGGCACTGCGCGGCCGGTCTCGTAGAGGACACGCAGCGCCGACATGGCGATGAGGTCGGAGGCGCAGACGAAGCCGTCGTAGTCGACGTCCGGCATGGCGAGCGCCGCCTTGATCTGCGGGCCCATCTCGGCCGTGGCGAGATTGATGGGGACGTGCGCCAGCGACAGGCCGTTCGCCTTGGCCACCGCCGCCGCGCCGCGATGGCGCATGGCGATCTCGATGCCGGTGGTGTCACCGAGGAACGCGAGGCGCCTGGCCCCGCTGGCGATCAGGTGCTCGGCACCGAGGCGGCCGCCGATCTCATTGTCGGTGCCGACCACGCAGTGGACCTGGCCCTCGCGATAGTTGCCCCAGACGACCAGCGGCCGATAGTTCGCGGCAACCCGGTCGATCACTTCGGACTGGTCGGACTGGCCGATCACCAGAACCCCGTCCACCATGCCGGAGCCGGTGATGCGCTCCAGCCAGTCGGACGTACCGTCGGGGATCGCGCGGCTGAGCATGAGGTCGTAGCCGCTCTCGGTCAGCTGGTCCGCGAGATGGCCGAGCAGGGTGAGGAAGAACGGATCGGAGATGCTCTGGCGCTTCTCGTGGCCCAGCGGGATCACCACGCCGATGACGCCGGTGCGGCGCGAGCGCAGCTTGCTGGCCATCTGGTTGGGGCGGAAGCCGTATTGCCGGGCCAGGGCCTGGATGCGTTCGCGCGTCTCCGCGTTGACGAGCGCCTTGCCGGCCAGCGCGCGCGACACCGTCCCGGCCGAGACCCCGGCGACGCGCGCCAGGTCGGCCAGGGTACGTACTTCCACGGCAGGCCCGGACGCGTCCGTACCGCTGATGTCCTCGTTGCTTTCGCCCGCCCCTGTCTCCATAGGGCGGGACCCTTAACACCCGGATGGGCCTGCCGGAAGTAACTTGTTCAGTTAGTTGCCGGACTGCGCGGGGGGGCGCGCGCCCGCCTTCACGAGCAGCGTGGCCAGCGCGCCCAGCAGCATCAGGAAACCTGCCAGCAACAAAGCGTTTCGCGCGTCCCCGCCGAGGAGCGGGCGGTAGATGAGCGGCATCGTCAGGTTCTCCAGCAGCATGGGGATGACGATGAACATGTTGAAGATGCCCATGTAGATGCCGTTGCGCGCCGGCGGGATCGAATCGGCGAGCATCACGTAGGTGTTCCCCATCATGCCCGCCCAGCCGAGCCCCACGCCCACCATCAGCAGCGCGAGATGGGGCAGCGACGTGCTTGACGGGACCGCGATCATCGCCAGCCCCGACGCGGCGAGACAGCCGACGTGGACGGCCCGCGCGCCGAGCGCCCGCACCACAGGGATGAGCGCCAGCGCGGCGACGAAGGCGACCAGGTTGTAGATCGCGCCGAGCTGCTGCGCCGTCAGCGCCGCGTCGCGGAACGCCTGCGAGGACGTGTCCGCGGTGCCGTGGAGCGAGCGCGACAACGCGAAGGCGATATACTGCCAGTACACCATCATCGCGTACCACTGGCACAGCATGGCGAGGGCGAGCTGGCGCATCGGGCGCGGCATCTCGACGATGGCGGAGCGGATGTCGCGCAGGGCGGCGCGCGGGGTCGGCGGGTCGGCGGCGATGGCGGCGCGCAGCGCGGGATCGAGCGGCAGTTCGGGCACGCGGGTGATCGAATAGAGGATCGTCGAGATCGACAGCACCGCGCCGATGATGAAGGCCCAGCGCACGATCTCGGGAATGCCGCTGGGGCCGAGCAGGTGCCGGTCGACGATCGCGGCCAGCAGCGACGGCGCGAGGTACGACAACGTATGCGCAAGGCCGGTGAAGGCGCTCTGGGTGAGAAAGCCGACCGGGCGCTGGTCGGGCGCCAGCCGGTCGGCGACATAGGCGCGATAGGGCTCCATGGTCACGTTGTTGCCTGCGTCCAGCACCCACAGCAGGCTCGCCGCCATCCACAGCGCCGAGGAGTTGGGCATGAGCAGCAAGGCCCCAGAACACAGCAGCGCGCCGACGAGGAAGTACGGCGTCCGCCTTCCCATGCGCGCCGTGGTGCGGTCGCTCAGCGCGCCGACCAGCGGCTGGACCAGCAGGCCGGTCACCGGTCCCGCCAGCCACAGCAGCGGCATGATCGCCTCGCTTGCTCCGAGATAGGCGTAGATCGGCCCCATGTTGGCCTGCTGGAGCCCGAAGCTGAACTGCAGGCCGAAGAAGCCCACGTTCATCTCGACGATGCGCAGCAGCGAAAGTCTCGGCCGGGTGCCGTCTGGCATGGGCATCTTCCAGTGGTGTCCGATTCGAGGTGCTATCGGCAAAATCCGGGCGGGCACAGGGCATGATGAATAAGAATCGATTGCACACCCGCTGACCAAGGAGTTGTCCTTAGAACAACTACTTAACGTCGCCACGCGCACGTCCTTGGCACAAGCATCGGAAGGCGATCGGGTTGCGCATTTTCCGTTTACAACGATTTTCAAACGATTGTACGCAAGCGCGCCATGCAGCCCGACTCCGCTCCATCCGATTCCACCTTCACCCTGGAATGGGCGTCCCGCGATGTCGCTCTCCTCGCCGGGCGGAACTTCTCGCGCGCGCCGGTTATCGCTGCGGCAGACGTCCGGCGCGTGGGGGCGGACCTGGATGTCTGGGATGCCTGGCCGCTCGCCGACGACCGCGGCGCGCCGCTGGCCTGGCGCGGTGGCGAACTGTGGTTCGCACTGGCCGCTCCGGCGCTCGACGATCCCGAACGGCGGCACGGCCTGGCCCGGATACACCAGTTCCATCGCCTCGATGGCGATTTCATCCATCTGGGCCGGACTTTCCCCGAAGGCTTCACGCCCGGCAGTCGCGAGTGGTCGGGCTCGGCGCACCATGCCGACGGGGTGGTCACGCTCTGCTTCACCGCTGCCGGCGCTCGGGGGGAGCCGGTGCCGACCTTCCAGCAGCGCCTCTTCGCGACCACCGCCCGCTTCGCGGCCGAGGGCGGCGGCGCGGTTTTCGATGACTGGTCGGAGCCCGTGGAACTCGCCGTCCCGGCCGACGTCATTTACATGAGCCGGCACGACGGCGCCGGGCAGGTCGGCGAGATCAAGGCCTTCCGCGATCCCGCCACATGGCGCACCGACGACGGCGGGGAATATCTCCTGTTCACCGCTTCGTCGGCGCAGCATCTGGAACGCTACAACGGCGTGATCGGCTGCGCGCGACGCCGCGCCGATGGCTCGTTCGAGAAATTGCCGCCGCTGGTCGATGCCTCGGGCCTCAACAACGAACTGGAGCGGCCCCACATCGTCGCGCACCGGGGGCTGCTCTATCTGTTCTGGTCCACGCAGGCCCGCGTCTTCGCGCCCGGCATTGCCGCGCCGACCGGGCTCTACGGCGCCGTCGCGGAGCGGATCGAGGGGCCGTGGTGGCCGCTCAACGGGCATGGCCTGGTCTTCGCCAACCCCGCCAGCGAGCCGTTCCAGGCCTATAGCTGGTGGGTGCTGCCCGACCTCTCGGTGGCCAGCTTCGTCGACTACTGGGGCATCGACGATACGGACGCGCCGGGGAAACCTGCGGGGCGGACGCATTTCGGCGGAACCTTTGCGCCCTTCCTGCAGTTGCGTCTCGATGGCCATGGCGCCACGCTGAAGGACGGGTGATCGACATGCACAAGCTGGCGGGCATCGAACTGGGCGGCACCAAGACGGTGGTCGTGCTGGGCGCACCGGGCCGCATCGACGAGCGGCTGGAAATTCCCACCACCGAACCCGCCGAAACGCTCGACCGCGCGATCGACGCGATCCAGGGCTGGCGCGACGACAAGCCGGTGGACGCGGTGGGCATCGCCAGCTTCGGCCCGGTGCGCGTCTCGCGCGATGCGCCGGACCATGGCTTCATGCTCGACACGCCCAAGCCGGGCTGGAGCGGGGCTGCGGTTTCCGGGCCGGTCGCGGCGGCGCTCGGCTGCCCTGTGGGGATCGACACCGACGTCAACGGCGCCGCGCTGGCCGAGCATCGCTTCGGTGCCGGACAGGGGTGCGAGAGCATGGTCTACCTCACCATCGGCACCGGCCTTGGCGGCGGGGTGCTCATCGGCGGCGAGCCGGCGCACGGGCTGCTCCACCCCGAGATCGGCCACGTCCGCCTACGCCGCGCCGTGGGGGACGACTTCGACGGCGCCTGCCCCTTCCACGGGGACTGCATGGAGGGGCTGGTCGCCGGACCCGCGCTCGCCGCGCGGCTCGGCACGCATCCCTCCCGCGCGGCTCCGGACGACCCGGTGTGGGACCTCGTCGCGCACGACCTGTCGGAATTGTTCGCGATGCTGGTGCTGACGGTCTCGCCCCAGCGCATCGTCGTGGGTGGCGGCGTCGCGGGCAAGCAGCCGCACCTCCTGCCGCTGGCCGTCGCGCGGATTCCGGCACTGCTCGGCGGCTACCTGCGCGACTGCACGCGCGAAAGGCTGGCGGGCATGATCGTGCCGCCGCTGCTGGGGGACGACGCCGGGCCGATGGGCGCGCTCGTCCTTGCCGCCCGCGCGCTGGAGGACCGCACCGCCGCCGTCAGGATTGCCGCGCCGGTCTGAGGCGTATAGCCTCGCTCCCACGCGCGACAGACGCTGGGGGAGTGAGCGATGACCAAGGCCGAAGCGGCGATCGATCCGGCGCGCCCGATCATCGATCCGCACCTCCATTTCTGGCACATCCGCTCCGGCCCCAACCCCGAGCCGCAACGCTTCCTGTTCGACGAGGCACTGGCGGCGATCGCGCAGAGCGGCCATGCGGTGACGCACAGCGTCTTTGTCGAATGCGGCCAGATGTACCGCGCCGACGGCCCCGCCGAACTGCGCAGCCTCGGCGAGACCGAGTTCGTCAACGGCATCGCCGCGATGGGCGCCAGCGGCGGCTATGGCCCGGCGCGCCTTGCCCACCGCATCGTCGGCAACGCGGACCTGGCCCTCGGCGCGGGGGTGCGGCCGGTGCTGGAGGCGCACCGCGCCGTGGCGGGCGAGCGGTTTCGCGGCGTGCGCATGGAAACGGCATGGAGCGAGGAAGGCCTGTTCGGCTTCCCCTGCGATCCGGCGGGCCGGGGCGTGATGACGCGGCCCGGCTTCGTGGCGGGTGCCCGCGAACTGGCGGCGCTCGGCCTCAGCCTCGACGTCTGGTGCCTGCACACCCAGCTTGGCGAGCTTGCCGCGCTGGCCGATGCGGTGCCGGACCTGACGATCGTGCTCGACCATCTCGGCACGCCGGAATGCAGCGGGGCGTGGGCCGCGAGGCCGGAGGAGGCCTTCGCGCAGTGGTCCGGGGCGATCCGCGAGCTTGCGCTGCGGCCCAACGTCCGGGTGAAGATCGGCGGCATGGGCATGAACGTCGCCGGCACGCTCACCGCCGACGACGGACCGGGCACGGGCGAGAGTCTGGCGGGGCAATGGCAGGCACGGGTGGAGACGGCGATCGCGGCCTTCACTCCGGAGCGCGCGATGTTCGAAAGCAACTTCCCGCCCGACCGCTGCGCCGCCAGCTACGTCGCGACGTGGAACGCCTTCAAGCGCCTCGCCGCCGACTATTCCGAGGACGAGAAGGACCGCCTGTTTCGCGGCACGGCCGCTGAGGTTTACCGGATCTAGGGGGTTGGCCCGCTCGGGGCATACCCCGCTGGACCGGGGGCCGATGGTAGTCTTTAGGCGCCGCCGCGCCGGGAACGGCGCGCAGCCGGGCCAGCGTTCCCCGCCTTCGGGGGGACGATGTTATCCGCGTTGCGCCGTCCCGGCCATGGCGGGCAGGGCACAGGCCGCGAGGTATTCCGCGCGCAGTGCCCGCACCAGGTCCTCGACCGGCGGCAGGTCGTGGATCAGGCCGATACCCTGGCCGCCGCTCCAGATGTCGCGCCAGGGCGTGCGGCCCGGCGGCAGATGGTCGGTCGAGCGGCCATCGGGGATGAACAGCGCATCGGGATCGAGCCCTGCCTCCCGCAGCGAGGCCTTGAGCCACATCGCCGGCAGCCCGTTGACGCCGCGCGTGTAGATCACGTCCTCTACCCCGCCGGCGACCAGCATGGCCTTGTAGGCATCTGGCGCTCCCGCCTCGCGCGTGGCGATGAAGCGGGTGCCCATGTAGGCGAGGTCGGCGCCGAGCACCTCGGCCGCGCGGATCGCCGCGCCGGTGGTCACCGCGCCCGCCATGACCACCGTGCCCTCGAACATCGCGCGGATCTGCGGAATGAAGGCGAGGTGGCTGATCGTGCCCGAGTGCCCGCCGCCGCCCGCGCCGATCGCGATCATGCCGTCGACGTCCGCCTGCGCGGCCTTCTCGGCGAAGCGCAGGTTGGTGACGTCGTGGAAGTGCAGCAAGCCACGGTCGCGGATCATCGATCCCACCGCGACGGGATTGCCCACCGACGTAACCACGATGTCGGCCCCATGCGCCTTCGCGGCGGCGAGGTGCCGACGGAAGAGGTCGGGCTCCATGCTCGGCGCGAGGTTGACGGCGAGCGGTCCGGCCACCGCTCCCGGTCCGGTATCGGCCCATGCGGCGAGCGCCTCGCCGACCGCCGCAAGCTGCGCGACGAATCCTTCGAGGTCGCGGCAGTGGTTGGCGGTGAGGGAACCGACGATCCCCGCCTTGCAGCACGCGGCAGCCAGTTCGGGCGTGGAGCACAGGAACATCGGTGCGCAGAACGCCGGCAGTGTCAGCCTGTCGCGGATCGATGCGGCGAGTGCCATGGCCGGTTCCCTCCCTTGGGCGAAGCTCCCGTCCGCCATCGGCACCGGGATAGGCACCCCCGCGCGTCCGAGGCAATCGCGTCCGCCGCAACATCGTAGGGGCGTGAGGGTGGCGAAAATCAACTTGCGCGCTCTTGAACTAATATTGCGCACATTGAGCATCGTGTTACAAGCTCCGCGAATCCATGCCATGTGTTGCCGCCCTTCGGGTCGCACCAAGCGGGCGCAAGACGGGTGTCATGGACCTGTCCGATCTCGGGGTAATTTCCCGGGAACGGGTGGGGTGCAGTATCGGTTTGTTGGGCCTATATGGTCACAACGCTGCAAAGCCCGACGCAGAAGCGGGACCGACTGATAACGAGATCGCGGAGAAAGCAATGAGCGCAGGCGAACTGACCGTCCCCGGCAAGACCCGGGCCCCGAAAAAGCGGGGCGCGCAGGCGGCCACCGCATTGCACGAGGCGATCGTCGAACATCTGCGCGGGGCGCTGCTTCCCGGCGAGATCGTCGATACCGGCGAGAACACGGGCGCCTGGATCGAGGAGGCCGCGCGCTTCCTGCTTGCCGCCGCGCAGCAGCGCAAGCCCGGCGAACCGGCCATCGAACTCGCCTCCGCCAGCGAGGAGCGGCGCCTGCTGCGCATCGCCCTCGTCAACGACGACATGCCGTTCCTGGTCGATTCGGTCGCGGCCGCGGTCGCCGAGGCCGGCCTCGTCATCGACCGGCTGGTCCATCCCGTTGTCCCGGTCGAGCGCGATGCCAAGGGCCGCCTGACCGGCCTTCCCGACGATGCCGCCGGGGCGACGGGCCGCGAATCGATGATCTACATCGAGACCGCGCGCGTCGATGCCCGCCAGCGCCGCGAACTGCTGCGCTCGCTCGAGGCGACGCTTGCCGACGTGCGCGCCGCGGTCGCCGACTGGCCGCGCATGGTCGAGACGATGCGCGCCGATGCGGAGCGGATCGACGACAGCGAAGGCGCCGAACTGTTGCGCTGGTTCGCCGGCGGGATGCTTACGCAGCTGGGCCACGTCACCCGCTCGCGCGACGGCACCCGGTCCGACTGCCTCGGCGTGTGCCGTCTCGACAGCGAGGACGTGCTGTCCGACGCCAGCTACGATCGCGCCTTCGCGGCTTTCGACGAGCAGCTTGCCGCCGGCTCCGTCCACGCGCCGATGGCGATCAAGGCCAACCGCATCGCCACGGTCCACCGCCGCGTGCCGCTCGACCTGTTCCTGGTGCCGGTGATCGAGGGCGGCAAGGTCGCTGCACTGTCGGTCCACGCGGGCATGTGGACCAGCGCTGCGCTTGCCGCCACGCCAGACCGCGTGCCCCGCCTGCGCGGGCTGCTCGCGGCGTTCTCGGAGCGGCTGGAGCTCGATCCCACCGGTCACACCGGCAAGGCGCTCGCCCATGCGCTGACCAGCCTTCCGCACGATCTCGTCATGGGGCTGGGCGAGGCCGACGTCGAGCGGCTGGCAATGACCATGACGGGCCTCGTCGATCGCCCGCGTCCGCGCCTCGTCATCACCCGCTCGCCGCTGATGCGGCACCTCTTCGCCTTCGTGTGGCTGCCGCGCGACATGCTCTCCACCCAGATGCAGCGCCGCATCCAGTCGATGATCGAAGAGGCCGCCGACGCCGAGACGCTCGACTGGAGCCTGCAGGTCGAGGCCGGAAACCTCGCCATGCTGCGCTATACGCTCGACGTGCGCGAGGGGAACCACGAGCCGTCCGAGGCCGATCTCGACCATGCGCTGCAGGTCATGCTGCGCGGCTGGACCGAAGCGGTCGAGGCGGCGCTGGCGACCGCGCTGGAGCCGGGCCGCGCCGCCGCCGTCGCCGGACGCTACGCCGAGGCGTTCCCGATGGGCTACCGCAGCGAATACGGTGCGGGCGAGGCCGCGCTCGACATCACCCACATGCGCCGGATCGCCGTGGGCGAAGCGGCCGATGAGGCGAACGCCGACCACCGCGACGCGCGTCTCTATTCACGCGAAGGCGACGCGGCGGGCCAGTTGCGGCTCAAGATCTACCAGTCGGAAGGCGGGCTGCCGCTGTCCGACGCGGTGCCGGCGCTGGAGAACTTCGGCTTCCGCGTGCTCGCCGAAATGCCCACGCCGCTCGAAAAGGGGAAGCTGGGCACGATCCACGACTTCACGCTGGAACTGAGCGGCGGCCGTCCGGCGCACGAGGTCCTCGAACTCGCGCCCTCGATCGAGGGGGCGCTGCGCTGCGTGCTCAACGGCGCGGGCGAGAACGACGCGTTCAACCGCCTCGTCCCGGGCCTTGGCCTCGGCCAGCACGAGGTGAACTGGCTGCGCGCCTGGTATCGCTACTTGCGCCAGGCCGGCACCCACTTCGGCATTCCCACCGTCGTCGACGCCCTGCAGGGCGCGCCCGGCGTCACCCGCGCGATCGTGGCGCTGTTCCAGGCGATCCACGATCCGGCCTTCGAGGGTGACCGTGCCGCGGCCCGCAAGGATGCCGAGGAAGCGATCCGCACCGGCCTCGCGGGCGTGGGCGCGATCAACGACGACCGTCTGCTGCGCGCCTATCGCGACATCGTGCTCGCCATGCTGCGCACCAATGCGTTCGCGCCCGCGGGGCACGTCGCGCTGGCATTCAAGTTCGATTCCGCGCTCGTTCCCGGCCTTCCCAAGCCCGTGCCGTGGCGCGAGATCTTCGTCTACTCGCCCCGGGTGGAGGGCATCCACCTGCGCGCCGGCCCGGTCGCGCGCGGCGGCCTGCGCTGGTCCGACCGGCGCGACGACTTCCGCGTCGAGATCCTCGGCCTGATGAAGGCGCAGCGCGTCAAGAACGCCGTCATCGTGCCGACCGGCGCCAAGGGCGGCTTCTACCCCAAGCAGTTGCCCGATCCGTCGCGCGACCGCGGCGCCTGGGCCGCCGAGGGGCAGGCGAGCTACGAGGTCTTCGTCGACACGCTGCTGTCGATCACCGACAACATCGTCGCCGACAAGGTGGTCCACCCGGAAAGCGTCGTCGTGCTCGACGGCGAGGACCCGTACTTCGTGGTCGCGGCCGACAAGGGCACCGCCAAGTTCTCCGACGTCGCCAACGGCATTGCCGAGAAGCGCCAGTTCTGGCTCGACGACGCCTTCGCCAGCGGCGGCTCCAACGGCTACGACCACAAGGCCATGGGCATCACCGCCAAGGGCGCCTGGCTGTCGGTGCAGCGCCACTTCCTCGAAATGGGCGTGGACGTGCAGTCCGATGCGGTGCGCGTGGTCGGCTGCGGGGACATGTCGGGAGACGTGTTCGGCAACGGGATGCTGCTCTCGAAGTCACTGAAGCTCGTTGCCGCGTTCGACCACCGCCACATCTTCCTCGACCCCGATCCCGATGCGGCGGCCAGCTGGGCCGAGCGCCAGCGGCTGTTCGACCTGCCGGTTTCGAGCTGGGACGACTACGACAAGGCCCTTATCTCAAAGGGCGGCGGCGTCTTCCCGCGCAAGCTCAAGTCGATCCCGCTGAGCGACGAGGTGCGCGCGGTGCTCGGCATCGACGCGAAGGAACTGGACCCGGATTCGCTGATCACCGCGATCCTCACCGCGCCCGTGGACCTGCTGTGGTTCGGCGGCATCGGCACTTACGTGAAGGCTTCGGCCGAGAACAACGTGCAGGTCGGCGATCCCACCAACGACGCGCTGCGCGTCAGCGGCAACGAAGTGCGCGCCAAGGTCATCGGGGAGGGCGCCAACCTCGGCGTCACGCAGGCCGGGCGGATCGAGTTTGCGGGACGCGGCGGGCGCATCAACGCCGACTTTATCGACAATTCGGCGGGCGTCGACTGCTCGGACAACGAGGTCAACATCAAGATCGCCCTGGCCGCCGCCAAGCGGGCGGGCAAGCTGACCGAACCCAGGCGCGTCGATCTGCTCGCCTCGATGACCGACGACGTCGCCGCGCTGGTGCTGGAGGACAACCGCCTGCAGGCGCTCGCGCTCTCCATCGCCCAGCGGGGCGGGGCGCAGGTGATGCCCTCGCAGATCCGCCTGATCGAGACGCTGGAGGAGGGCGGCCACCTCGATCGCCGCACCGAGGGACTGGCCGACAACGATGCGCTCACCCGTCGCGCGCAGGACGGGCACGGGCTGACCCGGCCCGAACTGGCGGTGCTGCTCTCCAGCGGCAAGCTGGTGCTCCAGGCCGCGATCGAGGACAGCGAACTACCCCTCGACCCCAGCCTCACCGACATGCTGCTGGCGGCCTTCCCGGAGGCGATGCAGGCGAAATACGCCCGCTTCATCAAGGGCCACCGCCTGGCGCGCGAGATCATCGCCACCAAGCTCGCCAACCGCATCGTCAACCGCCTCGGCATCGTCACCCCGTTCGAGCTTGCCGAGGAGGAAGGCGCGCACCTCGCCCAGATCGCGGCGGCCTTCGCGCTGGCGGACCGCCTGTTCGGGCTCGACGCGCTGTGGGAGCGGCTCGAGGTCGCGCCGATGGCCGAGACGGCGCGCGTGACGCTGTTCGAGATGGTCGCCAACGCGGTGCGCGGCCACATGGCCGACCTGCTGCGCGCGGGTGCGGGCCGGGTGGCGCCGTCCGAACTCGCCGCGAAGCTGGAGAAGGGCATCGCCGCGCTTTCCACCGACACGGCCGACCTGCTGGGCGAGCGCACGCTGGCGCATTCGCGCAAGCTGCGCGGCGGCCTCACCGACCTCGGCGCGCCGGACGACCTTGCCGCCGACGTGGGCCTGCTGTTCGATCTCGACGGCGCGGTGGGCATCGCCGCCCTCGCCGCCGAGACGGGCATCGCGCCCCGCCGCCTCGTCGCAGCCTTCACCCGCATCGGCGCCGGCCTCGGCCTCGACTGGGCGCAGGCGAGCGCGGCGATGATGAGCCCGTCCGATCCGTGGGAGCGCCTGCTGGTCGCCGGGCTTGCGCGCGATTTCCAGCAGATGCGCCTCGACTTCCTGCGCACCATCGCCCGCACCAAGGCCGGCAAGAGCGACCCTCTCGCCGCGACCGAAGCCTGGGGCCGCGAGCACGTGGCGGCGATCAACGCCTTCCGCGCGATCGTGCACCGGGCGGAGAACGCGGTGGCGATCAGCCCGGCTATGCTGGCGCAGATCGCTAGCCAGGCCCGGAACCTGCTGGGGCGGTGAGGTTGTGCCGAGGGGGTGTCGGCAGGCTCGGCCAAAGCCTTCGACAAGCTCAGGGTGAGCGGAGGTTGCGTAAATCTGCCCTTCTCCGCTCAGGCTGAGCTTGTCGAAGCCCCCTCGATGAAAGCTCCGTCAAAGTCCTGACAAGGGGCCTCACCCCAAAGGCACCGCACGCTCCTCCTTCACCGTCTCCAGTACTATGATCGACTTCACGTCCCGCACCCCCGGAATGCGCAACAGCGTGCGCAAGGTGATCTGCGAGAGATGCTCGACGTTGCGCGCCATCACCCGCACCAGATAGTCCATGTCGCCGGTCACCGCATGGCAGGCGATGACGTGCGGGTTGTCGGCGATGGCCTGCTCGAAGCGGTCGATGTTCTCGTCGACATGGGCGACGAGGTTGATGAGCACGTAGGCTTCCAGCTCGAAGCCCAGCTTGCGGGGGTCGAGCACGGGGGCATAGCCGCGGATCACGCCTTCGTCCTCGAGCCGCTTGATCCGGCGGCTGACCGGGGTGGCGGACAGCGCCACCCGCTCGGCCACCTGCGCGACGGGCATCCGCGCATCGTCCTGCAGCGCGGCGATGATCCCGCGGTCGAATTCATCCAGCTGCATGGATCACCTCACATTTCTCGATCAATTGGTGGATTCCACCAATAGCACGTTTGTGGCACCTCACAATCGCACGGAACTGACGCGGCGCCTGTGATAGTCTTGAACCATGAAGAAGCCCGCCACGCAGACATCGACGAGCGGTCTTCGGGGAGAGTACGAAGGTGCCGCCGACGACTACACCGTCGGGCAGGACTGGGATGCCTACACTCCGGAGATGCACGAACGCTGGCGCCGCCTGTTCGCGCGGCAGTCGCAGCTGGTGGCGACCCACGCCTGCGCCTCGTTCTGCGAGGGACTGGCGCGGTTGGACTGCGCGAACGGCATCCCCCGCTTCGAGGACGCCAATGTCGTTCTAGGTGCGGCCACGGGCTGGCGACTGGTCACGGTTCCCGGCTTCATCCCCGACGCCGTGTTCTTCGACCATCTCGCCCATCGCCGCTTCCCGGTGACGCGCTGGCTGCGCGAGGAGCACGAACTGGACTACCTCGTCGAGCCCGACGTATTCCACGATTTCTTCGGCCATGTCCCGATGCTGCTGCACCCCGCGATCGCCGATTTCCTCGAGCTGTACGGCAAGGCGGGGGCACGGGCGATGGCCATGGACGCGCTCGACATGCTGGCGCGCATCTACTGGTACACGATCGAGTTCGGCCTCGTGCGCGAGGACGGTGCCCTCAAGGTCTTCGGCGCGGGCATCATCTCCTCTGCGGGCGAGACGCGCTTTGCGATCGAGGACCAGGAGGTTCTGCGCCTGCCGTTCGATCCGGTGCGCGTGATGCGCACGGGCTACATGATCGACAGCTTCCAGAAGACCTATTTCGTCCTCGAAAGCCTGCCGCAGCTGATCGAGGCGCTTGTCGGGCTCGACTTCGGGCCCGTCTACGAAACCTGGCGCGCCCATGCGCCGCTGCCCGCCGGCGAGACGCTGCCGGGCGAGATCCCCATGACCGGAGCACCAGCATGACCGACCTCTTCGAAAATCCCATCGGACTCGACGGTTTCGAGTTCGTCGAATTCTCGGCGCCGGAAAAGGGCCTCCTGGAGCCGGTCTTCACGGCGATGGGCTTCACGCTGGTCGCGCGCCACCGTTCCAAGGACGTGGAGCTGTGGCGGCAGGGCTCGATCAACCTCATCACCAACTACGAGCCGCACAGCCCGGCCTGGTACTTCAGCCGAGAGCATGGCCCCTCGGCCTGCGGCATGGGCTTCCGCGTCCGCGATGCCCGCGCGGCCTATGCCGAACTGCTCGCCCGCTCGGCCGAGCCGGTGCAGGTCGCCACCGGGCCGATGGAACTGCACCTTCCCGGCATCCGCGGCATCGGCAATTCGATCATCTACCTGATCGACCGCTACGAGAAGAACGGCGACGGCGCCCTGTCGATCTACGACATCGACTTCGAGTATCTGCCGGGCGTCGATCGCCACCCGGTCGGCGCGGGCTTCACCGAGATCGACCACCTGACGCACAACGTCTACGGCGGGCGCATGGCCTACTGGGCGGACTACTACGAGAAGCTCTTCAACTTCCGCGAGATCCGCTACTTCGACATCAAGGGCGAGTACACTGGTCTCACCTCCAAGGCGCTGACCGCGCCGGACGGCAAGATCCGCATCCCGCTCAACGAGGAAGCGGACGGCGGCAAGGGCCAGATCGACGAGTTCCTGCGTGCCTTCAACGGCGAGGGCATCCAGCACATCGCGCTGATCTGCGACGATCTGATCGGCGCCTGGGACCGCCTCAAGGCGCTCGGCGTGCCGTTCATGACCGCGCCGCCCGAGACGTACTACGAGATGCTGGACGAGCGCCTGCCGGGCCATGGCGAGCCCGCCGACGAACTCAAGGCACGTGGCATCCTGCTGGACGGGACCACCGGCGAAGGCCAGCCCCGGCTGCTGCTGCAGATCTTCGCCGAAGCCAAGGTCGGGCCGGTGTTCTTCGAGTTCATCCAGCGCAAGGGCGACGACGGCTTCGGCAACGGCAACTTCAAGGCGCTGTTCGAAAGCATGGAGCGCGACCAGGTGCGGCGCGGGGTGTTGAAGCCTGCGCTGAGCGAGGCCTGAGGGGGCACGTCGTTCCCCCAATCCCAAAGCCTCGTCATTCCCGCCTTCGCGGAATGACAAGGCTTTGGGATATCTTTCAGCCCGTCGCCAGTATCGCGCGCAGGTCATCGAGGCTCGGCAGCACCTTCAACACGATGCTCTCCTGCACCTCGGTCGCGGGCAGCAGGTCGGGAACCATGATCGTGGGAATGCCCGCCGCCACGGCGGCGGCGACGCCCGCGTAGCTGTCCTCCACCGCAAGGCAGTCCTGCGGCGCCACGCCGAGACGGCTGGCGGCGAGGAGGTAGGGCTCGGGCGCGGGCTTGGCTTCCACCACGTCGCTGCGCGTCACGACCACGTCGAAGTAGTGTAGCAGCCCCGCCTGTTCGAGCCGGGCCTCGGCGATGCCGCCCTCGGTCGAGGTGCATAGCGCCATCGGCACGCCCGCATCGCGCAAGTGGCCGAGGATCGCCTCGGTGCCGGGGCGCAGCGGCAGTCCAGCGTTCACGATGTCGTCGAACCGCGCGTCGGATTCGAGATAGAACCGCGCCAGCGGGAACTCCGGCCCGAGCACTTCAGCGAGCTTCGTCTGGTTGGCGTCGCGGTTGATGCCGATCATCGATTCGAGCAGTGCGGCCTCCAGCGGCCAGCCGATGGCGTAGCCGGCTTCCTCGAACGCGCGCTGGTGCGCGGCCTCGGTTTCCAGAAGCGTGCCGTCCATGTCGAAGATCACGGCGCGGACCGGATCGGGCAGGACGGGCGTGCGGACGGTGTCTGAAATCGTTGCCATGGTCCCAATATGATGGGTCTTTGTGGATGGACGATTGCAAAAACGTGCAACGCGTTCCGGTTTTGCGCATGCGTCCGGCGTGGCGGCTCAGAACTCCGCGCGGTTCAGTTCCGACAGGCCCAGTTCCACGCAGAGCGCCGCGCGGGCTTCCACACAGGTTTGCCAGAGCGCGGGATCGGAAAGGTCCTCCACCGCGATGCGTTCGGGCCAGAGGCGGGTGACGAGCGCTTCGATGAGGTCGAGCTTGTCCGCGCTCGCCATGAAGCGTGGGTCTATGGTGGCGGGGGCGGCCACCACGCGCAGGCGCAGGCACGCGGGGCCGCCGCCGTTCGCCATGCTCTCGCGCAAGTCGTGGACGAAGAGGTGCCGGATCGGGCCGTTCCCGGCGACATGGGCCTCCAGCCACTGCCAGACGGATGGCGTCTCGCGTGCTTCGCCGGGGAGGACCAGCGCCATCTCGCCCGACGGCAGCGTCACCAGTTGCGCGTTGAAGAGGTAGGAGGAGATCGCGTCGGCCAGACTGACGGCGGCGGCGGGCACCTCGACGATCTCGACCTCGGGCAGCTTCGCGCGCAGCTCGGCATAGAAGCCGTCGCGGTCGGCGAAGGCGAGTTCGTGGGTGAACAGCACGCGCTCGTTGGCGACGGCGACGACGTCGTTGTGGAACGCGCCCGCCGCGATCGCCTCGTCCGACTGGCGGGCGAAGACGGTGCGCTCTGCCGACAGGCCGTGGATGCGGGCGACCGCCTCGCTGGCCTCGCGGTGCTGGCGGGCGGGGAAGGGGCCACCGGCGACGCCGTAGACGAAGACCTCGACGCCCGGCGCGCCATGCCCTGCGCAGAGCCGCATGTGGTTCGCCGCGCCTTCGTCGCCGAAGGGGGCGGGCACGGGGCCGTGGACGGCGAAGTGGGCGTCGTCGGCGAAGGCGAGTTGCAGCTGCGCCAGCGTCTCGCGCCATTCGTGGCTGCGGTGGGGCATCGTCACGAGGTTGGCGACGGTCAGGTGGCAGCGCCCGTCCGCAGCGTCCGGCGCGGGGGAGACGGTGGCGGCATTGGCCGCCCACATCGAGGATGCCGACAGGGCATTGGCCCGCAGCGTCGGGCTCGCGGCCTCGACGCTGGTGCCGAGGCGGTGCAGCCAGCCCTCGTCCGGGCGGCGCTGGGGGAGGAAGAAGCCCTGCGGCAGCCCGCGCTCCAGATTGGCGCGCATCTTTGCGAGCCCCTGCAGCGCGGCAGCGCGCGGAGCGGAGACCTTGCCGAAGTTTCTGGCCGAAGCGAGGTTGCCGAGGCTGAGGCCGGCGTAGTTGTGGCTGGGGCCGACGATACCGTCGAAGTTTATCTCTTGCAGCATGAGGGCAGCCTAGCGGGGTGGTTGCGTGCTGTCATGGGGGCACATGGAGGGCGCGGAAACGCGGAGGGGCGGCTCGTGCCGCAGGCGCTTGCCCGTCACCACCGTCGCGCGACGCCGAAATGGAAGGCGGCTTCGCCGTCGGCACGACACCTTCGTGCCTTTGCGTCTTTGCGCGCGCCCATTCTTCTCCGCGTCTCCGCGTCTCCGCGCCTTCGCGTGAAACTTCAGGCCGGAGCGTAAGTCACCGTATCCCCCACGCCGACCTCGAGCAGCGCTGCGGCAGTCCCGTCCAGCGCGCCGTCCTCGCCCACGCGGCCCAGGCAGGCGCGGAACTCGGCCAGTCGCCCCGTCGCGACGAGATGCGTCACCTCGCCCGAGCCGGGTACGACGGCCGAAACCGTGACCGTGCGCGCGTCCTGCACGGTGCGGATCTGGTCGGTCTTCGCGATCATGGTCGGGCCGCCATCGAAGATGTCGATGTAGTTCTGGAAGGCGAAGCCCTCGCTTTCCAGCATCCGCATCGCCGGGCGGCCGGAATAGTGCGGCTGGCCCATCACCTGCCGCGCCGCTTCGGAGAGCAGGGCGGTGTAGATCGGGTGCTTGGGCATGAGGTCGGCGATGAACTGGTTGCCGTGCTTGCCGTTGAACTCGTCCGCGTCGCGGAAGTTCATGTCGAAGAAGCGCCCGGCAAGACCGTCCCAGAACGGGGAGTTGCCCGCATCGTCGATCGCGCCGCGCAGTTCGGCCAGCGTGGTGTCGCCGAAGCGCTCGCGGTGCATGGCGATGAAGAGGTAGCGGCTGCGCGCCAGCAGCTTGCCCACGCCCGCCGAACGCTCGGTCGCGTCGAGGTAGAGCCCGCCCACCTCGCTCGCCCCGTCGAGGTCGGTGGAGAGGGTGAGCATCTCGGCGCGGAAGGTGCGATCCAGCTCCTTGGAATGCTGGGTGATGCGCCCGATGCGGTAGGAGTAGAACGGCAGCTCGGTGCCCACTTGCGAGAACGCCTGGCAGGTGCCGCGCACCTTGCCGTCGGTCGTGTCCTCGAGGATGAAGACGAACAGGTCGTTGGCGATCTGCCCGTCGTCGCGACCGAAGCTCTTCGCGGCACGCTCCAGCTTGGCCTGCAGGGTCGGGCGATCGGGCGGGAGGTTGGTGAAGCCGCCGCCGGTGCCCTTGGCCATGCGATAGAGCGCCTCCAGATCCTTCTCGCGCGCGGTTCGGAGCAGGAAGGTCATGCGGGGACTCCGTGGCGGTCGAGGCGGTGCATCACGAGGGCGGTGAGGCGGGCGCGGGCGTCGAGGGAACTGGCGATCATGAACTCCTGCGGCGAATGGATCGAGCCGCCGAGCGCGCCCATCGTGTCGAGCACGGGGACGCCGCAGGCAGCGATGTTGTTGCCGTCGCACACCCCGCCGGTGTCCTGCCAGCGCATCGGCTGGCCGAGATCGGCCGCGGCCTGGCTGACGAGGCCGAACAGCGCCTCGGTACGCGGCGTTATCGGCTTTGGCGGGCGCGAGACGTGGCCGTGGACGTGGATCTGCACGCCATGCGCGGCGCTGACCTCGGCGACGGCGGTGTCGATCAGCGCGCGCGCGGCCTCGGCCAGTTCCGGCGTGCGCGGGCGCAGGTTGAAGTGGAGGATCGCGAGGTCGGGCACGGTGTTGTTCGGCGCGCCGCCCTCGATCCGGGCGGGGTTGATGGTCAGCCCCTCGCGCACTCCGGCGGCGAGGCGCAGGGCGAGGTCGGATGCGGCGACGAGGGCGTTGCGGCCCTCCTCGGGGTTGCGTCCGGCGTGGGCGGAGCGGCCCGTCACCACGGCGGCGTAGTTGCCCGAACCCGGCCGGGCGCGCGCCATCGAACCGTCGGGAAGGCCCGGCTCATAGGTGAGCGCCGCCAGCTTGCCGCGCGCGAGGGTCTCGATCAGCGCGGCGGACGAGAGCGAGCCGGTCTCCTCGTCGCTGTTGACGAGGACATCGTAGCCAAGCGTCGGCGCGCCGGTTTCGTAGGCCGCGAGGCCCGCCAGCATCAGCGCGAGGCCGCCCTTCATGTCCGCCGTGCCGGGGCCGTTGAGGGTGTCCTCGTCGAGCCACTCGCAGCGCTGGAACGGGTGCTCGCGGGAATAGACGGTGTCCATGTGGCCGGTCAGGATCACCCGGCGCTCGGCATCGGGCCGGACCGAGAGGACGAGGTGGCGGCCGTGGCCGACCTCGTGCAACCGGCCTCCGGCATCGACCTTCTCGACCGGTTCAGGCTCCACCAGTCGCACTTCGCCCGGCAGTTGCGCGAAGGCATCGGCGAGATAGCCCGCCATCGCGGCGAGGCCGTCGAGATTGCCGGTGCCGCTGTTGAGCGAGGCCCATTCGAGCGTGCGCGACAGGATCGGCGCGCGCTCGATTGGCGCGAGAAGGACCTGTTCTTCGACGCCGAGGCCGCTCATCCGCGCAGCTTGCCCGCCAGCGCGCCCATGTTGCCGCTCGCGCCCGACGCTTCGAAGCTGGCGACGGGATAGGCGCAGTAATCGGCGGCGTAGTAGGCGCTCGGCCGATGGTTGCCGCTCTCGCCAAGGCCGCCGAAGGGCATCGACCCGGCCGCGCCGGTGGTCGGCCGGTTGCGGTTGACCACGCCCGCGCGACCCTCGACGAGGAAGCGCCGCCACAGCGCGTCGTCGGCGCTGACGAGCCCGGCGGACAGGCCGAAGCGGGTGTTGTTCGCGGCCTTGATCGCGGCGTCGAAGTCCGGCACGCGGCTGACCTGCAGGATGGGCGCGAAGATCTCCTCGTCGGGGACGAACGTGCCGGTCACGTCGAGCATCGCGGGCGTGACGAAGGCGGCGGAGCGGCCCTCGACCCCCGTGAACGGGCGGATGACCTTGGCGCCGCGATCGACCAGTCCATCGAAGCCGGAGCGGGCCGCATCGGCGGCGGCGTCGGAGATGAGCGGGCCGATCCAGGGTTCGGGCGTCTCGTCCCACGCGCCGATGACGATGCGGTCGGCGAGCGCCGCGACGGCATCGACGATGGCGGTGCCGAAGGCGGTATCGGGCACGATGAGGCGGCGCGCGCAGGAGCAGCGCTGGCCGGTGGTGATGAAGGCGGACTGGACGACCACCGCCGCCGCTTCCTCCACATCCTCGGCATCCCAGGCGACGAGCGGGTTGTTGCCGCCCAGTTCAAGGGCGAGGATGACGTCGGGGCGGTCGGCGAAGGTTCGCCGGAAGTGCGCGCCTGCCCCCGCGGAGCCGGTGAAAAGCAGCCCGTCGATGTGCCCGGCGAGCAGCGCTTCGCCGGTCTGGCGCGCACCTTGGATGACCTGGAAGACACCTAGGGGGACATTGGCGTCCCCTAGCGCCTCGGCCCAGCACTCGGCCATGGCGGCGCCGGTGGCGGGGGTCATTTCCGAGGGTTTGAACACCACCGTGTTGCCCGCGAGAAGGGCGGGGACGATATGGCCGTTGGGCAGGTGGCCGGGGAAGTTGAACGGACCCAGCACCGCCATGACGCCGTGCGGGCGGTGGCGCAGCACGGCCTGCCCGAACGGCATGTCGTTCTGCTTCTCGCCCGCGCGCTCGGCCTGTGCGGCGATCGAGAGGCCGACCTTGCCGATCATCGAGGCGAGTTCGGCGCGGGTCTCCCACAGCGGCTTGCCGGTCTCGCGCGCGATGATCGTGGCGATCTCCTCCTTGCGGGCCTCGAGCGCGGCACGGTAGCGTTCGGCCACGGCGACGCGGGCCTCAACCGGCAGCGCGGCCCAGGCGGGGAACGCGCCGCGCGCGCGCAGCAGAGCGGCGGAGACGGCCTCGGGCCCGGCGATCTCGCCTTCCCAGACCACTTCGCCGCTGGCGGGATCGAACGAACGCAGCATGGTCACATCTCTCTCGTCACGGCGAAGATGCCGGTCGCGTTGCCGCTGTCGAAGGTGAGGTCGAGCGTGCCCGTCTCGGGATCGACGTCACGGCTGATGAATTCGTAGAACGAGCCCGGCACGTCGAGCATGGTCTCGCCGCCGTCGGCCGTACGGAAGGGGCGGGACACCTTGTCGGCGAGGATCGCGGTCTGCCGCACGCGGCCGTTGCGCGAGATCTCGACCGCGGGCTTGAGCGGGTAGCCTGCCGCCTTCAGCTCCTCGGAATGGCTCTGGACGTCGGGCACGCGGGTGGTCGCGTGGTTGAAGGCATTGCCCTCGGTCGCGATCCAGGCGCCTTCCTTGCTGTGGGCGAGGAGGGCGCGGTAGTCTTCCAGCGCGGGGGCGGAGTGCTGCCGGTCGAACGCGGCGAGCGCGCCCTTCAGGATCGTGACGCCTTCCTCGATCGTGCAGTCGCCATGGCGGCCGATCGAGCCCAGCGCCTGCCACTCGGCCTCGCCCAGCGGATCGGTGGAGGCCCCGAAGACGCGCGCGGCGGCCTCCTGCGCGGGCTCGGCAAGCTGGTCGACGTGGAGTTCGGAGACGAAGAACTGCGGCACCGTCTCGGGCAGGTCCACCTGCACGAAGGCGCGGCCCGTCATCGTCAGCGCGGGCAGGGGGTAGAGCCCGCGCACCTCGTAGCCGAGCGGGGCGAGGAAGCGCAGGAACGCCTCGTGGCCCGAGGGCAGGGCGCCCGTTTCGCCGGAGATGGTGCGCAGGGCGCCGTGGTCGAACACGATGGGCTCTCCCTTCGCGCGCATCTCGTCGACATAGCGCGCGGCGGTCGGCACGCGGTCCAGCAGGTCGAGGAACAGCGCGGCGTTGAGCGCCATCGCCACTTGCGCGCGGGTCGCGCGGTCCGAGGCCACGGCGAGAGCGGGGTCGATCTCCAGCGTGCCCAGCACCCAGGTCGCGCGCTCGGCCCCGACCACGGGGGAGAGCAGGTCGTGAAGCGTTTGCAGGCTGTCCGCCGCATCGTGCGAGGCCGAGGCCATGGCATCCTCGTTGTAAAATTGTTGCGTGGGAGGGAAACATAGGAAAGCACTGGAGGGAAGTCCATCGCAGTGACGGGGCACCCGCGTGGCCCACCGGGCTTACCCGTAATTCGCGTTCCGTCCCCGCTTCGCCCCGACGATGGTCGTCCGCCCCGCTGGACAGGCGCGGCCGCCCGCGCTTTGCAGGGTGCAGAGGGACGAGGAGAGACACCCATGACGGCAATCCGCACAGGCTTCATCGGCATCGGCAGCCAGGGCGGCCCGATGGCGCACCGGATGCTCGCTCGGTTCGCGCTGACGGTTTGGGCGCGCCGTCCCGAGGCCACGGCGGAATTCGCGGAGGCCGGGGCCGAGGTCGCCACCACCGTCGAGGATCTCGGCGCGGCCTGCGACCATGTCGGGCTCTGCGTGGTCAACGATGCCGACGTGCTGGACATCTGCGCGCGACTGGTGCCGGCGATGAAGCCGGGCAGCCTGCTGGCGCTTCACTCCACGGTGCTCCCGGCGACGGCGGAGGAGGTCGAGCGGCTCTGCGCGACGCGGGGGGTGGCGATGGTCGATGCGCCGGTCAGCGGCGGCTCGCCGGGCGCGCAGGCGGGGACGATGACGGTGATGTGCGGCGGCTCGGCCGAAGCGTTCGAGCAGGCGCGGGCCGTGTTCGAGAGCTTCGGCAAGCTGATCGTCCTGCTCGGTCCGGCGGGGGCGGGGCAGAAGGCCAAGATCGTCAACAACGCGCTGATGGCGGCCAACATGGGGCTCGCGCAGGCCGCGCTGCAGGCGGGAGAAGCGCTCGGCGTCGATCGCAAGGCGCTGGCGGAGCTGGTCAACGCCAGTTCGGGCCGCAGCTTCGGCTTCGAAGTCTACGCCCGCGTCCCCGAACCCCGCGCCTTCGAGCATGGCGCCAGGATGCTGCTCAAGGACACCGAACTGCTGGCGGCAATCCTACCCGGCTCGGCGGATACCGCATTGCTGGAGACGTCGGCGAAGTCGTTCCTGCTGCTGGCGACCGGCTGAGCGGGATACGCGCGTCCCGCTTTATTCGACGCGCTAGGGACATTCCCGAACTTGATGCGGCCGGCCAAAGGAGCCACCGTCGAAGGGAGATTTGAAAGGTCAGAAGTGATCGTCCGGACGTGGGATTTCACGCGATATCCTCCGTTCGGATCGTCTCGGCCACTTTTTGCGGTGCAGCGTGAAACTGAATCGTCATACGGGAATTGAGCAGGGGATACTTTCATCTCTCGTTCATGGGGTGCGCATGGCCCACTTGCCACTTTCCCACGACTTCCAGAACGGTCGCGAAAACGCGCCGGAAACTGCCGAAGTGCATTCGATCTTCGATGCTCTCGCGCCGATCGTGGCGAAATCGATGCGGGTCGCGCTGATCGGTAATTTCGCGCCCCGCAAATGCGGCATCGCGACATTCACGACCGACATCTTCGAGAAGCTGCGCGACCATCGCCCCGAGATCGAGGTAGAGGTCCACGCGCTCGACGATCCGCGCGCGCCGCTGCACTATGAAGGCGTGGCCGGCGTGATCGCCTGCGACGACCCTTCCGCTTATGCGGATGCCGCGCGCCGGATCAACGAATCGGGTGTCGATGCGGTCTGGCTGCAGCACGAATACGGCATCTTCGGCGGGCCGGACGGCGAGATGGTCGTGCCCTTCGTGGCCCGGCTGGCCGCGCCGCTGGTGCTCACGCTCCACACCGTGCTGAGCGAGCCCTCGGAACGGCAGCTCGCGATCCTGCGCCACCTCGTAA
>DATKFS010000313.1:0-46722 GCA_035511275.1 Novosphingobium sp.
CTGACCGGCGCCGCCTACGCCGAGAAGAAGGGTTTCCGCGAGCCGCTGCTGCGCTGGCGCGTGGCGCTGACCGGCCCGCACCGCGATTTCCTCGACGCGCTGCAGGGCTTCGTGGTGCGCGAGGTGATCTGCAGCCCCGAAGTGCAGCAGCTCGAATTCAAGGGCCAGGCAATCGTCGTCGCGGTCTACGAGGCACTGGCGGCCGACCCGGCGCGGCTGCTCCCCCGCGACGAATGCGCCCGCTTCGACGCGGCCGGCGGCGACCCGCGCGTGATCTGCGACCATGTGGCGGCGATGACCGACACGCACCTGCTCAAGACCTACGAGCGGCTGTTCAGCCCGCGCATGGGCTCGGTGTTCGACAGGCTGTAGGGGGCGGACGCCGGCAGAGCGGGGGGTAGGCTCGCGTCCGCCCCGCCGCCGTCACGTGGTGACGACGACTTTCAGGTAGGCCGCCGGGATCTCGGTGCGGGTGGCACTGCCCCTGTTCTCCGCCTCGAACAGCCGCTCCAGTTCCGCCTGAAGCTCGGCGCGGCGACCGTCGCGGGTGGCGGCGTCGAAGGCGTTCATGGTCGGGCCGTAGTAGTCGCGGAAGATCGCCAGGAACGCGCGCGGCGTGCCGGGGTGGCGGAAGGTATAGGTCGCGCGCTCGCAGTGGATGCGGTCCTGCGCGATCCCGGCATATTCGAAGCGCTCGCGCACCGTCTCCTCCTGCCCCCAGGTGACCGGGCTGACGAACCCCTGCGGCGGGGGCGGGGCATAGGCCGCGCTGATCTGCAGCACGCGCGCGATCAGGGTGGGATCACCCGGAATCCAGTTGCCCATGACGATCCGCCCGCCCTTGCGGGTGACGCGCACCATCTCGTCGGCGGTGTCGAGCGGGCGCGGCGCGAACATCGCGCCGAACATGGTGAGGACGAGGTCGAACCGCCCGTCTCCCAGCGCATCGAGGCACGATGCGTCGCCTTCCTCGAAATGCAGGTTGGCCAGCCCCGCCTCCCGCGCCCGGCCGTTGCCGGCGGCGACGAGGTTCGCGGCGATGTCCACGCCCAGCACTTTGGCCCCGCGCCGCGCCAGCGGCAGCGCCGTGGTCCCGTCGCCGCATCCGAGGTCGAGCACGTCCATGCCCGGAAGCACCCCGAGACCGGCGACGACATCCTCCCCGCTTTCCCGCATCGTGGCGGCGAGTTTCGTGAAATCTCCCCGCTCCCACAAGGCCTTGTTGGGATTGACGATCATCGGCACCGCAAGCGCGGCGGTATTGGGCTGCATCTCTACTCTCCATCTGCTAGACCGCTTCGGTCGGGTCTGCAGCCACATATGGAAATTCCGGTGTTCCGTGCTTGACGGGCACATGGATAATTCATGGAGAATTGCCGATTTCGTCTCCCGACCGGCCCTTCATCTATCGCTTCGACGGGTTCGAGCTCGATCCCGGCCGGTTCGAACTGCGCGCGGACGGCACGCCGCGCCATGTCGAGCCGCAGGTGCTTTCGCTGCTGATCCTGCTGGCCGCCAACGCGGGCCGGATGGTCGGCAAGGACGAGGTCATCGAGAAGGTCTGGGGCGGCCGGATCGTCTCGGAAGCGGCGGTGGCATCGCGCATCAAGGCCGCCCGCAAGGCGCTGGGCGACGACGGCAAGCGACAGGCCTACATCCGCACCGTCCATGGCACCGGCTTCCGCTTCGACGGGCGGGTGGAGACCATCCCGGCTCCGCTTGCCGCGCAGGCCGTGGAACTCCCGCCGTCCGCCCCACTGCCCGACGCCCGCCCCTCGATCGCCGTGCTGCCGTTCCACGTGACCGGCGAGCCCGGGCCGCTCGCCTTCGTCGCCGATGCGCTGGCGGACGAACTGATCGCCGACCTGTCCCGGCTGCGCTGGCTGCTGGTCATCGCCCGCGCCACCACGTTCCGGTTCCGCGGCCCGGCGGTGGACGGCGCCGCGGTCGGCAGTGCCCTGAAGGTCCGCTACTGCCTGACCGGCACGCTGGAGGAAGTGCGCGGCCACATCGTCCTGTCCGTCCAGCTCGCGCGCACGCTGGACAGCGCGGTCGTCTGGGCCGAGCGGTTCACCGCCGGGACCGACGAACTGCACGCGCTTCGCCGCCACATCCTCGCCGCTCTCGTCACCAACGTCGAGAGTCGCATCGTCCAGAACGAGGTCGATCTCGCCCGCCGGATGCCGGTCGCCACGCTGGACGCATGGTCGTCCTACCACCTCGGGCTCGACCACATGTTCCGCTTCAGCAGGCCCGACAACGCCGTGGCCGCGCACCTGTTCGAGCAGGCGCTGGAGCGCGATCCGCACTTCTCGCGCGCGCTGTCGGGACTGTCGTTCACGGCGTGGCAGGACTGCTTCCTCCACTATTCCGGGCAGCGTGAGGAGATGGCACACAAGGCCCGCGCGATGGCGGACCAGGCGCTGCGCTGCGATCCGCTGGATCCGTTCGCCCATCTCAACCTCGGCCGCTCGCTGTGGTTCGAGGATGCGATCGCACTGAGCATCGACACGCTGTCCCACTGCATCGACCTCAGCCCGAACTACGCGCAGGCGGTCTATTCGCGGTCATGGGCGGAAATGACGCTGTGCGACGGCGCGGCGAGCGACGGCAACGCCGCGCTGGCGTTGCGGCTGAGCCCGCTCGATCCGCTGCGCTACGCCTTCCTCGCCGTCCGTTCTGTCAGCGCGCTGTTGCTGGAGGACCACGCCGGCGCCGTCGCCTGGGGCGAGAAGGCGGCCCGCACGCCCGGCGCGCACAAGCACGTCGTCCTCATCGCCGCCCTCGCCAACCACGTCGCCGGGCGCCGGGACAACGCGGCGCAGTGGGTTGCGACGGCGCGCGGGCTGGACGCGCAGGTATCGCCAGCCAGCTTCCTCCAGGCCTTCCCCTTCGCCGCCTCGACGGGGCGCGAGGTGATCGAGCGTGCGCTCCGGGACATGTTCGCCTGACGGGCGCCGTCCCTGCCGCTTCGATGATGAGGCCGGTTCATCGTGGCGTGAAACCTGCCCGACCTGACGAACGCACCTGCGGCTACCTATCTCGCGCCTGCAACATTTACGTGGCCCTGGTGGGTCGCGGTCGCAACGATGGAGGTGCAGATGAAGAAGCGCACATTGGGCAGCGGTGGGCTGGAGGTCTCGGCGATCGGACTGGGCTGCATGGGCCTCAGCTTCGGCTATGGTCCGGCGGTGTCCGAGGATGACGGAGTAGCGCTCATCCGCGCCGCCCACGATCAGGGCCTGACCTTCTTCGACACCGCCGAAGCCTATGGCCCCGGAGCGAACGAAGAGTTGGTGGGCAAGGCGCTGGCGCCGATCCGCGACGAGGTGGTAATCGCCACCAAGTTCGGCTTCGCCAACGGCCGCCCGGGCGACGGCGTCGACAGCCGTCCCGAGCGCATCCGGCAGGTCGCCGAGGAATCACTCCTGCGCCTCGGCACCGACCGGATCGACCTGTTCTACCAGCACCGCGTCGATCCCGAGGTGCCGATCGAGGATGTCGCGGGGACGGTCCGCGACCTCGTGGCCGAGGGCAAGGTCAAGCACTTCGGCATGTCGGAAGCGGGCGTCGAATCGCTGCGCCGTGCCCATGCCGTCCTCCCCGTCGCCGCGCTGCAGAGCGAGTATTCGCTGTGGTGGCGTGAACCGGAGAAGGAAATCCTTCCCCTGTGCGAGGAACTGGGCATCGGCTTCGTGCCGTTCAGCCCGCTCGGCAAGGGTTTCCTGACCGGCGCCATCACCACGCAGACGCGCTTCGCCGAGGGCGACTTCCGCAACATCGTCCCGCGCTTCGAGGAGGAGAACCGCAAGCTCAACGAAGCGCTCGTCGAGCGGCTCAAGGACCTTGCCGCGACGCACAATGCCACGCCCGCGCAGATCGCCATCGCCTGGCTGCTGGCGCAGAAGCCGTGGATCGTGCCCATTCCGGGAACCACCAAGCTGCACCGGCTGCACGAGAATCTCGGCGCCGCGACGATCGACCTCGGCACCGCGGAGCTTTCCGAAATCGCCGCCGCGCTTGCCGCCATCGAGGTGCAGGGCGCGCGCTACCCGGCGGAATTCGCCGCGCGTGTCGGCCGCTGAACCCACTCGCATCCACACCATACCCAAGGATCATCCATGCAAGTCAAAGCCTACGGCACCCACGCCGGTGACCGCCCGCTCGAACCCATGCAGATCGAGCGCCGCGAGCCCGGCCCACGCGACGTCGAGATCCAGATCGCCTATTGCGGCGTCTGCCATTCCGACCTGCACACCGCCCGCGCCGAGTGGGGCGGCACGCTCTATCCCTGCGTCCCGGGCCATGAGATCGTCGGCACCGTCAGCCGCGTCGGCAGCGACGTGACCCGGTTCCAGACCGGCGACACCGTCGGCGTCGGCTGCCTCGTCGACAGTTGCGGCCACTGCGATTCCTGCAAGGAAGACCTAGAGAACTACTGCACCAACGGCTGGACCGGCACCTACAACGCACCGACGCCGGACACGCCGGGCCACACGCTGGGCGGCTATTCGCAGGCGATCACGGTGGACCAGCACTTCGTCCTCGAAATCCGCCATCCCAAGGAGCAGCTTGCCGCCGTCGCCCCCCTGCTCTGCGCCGGGATCACGACTTATTCGCCGCTGCGCCACTGGAACGCGGGGCCGGGCAAGAAGGTCGGCGTCGTCGGGATCGGCGGGCTCGGCCACATGGCGATCAAGATCGCCCATGCCATGGGCGCGCACGTCGTGGCCTTCACCTCCACTCCGGCCAAGCGTCAGGACGCGCTGGCGCTGGGGGCGGACGAGGCCGTCGTCTCGCGCGAGCCCGAGGAACTCGCCGCCCACGCGGGCAGCTTCGACCTCATCATCGACACCGTGGCCGCCAGCCACGATCTCGACACTTACGTCAGCCTGCTGCACCGCGACGGCACGCTGGTGCTGCTCGGCGTGCCGGACCAGCCGCACCCGACGCCCAATGTCGGCGGCCTCATCTTCGGCCGCAAGACGATCGCCGGGTCGCTGATCGGCGGCATCGCCGAAACCCAGGAGATGCTCGACTTCTGCGCCGAACACGGGATCGTCTCGGACGTGGAGATGATCGCGATGCAGCAGATCGACGAGGCCTACGACCGCATGGTGCGCAGCGACGTGCGCTATCGCTTCGTGATCGACAACGCCTCGCTCGCCGCGGCCTGAGCGGGCGCGCCCGCCCGGATTCCCTCAGGGGGCCGGGCGGGATCGCCTGCGGGCGAACAGCAGCGCCGCCCCCGACAGGACGAGCACTCCATCGATGGTCCAGGCCACCGGGTCCGTGCCGCCGATCGTTCCCGCATGGATGGTCGCGGTCGCCAGCAGCAGCGCGCCGGTAAAGACGCGCCCAATCCTGCGAATCGCAAACACCGAAAGACGCACCGCGCTCGCCAGCCCGACCAGCGTGACTGCGCCCCATGTCGCCAGCGGGACCATGGTGCCCGCACTTGGCGCGAGCAGCGCCGTCAGTGCCGCCCCCGCGAGCGCGGCGGGCTGGCCCCACAGGGTCGCCGCCCAGAGTCGTTCGAGCCCCGGCGCGGGATTGCGCTTGTCGCGCCGACGGGCAAGCCAGATCGTCACCCCGCCCGCCGCGAGATAGGTGAGGCCGAGGCCGAGCAGGGCATAGGCGATCTTCACCAGATAGCCGCCGAACCACCCGAAATGCAGCTTGCCGATGGACCCGAGGATACTTTCGCCGAGGTTGGCGTCGGCCGCTCGCTTTTCGTGGTAGAGCCGCCCCCCGCGCTCGAAGGCGAAGGAATCCCGGTCGGCCAGGCGGCGGCCGCCCCGATCGACGTAGAACAGCGCGGCGGCGCCCATCTCGGTCGGATGCTCGAGCATGACGAGGGACACCTGCCCTCCCGGCGCGAGCCGCTCGACTTGCGCGAACATAGGCCTGAGGTCGATCACCGGTGCGGGACGCGGGTCCTCCCTGGGTTCCTGCGCGATGAACAGGGCATAGACCTTGGCGGTGTCCCCCTGGAACAGCGCCATCCCCAGCACGCCGACGATCAGCGTCGTCAGACCCAGCACCGCGCCCGACAGCGAGACGAGCACGTGAAACGGCAGCGCCCACACGCCGATGCGGTTGTGCAGGTCCGCCTCCTGCAGCCGCCGGGCGCCGCCCAGCCGCAGATGGAAGGCATCGCGCAGGATGCGCGGATGGGCGAGGATCCCCGAGATCAGCGAGGACAGGAGCGCCACGCCCGTGAGCCCGACGAGGAACATGCCCCAGACCTGCGGAAGATGGAGATGGATGTGCAGCCGGGTGATGAACTCGGTCCAGGGCATGTCGGCACGAGCGGCGATCCGGCCCTCGGCATCCGCCAGCCAGGTGCTTTCCTTTCCGGCGGTGCCTTCCACGTGGACGGTGGCCTGCGGCAGGTCGGCGCTTGGCGGCGTGATGTAGACATGCTCGACCCCGGCGCCGCCCCGGCGCACCGCTTCAGCCAGCGCGCGCTGCGCCGCTTCGGCCGACAGCACCTCGACACGCGGCAGGCCGGCCAGTTCCCAGCGCTGGAACTCGTGCGCGAAGACCGCGAGGCTGCCCGACAGGCAGACGAGGTAGATCGCGGCGGCGAAGGCAAGGCCGAGCGCGCTGTGTCCCTTGAGCACGGCGCGCACGAAGTCGGCCGGGACGCGCGCCAGCAGCGGCTTTTTCCGCTTCGCCGACGCACGTTCGAGAACCGTGGGCTGCGAAGGCGTGGTCATGCGAAGCCCTTGAGGATGGAGATGGCGAAGCCCGCCAGCGCGGTCCCGACGAGCACCGCCGTCGCGCGCAGGATGCGGGCATCGGCCAGCGTCCAGGCCATCGCCCCGCCCCAGACGACGGGAACGATCAACGCGCCGATCAGCAGGCGGGTCTGCGGCGCGCCCGGTATCCACACCGCATAGCAGATGCCCACCGCCATCGCCGCGATCATGCCGATCGGCCCGGCGAGCAGCCAGCGCAGGGTTGTCCGCCAGCGCGTGGTCGACCGCTCCACCGGCTCGGGCGCGAGGCTGCCGTTGGCCGCACGCCCTGCCCTTGCCGCACGCACCTGCGCGCCCGCGCCGACGACGACGAGTGCCGCCACCGGGACGAGGCTCGCAGCGATGAACGGTCCGCGCGCGGGGCCCAGAACCCACGCCGGCCAGGCCATGGAGCCGCCGATCGCCGCCCAGCCCAGTGCTCGCCAGCGCGGCTTGTCCGCCGCCTTCGCCTGCCAGGCGCGGCGCAGCGCGACGGTTCCCGCAAGTCCGCCTGCGAGGATGAGGATCATGGCAATCGTATCGGTCATGGCGCTCACGCCGCCGGTTCGGGGGCGGCGGGGCCCGCCAGTGTGCGGGAAGGCCAAGCCATGATGACGTTCAGGCGCACATGATCCCCCCGATGACCCCTGCGAACGCCTATATATGTGCGTTATTGCGAGTCAATAGCAGTCCATTGTGGCCGCACGCCGCGACCGATCCGGCAGCTTATGAGCATAACCAATAAGGTCCCGCAGATGTTTACTGGTAGCCACGGGGCTCATTCTCCAGGACCCCAGCCTTCATGACCAGCCGCACCGCCACACAGGACCTGCCGATCGCGATCATCGGAGGCGGTTTCAGCGGGACGCTCCTGGCCATCAACCTCCTGCGATACGGGGTGAAGGTCACGCTGATCGAGAAGAGTTCGGCGCAGCTCGCCAAGGGGGTCGCCTTCGGCACCCGGCGGCCCGAGCACCTGCTCAACGTGCGGGCCTCGAACATGAGCGCCTTCCCCGACGACCCCGGTCATTTCCTGCGCTGGATGGCGTTCTCGGACACGGAAGAGGCCAACCGCTTCGTGCCTCGCCTGACCTACGGCGTATATTTGCGGGATCTGCTGGTGGAGGCGCTCGGCAAGGCGGGCAACAACGCGCAGGTCGTCAATGCCGAGGCACTCTCGGTCGACTTCGGCAAGGACGCGCCCCGCGTGCATCTGGCCGACGGGGACGTGGTGGAGTGCCGCTCGGTGGTGCTGGCGCTCGGTAATTTTCCGCCGGTTCCGCATCCCATGCTGCAGGCGTTGCCGCCCGCGCTTTATCGCCCCGATCCGTGGGACGCTGCGGCGGTGGAGGGGCTAGCCGGGCTCGACCACGTCCTCGTCGTCGGCAGCGGGCTGACCGCGGCGGACGTCGTGCTTTCACTCGAGAGTTCGGGCTTCGGCGGGCGGATCACGGTACTGTCGCGGCGTGGCCTGCGACCTTTGAGCCACGCCGGGAGCGGGCCGGTGGTCACCCCCGTCTCCGACCCCGACAAGCGCGGTTCGCAGCTGGTGCGCGAGGTGCGGCAGCGGGCACGCGAAGTGGGCTGGCGCGCCGCCGTCGATGCGCTTCGTCCGCATACGCAGAACATCTGGCGCCGTCATCCCGCCAGCGCGCAGGCCAGCTTCCTGCGCCACCTGAGGCCCTACTGGGATATCCACCGCCACCGCCTCGCCCCCACCGTGGCGGAGCGCCTGGGCGATCTGGAGGCGAGCGGGCGGCTGCGCTACGTGGCTGGCAGGCTGCGCAGCGCCGAAACCTTGGGAGCGCGCGCCTTGGTGTCCTACCGTCCGCGCGGGCAGGACGGCATGGAGCGGGTCGAGGTCGACCGCGTCTACAACTGCGCCGGTCCCGACTGCGACCTCGCGCGCATCGATGCCGCGATCGTGCAGGACCTGCTGGCAAAGGGCCTGATCCGCAGCGACACCCATGCGCTCGGTCTCGACGTGGACCATCTCGGCCGGGTGCGGAATGCTGGCGGCGCCGTGCAGGGCCGCCTGCTGGCAGCGGGCCCGATCACCCGGGGCGAAGCATGGGAGACGATCGCCGTGCCGGACATCCGGCGCCAGGTATGGGGCCTCGCGCGGTTCCTTGCCGATGCCCACTGGGTCGGCGGCGAGGGCCTCTGAACCGGCGCTGCGCGCGGCGCGTCAACCGGCCACGCGGATCGGCTCGCGCACGGGATCGACGACCAGCCCTGCCACCACCTCGCGGGCAAGCGTCGCCAGCTGGCTGGTCGGGCCATCAAGGCCGGGCGCGGTGTGGAGCATGCTCGATACGTGCGGCAGGTCCGGCAGCCCGGCTTGCATGATCGGCACGTCGCGCAGGAACATCCCCGTGCGGCAGGTCAGCCCCAGCCCTGCGCGCACCGCAGCGCGCAACGCCGCAAGGTCCGGCGTCTCGACCGTAATGCGATAGGGGCGACCGGCCTCGTCGAGCGCGCGGATGGCGGCCTCGCGGAAGCGGCACGGCGTCTGCAGCACGGCCAGCGGCACGGTATCCAGCCGGGCGAGATCCTCGCTCCCGAACCAGAGCATCGGCGCCGTCGTCACCGCGCCGGGATCGTTCGCCGCAGCATATCCCAGCACGATGTCGAGCTGGCGGCGCTCGAGCAGGTCGACGAGGTCCGCCGTCCCCGCGACGCGCAGGTAGAGTTCGGCATCGGGGTGCAGTTCGGCGAACTGGGCAAGCAGCCCGGTCAGCAGCATCTCGGCGAAATCCTGCACCATGCCGATCCGCGCGGGACCGGCGAACTGCCCGTTGGTCACCGCCGCCACCGCCTCGTCATGCAGGTCGAGCACCTTGCGCGCGTAGTCGAGCATCAGTTCGCCATGAGGGGTCAGCGCCAGCCGTCTGCCTTCGCGGTGGAACAGCGATTGTTGCAGCAGGTCTTCCAGGCGCTTGATCTGGAGGCTCAGCGCGGACTGGCTGACGAACACGCGATCGGCCGCGTGGAGCATCGAGCCGGTGTCGACGATCGCCACGAAGCTGCGCAGGAGGTTGGTCGGGACATTGACGGGCATCGCGGGACTTTTCGCCAGAAGGAGGGACGGCACCGCAAACCATGAGCCATTCTCAATCCAATTGGTAGACATATAATCACAAAAATGGATCGAGGGTCTTTCGGCTGACCTGGCTAGAGGCTGCCGGCGGTCCGGGCCTTGGCGGAAAGCGCCGGGACGGGCGCGCTGCGCTCGGCCAGGATGCCCTCGACGACGGCGTGGCTGCGCTCGTCGTCGACGTCGATCGCCTGCGACCCGTCCGCCAGCACGACCGGCACGATACGCAGCGCCAGTCGCTGTGAAACGCGGGTCATGGCCTCGGCCAGGCTCACCGCGCGCAGCCGCAACAGGACGAGACTGACGAGCCCGAAGGCGCGCAGCACTCGCCATGCATTGCCCGCGAACCGGCCGCCGCCGCGGAAAACCTCGGCCGCGCGCAGGGCCTCCGGGCCGGCCAGCGCATAGAGGTTGCAACTGGCGTAGGCGTCGTCGGCGAACTCGTGGAACCGCAGCGCGCGGTCAGGGTTGACGCCGAGCGCCGCATCGCGCGGCGCCATGGCGACGGCGATCTCGGTGCCGCCGGAAGCCAGCGCCGCGATCATCGCGTCGATCGAGGCGGGCGTCAGCAGCGCGTGGTCTGCCGTGGTGACGAGCAGGGGTCCCTCCCAGCCCTCCGCCGCCGCCATCACGCTGTCGACGATGTTCGCGCGGGCTTCCACCAGCTTGACGATGCCGCGCCCCGGAAGCTGCGAGAGCACGTCGAACAGGCCGTCGAACGCTTCCCGCTCGACCGAGACGGCAAGACTCTCGACGGCGGGGTGGAGCGCCGCGATCTGCAGCACATGCGCCACCAGCGGGCGCCCGGCCACCGGCACCAGGCAGCGATGCGACATGCCGAACGCCCGGGCGAGCGGATCCGCCTCGCGCGCGTCGCGACCCGCGAGCACGATGACCCGCAGCGGCGATCCGATATGCACCCCGCCGGCCGGTTCCCGCCCGGCCACAGTCCGCGTCGTTTTGTCCATGGTCGGCTCTTTTCGGCGCGCGATGTGACGGCGGCATGAAAGATCGGGGGATTTCGGCACAATCCCCCCTGTTGACGTAGCCAATGGGGAGGTGGCGCCGACGAAGTCGGTGACGGAGGGGTATTCTTGTTCCGCACCACCCCTCCACCCGCAGCTTCGCCGGCGGTCCCCCTCCCCATCGCTGCGCGACAGGGAGGATCGGGTCCCGTCGCGATTTGCTCTGTCGCGCGCGCGACCTGCGTGGCAAGAGGGCCGACCACACTTCGGGCAGACGGGACTACGATGGCAAGCGAGACGGTACGGACGGGCGCGGGCTCCGCGAAGGAACTCACGCTCCGAGGCATCGCGCTCGGCGGTGCGATCACGCTGCTGTTCACCGCCGCCAACGTCTACCTCGGCCTCAAGGTCGGCCTGACGTTCGCGACCTCGATCCCGGCGGCGGTGATCTCGATGGCGATCCTGCGCGGGTTCAGGGACTCGACGATCTGGGAGAACAACATCGTCCAGACCGTGGCGAGCGCGGCGGGGACGCTGGCGGCGATCATCTTCGTGCTGCCGGGCCTCGTCATGATCGGCTGGTGGCAGGGCTTCCCCTACTGGACCACCGCCGCGATCACGGGCACCGGCGGCGTGCTCGGCGTGCTGTTCTCAGTGCCGCTGCGCCGCGCGCTGGTGGTCGATACGCCGCTCCCCTACCCCGAAGGCCACGCCGCCGCCGAAGTGCTGCGCGTCGGCTCGGGGTCGCGCGAGGGGGCGGAGGAAAGCGCCAAGGGCCTTTCGGTGCTGGTATGGAACGCGCTGGCCTCGGCCGGCTTCGCCATCCTCACGCAGACGCGCCTCGTCGCGGGCGAAGCGGCAGTATGGTTCCGCACCGGCCCGGGCGCGACCGGGATTTCGGGCGGCCTGTCGTTCGCGCTGCTCGGCGTCGGGCACCTCGTCGGCCTCTCGGTGGGCATGGCGATGTTCCTCGGCCTTGCCGTCGGCTGGTGGGTGCTGCTGCCGATCCTGACCGCGCAGGCCCCACAGGCGGGCGACGTCGCGGCATGGGCGGGGAGCGTCTTCTCCTCGCAGGTGCGCTTCTTCGGAGCGGGCGTGATCGGCGTCGCCGCCGTTTGGACGCTGCTGCGCATCGCGGGACCGGTGATCGGCGGCGTGCGCTCAGCCATGGCCGCCAGCCGCGCCCGCCATTCGGGCGAGGCGCTGGCGCTCGAAGAGCAGGACCTGCCGATCTCGGGCGTGTTCCTGGGCTCGCTGGCGATGCTGGTGCCGATCGCGATCCTGCTCTGGAGCGTCGTCGCGGGCGGTCCGCTGGCGGGCAGCGAAGTGGTGTTGATCGCGGGCGCGGTGGTTTTCGTGGTCGTCTTCGGCCTGCTCATCGCGGCCGTCTGCGGCTACATGGCCGGCCTCATCGGCGCCTCGAACTCGCCGGTCTCGGGCATCGGCATCCTGTCGGTCGTCGCCGCCTCGCTCATGCTGGTCGGCCTGTTCGGACGCGATCAGGGCGCCGACACGACCGAGGCGCTGGTCGCCTACGCGCTCATCGTCACCGGCGTCGTGTTCGGCGTGGCGACGATCTCGAACGACAACCTGCAGGACCTCAAGACCGGCCAACTCGTGGGCGCGACGCCATGGAAGCAACAGGTTGCGCTGGTGATCGGCGTCATCTTCGGATCGCTGGTGATCCCCCCGGTGCTTGACCTGCTGAACACCGCCTTCGGCTTCGCGGGAGCGCCGGGCGCGGGCCCGAACGCGCTGCCCGCCCCGCAGGCCGCGCTGATCTCGGCACTGGCCAAGGGCGTGCTGGGCGGCGATCTCAACTGGGCGATGATCGGCTGGGGTGCGGCGGCCGGCGTGGTCTTCGTCGCGCTCGACGAAGTGCTGGGAGCCATGGGCAAACTGCGCCTGCCCCCGCTCGGCGTCGGCATCGGCATCTACCTGCCGATGGCCGCGATCCTGCCCGTCGTCATAGGCTCGGTGATCGGGCACTTCTACGAGGCCTGGGCCGATCGCCGAGCAGACCCGGAGTTCGCCCGCCGCATGGGCGTTCTCACCGCCACCGGCCTCATAGTCGGCGAAAGCCTGTGGGGCGTGACCTTTGCCGGCGTCGTCGCCACATCGGGCAGCGACTCCCCGCTGGCGCTGGTGGGAGAAGGCTTCGCGGGCGCCGCGCTGGTGGCCGGCACCGTGCTGTTCCTGGCGCTGACGGCACTGCTCTACCGCCGCACGCAGCGACTGGTGGGCTGATCCACGCCCCGCGTCGTTCGAACGACGCGGGATTTTCACGGTGAGGCAGTTGGCGGAGCGGGAGGGATGCAGCTAATCTATCTAAATTATTGATTAGTTGATGTTTTTATGGGCCGCTTGCGGTGAGAACCCACATTCACTCCCTCACTTTCCCATCCCTTCCGCGACGAATGCAATCAGCCTAAGCTCTGCCCGAGCTTGCGCTTTTCCGCGAAAAAATAGGTGACTCGCTTTGTCACTCGCACGAACGTCGCCAATGATTCCAGCAGCGTCGCATATGCCAACCAGATCAAAGAAGACTTGATGACGGTTACGATCACGCCCGCCGCCTTGCTCACCAGCAGCCTATAGCCTTCACCTACCCAAGAGGCGAGAACAGCAGTGTCAGCATCGTAGGCCTTACTCAGGGTTAGCAAGAGCGACACAAAAATGCTTAGAAGAGCTACAAGATTGAAATAGCTTAGGTTTGTATGAATTTCTTCTGCAAGCCTGTTTAGCTTTTTCACCTTTGCTACGTCTTCCAGAACCGAAGGATCATCAGCCCTAAGCGCGTCAGTAGACGCCAGATAGACCATCACATTGAAGCTAAATCCAACAAGTATGGATTGAGCAGAAATGAAAGAAGAATATAGCTCTACGCTTACCGCCTTAAAGAAAGAAACACCAAACGCCGCCAATACGGCAAGCAAGACATACCTATAAGCCACCGATACCGACTTTCCGGTTCGGAAGTTATAGAACGTCGCCGCGTTCTTTTTGACTATGTCGAAAGCGTTATACATCAGCTATAACAGCGATGACCCTCTTTTCCAGCGTCTCAAGCATCTTCTGGCGCGTGGGAGCCGCGTGCGGAATGCCATCCTCGTCGTAGGTCGTCGCGATATTGAACTGCGTTGCGAAGAGGCCCTGCCCCATCATGTAGACCGTTTTCTGCTTGCCGTCGATCCGACCGATTACGGTGCAGTCCGCAATGTCATCGTCTGCCACGTCCATCAGACCACTATCCCTAACCATCGCCGATGCAGCTTTCTGAACCTTCGACATGTTGGTTCCCATCACAGGGATCAGGCGGCGCTTCACTTCATCTGCAAACTCAGTGTCCTTCCGGCCCGCCTTCTTGAACGTGACAAGTGCCGCCTTTCCGAAGGAAGAGCCCGTAGCAATATCATCGCCCTTACGGGCCACAGTGACGTTGACCTGATTGGGCTCCACATCTTCAAACATTGCGGAATCCTGCCGGAATGTGTGCGCCACAATGTTTCGATTGTTGAGCAGATGACTAAGGATCGAATTCTTGATCCCTTCGTAGCTTCCGTAGTGCCCAAGATATTGGACTCCAAGGTAGAGTCTACCATCCTTTGCTAAGTAGAGGATAAAATAGAATTTGCGCAGATTTATGCTGTCTGCTGGGACTTTCCCCACGGCGGTATTTTCATATGCATGCCCCCAATAGGCTGCGCGATAAACACCAAATAAAGTCCTAGAGTTCACTAGTTCCACATTCTCAACGGGAACCGCAACCTTCCGACGAACATCGGCTTGAACCCGCTCATCTTTCAAGTCTAAGGGGGCCAAAGCTATCAGGTCCGACGCCAGAGCGTCAAATTCGGCAACCTCAAACCCTTTGCTGGTGGTTTCGCCGTCAATCACTTCTGCCCGATCAAAGTAGTGAAATGAAACGGTCACCGCATCTTTTTTGATATTCGACAAGCTGAATCCCCCAGAGCTACCGCATTGTATCGCTACCCCTCTCCAATGGAAGCACAAGTTGGCAACGCCAATAGAGCATACCCCATCGATACAAACGATGAGACGCGATGAATTGTCTCAATAGGGTTGCGAATCGATTTATGATACGCCATAGACTAAGGCTCTAGAGGCTATTGAGACGGCTCACTCTATGTTGGTAGGTTACGCTCGGGTTAGCAGCGCAGGGCAATCGCTAGAGGTTCAGTTGGACGCATTGCGAGCGGCTGGATGCGACAAAATCTTTCAAGAGAAGAAGAGCGGCACCAGCGCCGAAGGAAGGGATGCCCTCGCTGATGCGCTGGACTTCGTTCGCGATGGCGACACGCTTATGGTCACCCGGCTTGATCGCCTTGCGCGATCATCGGTTGATCTTCACAACATTATTGAACGGATAAGCGCCAAGGGCGTCAAGTTCCGCTGCCTACAGCAAGCAGGCGTAGATACCGATAGCGGGATGGGAAAGCTGGTATTAGCGATCCTGGGGGCTGTTGCTGCCTTCGAAACAGACATCCGCAAGGAACGCCAGCGAGAAGGGATTGAGAAAGCCAAAGCGAAAGGTGTCTATAAGGGCCGTAAACCATCGGTTGAAGGGGATGCAGTTAGGTTGCTGCGCGCCGAAGGCGTTGGCCCCTCCGAAATCGCTAAACGCCTCGGGATAGGCCGTGCGAGTGTTTATCGGGCTTTAAAGGCAGATCTCGCGATTGAGGTAGCGTGAACGATCGGCCCTTGAGCTGACTTGCTTAATCTTCACTCATCATTGGCGGGCTCGTGATATGACAACAGTTTTACCTGCTCGCGGACCTCCTGATAATCTTGAATGGCTTTTTTTGCAGCAGCTAGGCCTAATGGCGCAGCGGCTTGAACCTCATCTTCATCCTCGTCGAAATTTTCTGGCATCACGAAATCCACCGTTCCGCCTTTTTCGTTAAAGGCCAGCAGCTTCTCCACACTCTTTGTCAGGGCAGCGAGTTTGTCGCCAGCGCCGCCCGCAACTAAATGTTTGAACTCCCCGACGATTTCCGCAACGGTGTTTTCCTTCTTCTCTTTTGCTAAGCGATCAAGCTCGTCCGCCATGACCTTCGTGAGCATTTTTTTCTGCTTGAGGTCTTCGCGTGAGTTTTCAACCTCAAGTATATCCTTAGCCGTCGTGGTGATGTCCTTCGCGATCTTTGCAAGAAGGGCCGTAACACCCGCTGTCGCAGCGAGGATCAGGATGATAGAGCCTTTAGTGGCACCGATCACCTTCGTTGCCTCAGGGGCCTCACTGTTGATCATCGCAATACCACGGATGATGTCATACCAGTCTGCCGAGCTTCTCTTCCACTGACTAACGTTTGTGATCGAGGCCTCATTTTGGAAGCTGACGCGGATCGTAATAAAATCGCTGCCATCTTCTTGATCGCGGAGTTCCAAATTATTTAAACTTTGGAGGAAGCTGTCCAGATAGGTCCGCGCGTTGCTCAGCTTGCCATAGGCTTCATTAAGCTGCGTGGATGCCGTGTTGGGGTCGTAATTACCGGTCCGGACAATAGAATCAACAACATGGGCGCCTTCGTGGCCTAAGTATGTACTGACGCCGAGCTTATCTAAGAGTTTTATTTGTTCAATTGACAGCGACTCGAAATCCATCCGCCTTAGATACTTAATCAAATCGTTTAGTGGTTCTTCAACCGCAAGCTTCTGGGGCTGGGTGGCATTGTGTTGAATCGGGCTGATTACACCCTGATAAAGAGGAGCGAAGCGATCAAAATGCGCCGCATACCAAACGCCCAGCTTCTCAAGCTCACGAATATCCATAAAACCCCCATGCAGATCAATCGACTATGGGGTTGATGGGCAACATTTGGAAGCAGGGCGCAATCAAAGAGGTTGGGAAAGTTAATTCCGGTCTGCGATCCCTACATCGCGACAAGCCCTGCGCGATGTGATCTGGTTCCAGGCCACCCTGCGTCAAGGACCGCAACAAGGTGGGACTCGCCGGGTGATGCCGATTCTGCCATGCGGCAATCATGGAACAAATTAGGAACAATAAGCAAGGCTTGGCGCCGTGCTTACGTTACAAGGCAGCTATCAACCCGGCTGGATCGAGGCCTAATTGGCGGGCCACATCACAGAACTCGACTACGTCCAACCGTCGCTCACCGGTTTCGTACAATGACACGAACTGCTGACGACGACCGAGTGCCCGTGCGAGTTCTGCCTGTGTCAGCCTTGCCGCCTTCCGAGCATCCAAAAGGGCTGTGACAAGCGCCTTATACCGCTCATCGCCAAACCCTTTTCCATGCGCCCGGATTTCCATGGCGCAGTCTTTCGACCACTATCGATCTTACCCGAAAATCATGTAAGACCAAGGCCGATTGCACGGGGGCACGTATGACAAGCACTTGGAGTAAAGCGGTGATCGCTGTTGGCCTGATCGTACCCCTCCTCGGCGCGGGCTGTTCTGGCGGCAGTCCGCTAACCGAGGAGACTAAGCGATATATAACGAAGGACTTCATTGATCCTGATGCCGCCCAGTTCAGGAACATGAAACCTCATGGACGTTGCCTAACTGGAGAGGTAAACGGAAAAAATAGATTTGGCGGATATGTGGGATACCATAAATTCTATTATGATCCCGTAACGAAATCAGGCGCAGAAGAGCCAGAGCCCATAAGCATTCTAGATATAACTCCGGAGGATTATAAGAAACACAACGACAGTGTTGATAATTACCTGCGGAGTTTGGGAGTGTGTTCCAAAGGCGAAAAGGGACAAGAAGCGTTCGACGCTGCCGTGCGGAAGCAACTCGCTGCCGATAAGCGGGCCCAATGAACGCGGCGACAGCGAGTGTCGCGCACATCACTTGGCTATCTTGGCAGTTGGAGGCCTGATCCAGCCGATGGGGTAATTATCTACACGATCACCGGCGATCGGGTAGAGGTCACCGAGACGTTCTAATGATGGGGCGGGAAAGGACGAAGTCTTAGAAAAAACGGCCCTCTCCCATCCCTATGCCTTCAAAGACGGAACCCCAAATTTCCCTTCTGTGATGATTGCAACGCTTTGCTGACGGGCGGGACGCGAAGCCGGCCTGACCAACCATCTGGAATATACCCTATTTGCCCCTTATAGCCCCGTACAGCGCTCATATGGAAGTTTAGACCACCTCGCCCACCTTGTTGGTTTAGACAGCGCTGTACGGGCCTGTATAGGGCTTGCGGAGTTTACCCGCCAAGTGCCGCAACGTAGTTGATGTAGGGCCGCCCTTAAAAACATTACCCGTATGGTAAAGTGAGGCGGTTACTTCACTTTAATTATACAATCTATATCTACTATATCTCTAAAAGCTTTCAGAATACCTTTAGAGACATCTAGTGAGTCACTTCCGCTGCATATAAGGGAGTCATGAAGGGGTAGGGTGACTATACCCTTCTTCATAAGCTCATTCATAGCGGATATAAGGACTTTGCTTTCTATATATTGCAGGTCCGCCCAATCATAAGGCAGTTCCTCAAGGCGGCTGAGAAGCGGAATATACCGAAGAACTACCTCCCGAACGGTATTGAAGGGATAATCAACCTCCAAATCCCCTGTCATTCCCGGATCAGGTTCATCATCGAAGTCTTCCCGGTAATCCTCGATGGAATCCGTGGGCTAGCGGCTGGGTATCTTGCCCTTGCCCAATGCCATGGTGACAAAGCGCTTTACCCCATCCCGGTTTAGCTCTCCGGTGTCATACGGATCGCCATTGCCGGGCAGAGGAAGCCCTTCAAGCCCATGGATGATAGACAGGTGGCTGGCACCGATATCCACCTCGACAATGTGTTCGCCATTTATCCTTATGGCAGGGCGTTCCTTCCGGGGCATGGACTGGTAGCTTCCACCGACAGCATACAGGCGACCACCCTTGTTCCATTGGAATTCTTTGGAATCGCCCATATTGAAGCCACGGTAGAGGCCTTCAAATGTCATACCTTCAAACGTCTGCCCTTCAAGGAAGCTGTTGATGGCGGTAACCTCGGCCCTTAGCTTCACAACAGTCGGATCATTCCGATCGATTTTCATCCGGTTGCCGATGATCTTCCGACGGCTACGCCATATCGATCCTTCCCGGACGCGGACGGCATCGAAAACCAAGGGCATGGCCAGATCCGCGCGGAAGTGGTCAGCGTGGTTGGCAGGGGTGATTCCAGCCGCAGAAAGTTCGTTCAACAGCTTCGGGGTAGGAGGAAAGCGAGAGGCGACGCCTTGGACATCCTTGGAGCCCCATTGCCCCCTTACGATCCTGATGTAACGGCTCCGTCTGAGGTTATCACAAACAGCCTTGAAGGCTGGGTACCCAACGACCCATCCAGTGAACGAACCGGCACTCATCACGCGATAACAGGTGCGCGGGGGATCGAACGATGCAGCCCGCAGGAAGTCGCCAATAAAGGCCTCTAGGATGCGAAGATGGTTGGAAAGGGGGCGGCGTCGATTGCCCTTGATGTGCTCTGCTATCCGACTGACAGCGCGCGTTCCAGCAGAGGATACCGCCTTGTACCTGAGCGTTAGCTCGATTGAATTGATAAAGGGGTTTTCATCAGAAAGAATGATCTTCTGATTGTGCATCGAATTTGCCATTATTTTTCACCGAAGTTGATCTAAATTTAGATTTGTTTATGGATTTACGACGAATCACATTTAATGATCGCTTAAATTTATTCATATTACTTAACCTCTTAATATTGTGGATACTTTAAGGCCCGCGATATCGATTGGTTTCTGGTGCTAAAGGGCAGGTCGAAAAGCCTCAACGAGAGCGATTTCGAACGCAGAATCGATCATTCACACCGAAGGATGGCACCGTTCAGGCATGATACCGGGCCGATGAATGAGGTAGTGGGTGCCCATACGAGTTACAGCAAAGCCTCGCTTCGTTGCATGATGCAGGAGCAATGCTTCGCTAGCGCACCGCTCGACGCTGGTTGCCTTTCGGAACACAAGGCCTTCGGGCTCGCTAAGGGCTTCCCGCTCGAAGATTTGCATTACCCATGCATCGCTTTTGGGAATGCGAGGGAAGCTATAGAGTCGGGCGCTCACAGCGAACGCCCCTGACGACGCCCAAGCATCCAAGCGTCAACGTCTTCCGCAACCCAACGAAGCACGGAAGAACCTTCAATTTCGATAGGCTGCGGGAAGTCCCGGTATCGCTTTCGATACCGCCAGATAGTCACCTTGCTGAGGCCCGTGCGGCTGGCAAGATCGGTAGTCGTAATGAACATGTCGTGTGCTCCGTTTCAACAGAGCGCATTCAGATACACAGATTTTCAAGCCTGTAACCACCTGATTTCTTGCTTTTATTTTAATAAGCCTGAATCCGCTAAAATAGGATTTGTTAAAGCAAGATTGAATAATAATCCTTTAAAACCAACTGGTTGTCGCGATCATCAGCAGGGTATATTAAATTTCGAACGGTTTTTACTGTTTTGTTCGAATTTTTTGATGGAGGCAGTGATCTGCCCATGCATCCATGAGTCCGACGCGCTGATCAAAGAATTTTGTGCGTCGATATGCTGCTTCCACCCTGTTTGCCACGCTGTGGGCAAGCGCAGCTTCTGCCCATTCATTGGAATGCCCTTGTTCTGCGCACCAATCGCGGAATGAAGACCGAAAACCGTGGACTGTATGATTCGGACCACCCTTTGTGCGAAGCACTTTGGAAAGCGTCATATCGGAAAGCGGCTGGCGTCGAAGGCCGGGAAACACGATACGATCCGGCTCTTGATCCGAATGGGCCATGGCCTCGTTCAATATCGTCAAAGCGCGCTTACAAAGCGGCACCGAATGCTCCTGTCCCATCTTCATTCGTCCGGCTGGTACGACCCATCGGGCACCGGCTATGTCCATTTCCTTCCAAGTCGCTCCACGAACCTCCCCTGATCGCGCCGCCGTCAGGATAAGGAATTCCAACGCCAACACGCTCGGAGAGGCCCTGCCGTCCCTTAGAACCGATATGAAGGCTGGTACGTCAGCATACGGCATGGAAGGGAAGTTTTTCCCCTTAGGCTGCTTAATGCCATTCAGAAGGGTGCTGACAGCCCGCATGGGCGCCTCCGTCGCCCGCCAACCCTTTGCCTTGGAATAATCCAGCACAGTGCCAATGCGCTGCCGAACCCTTCGCGCTGTTTCCGGCTTGGTTTGCCAGATCGTCAAAAGAGCCTGCGCAACGTGATCCGCGTCGATCCTATCGACGCTCATTTCGCCTATGACTGGATAGGCGTAAGTTCGAAGCGTATTGATCCACTGATCGCGGTGCTTTTCGTTCTTCCAGCTATCCTCACGTTCGCCGTGATATTGCTCTGCCGCGACCTTGAAGGACGTTAGCCTTCCCCGCTCCCGCTTAGCCTCTACGGACGGGTTCAAGCCTCCCTTCGCAAGCTTTCTCCAATCCGATGCCTTCTCGCGAGCCTCGGCAAGAGTGACACTATCCAGCGATCCCAACCCGTAGTCCTTGCGCTTCCCATCGACCTGGACTCGAAGCACCCAGCTTTTTCCACCTGTAGGGCTTACGAGGAGGTACAGGCCCTTCCCATCGGCATGACGCCCCGGCTTTGCATTTTTGACGTGTAAAGCAGATAGCGCCAACGGATTCGCTCCCTCATTTCCTCCCACACTGTATGCGCAATTGGATGAAATCGAAAGAGGTCGCTTGAACCACAAATCCCTGTTTTTAGGGACTAAACCTTATTCCTGAAACCGAATGAAACGGGAGGAATAAGGTGCTTGGCGGAGCGGGAGGGATTCGAACCCTCGATACGCTTTTGGCGTATACTCACTTTCCAGGCGAGCGCCTTCGACCACTCGGCCACCGCTCCGCATGCACTGGTAAGGCGCTGGCCCCTAGCGCGGGCTGCGGGGTTTCGCAAGCGGCGTGAGGGTGGCATGAAGCCCTCATGCGCAGAATTATGACCGGCCTTGCCGTTGCCGCCCTTCTTGCTCCTCCTCTCGCGGCGGCGGACGCGCCTGCGGGGCGGACGCCGAGCGACATCGTCGAGGCTGCGCCGGCGGCCGACTGGACGCGGATCGCAGCGTCCGACCTCGTCGTGATGGACCTCGCGCCGGATGCCAGGGGGCGGGCGCGGCGGGTGGTGATCCAGCTGATCCCGGCGCCTTTCTCGCAAGGATGGACGGGCAATATCCGCAAGCTCGTCGCCGCGCGCTGGTTCGACGGGATCGCGGTGGTGCGGGTTCAGGACAACTACGTGGTGCAGTGGGGCGATCCTGACGGCGAGACGCCGGGGAAGGCGAAGGTCCTCCCCAAGGGACTGCAAGCCACAACGGAGGCCGGCTATGTTGCCTCGATCGACAAGGCCGAGCTTACGGCCTCTGCGGATGAAGCGAACTTCGCGGCCGCCGGTCTGTCCGGCAAAGGGCGCTCTTCTCTGGACCATTATGCGCCGCTGACCACCTTTCAGGCGGGGTGGCCAATCGGCACTTCCGAGACCGCAAAGTGGCCCGTCCACTGCTACGGCATGGTGGGGGTAGGCCGGAACCTCTCGCCCGACACCGGGACCGGGGCCGAGCTGTACACCGTGATCGGGCAGGCGCCGCGCCAGCTCGATCGCAACATCGCGCTGGTCGGGCGGATCATCTCCGGGATGGAGCACCTGTCCTCACTGCCGCGCGGGACCGGGCCGCTGGGGTTCTACGAGAGGGCGGAGGAGCGCACGCCGATCGTCTCGGTGCGGATGGGCAACGAGGTGCCGGGCCTCCCGGCGTACGAGTATCTCTCCACCGACAGCGCCAGCTTCGCGGCCTATGCCGACAAGCGGGCGAACCGGAAGGACGACTTCTACATCCAGCCCGCCGGGGGCGTGGACGTGTGCAACGTGCCGGTGCCGATCCGCGAGGCGAAGCGCTGAGCCGGTGACGAGCGAGCATCTGGTTCACACCGGCGTCCTGTGGCGCTGGACCGGCGGTGCCAACAACGGCACCTGGCATTTCCTCACCATCGACGGCGAGGCGGGTGAGGCGCTTTCGGGCACCGCGCTGATGCGGCGGCTGGAGGGCCAGTCGCGCGGGTTCGGCTCGCTCAAGGTCAAGGCGCGGATCGGCGGGACCCTGTTCGCGACCTCGGTGTTCCCGAGCAAGGCCGACGGGGGGTGGATCCTGCCGGTCAAGGCCTCGGTGCGGAAGGCCGAGGGAATCGGCGAGGGCGATGCGGTCGAGGTCTCGCTGGAATTCTGAGGCCCGGCGGTGACGGAAATTTAATCCTGCGCCGCCGGGGCCGGGTCGGCGGGAGGACCTTTAGTTGATGAAGGACATGCGGGGCGGCGCATTCCTGATGCGGGATCGGGGGTGCGCGGGCGACGATGGGAAAGAACCGGCGCGAATGTAGCAGTGTCGGCGGATGTAGGAAAATGGCCACCGGGGTGGCGCGGCTTCGGTCCTCCCTGTAGCGGAGCAATGGGGAGGTGGCAGTCGCGTAGCGGCTGACGGAGGGGCCTTTCCCTTACCCCTCCACCACCAGCTTTGCTGGCGGTCCCCCTCCCCGTCGCTTCGCGACAGGGAGGATTGTCTCACCCCTCAGATGCGCTCGGCGTCGGCGACGGCCTCGCTGGCCCTCAGCGCGCCCGATATCCGCGTGAGGTGCGCGAGGTCCGCGACCTCGAGGTCAACCTCATAGGTGCCGAAAGGCTCGTCGCGCTGGACCATCTGGAGGTTGGCGACGTTGGCGCGGTTGCTGGCGAAGATCTGCGTCACTTCGGCCAGCGTGCCCGGGCGGTTGTAGAGCACGAGGCGCAGGCGGCCGACCGCGCCGGTGGTGCGCTCGCCCCACGAGAGGTCGAGCCAGTCGGCATCGACGTCACTGGCGAGCGTCATGCAGTCGATCGTGTGGACTTCCACCTTGTGATCGGGGCGGCGCAGGCCGACGATGCGGTCGCCGGGAACGGGGTGGCAGCACTGCGCCAGCTCGAAGCCCATGCCGGGCGTCAGGCCACGGATCGAGATGGCGCGCTCGGTGCTGGTCCACTCCGGCTCCTCGGGCATCTCGGCGGTGCTGCCGGGGACGAGCGCCTCCATCACCTGCCGGTCGGTGAAGCGGGCCGAGCCGATGGAGAACATCAGGTCCTCCTCGTCACGCAGGCCCAGCCGCTCGATCGCGCCGGAAAGCGCCTTCTTGCCGATGCGCTGGGGCAGGCGGCCGGAAATCTCGTCGTAGAGCTTGGAGCCGATCTCGGCCACTTCGGCGCGCTCCTTGGCGCGCACGGCGCGGCGGATGGCGGCGCGCGCCTTGCCGGTGACGACGAAGCCCAGCCACGAAAGCTGCGGCTCGGACGTCGGACTCTTGATGATCTCCACCACGTCGCCGTTGACGAGCTGGGTGCGCAGCGGAACGTGGCGGCCGTTGATCTTGGCGCCGACCGCCGCGTTGCCCAGCTTGGTGTGGACGGTGTAGGCGAAGTCCACCGCCGTCGATCCCTTGGGCAACTGGAACAGCGCGCCCTTGGGGGTGAAGGCGAAGATGCGGTCCTGGTAGATCGCCAGCTTGGTATGCTCGAGCAGTTCCTCGGCATCGTGGCTGGCATCGACGATCTCGATCAGGTCGCGCAGCCACCCCACCTGCCCGTCCGGCCGCACGCCGCCCTGCTTGTAGGCCCAGTGCGCGGCGAGGCCGAATTCGTTGAGCCGGTGCATCTCGTGCGTGCGGATCTGCACTTCCATGCGCATCGAGCGCTGGAAGATCAGCGCGGTGTGCAGCGACTGGTAGCCGTTGGACTTCGGCGTCGAGATGTAGTCCTTGAAGCGGCCCGGGATCATCTGCCAGGTCTGGTGCAGCACGCCCAGCGCCTTGTAGGTATCGTCCACCGAGTCCGTCAGGACGCGGAAGGCCATGATGTCGGTGATCTGCTCGAAGGTGACGTGGCGCTCGGCCATCTTGCGCCAGATCGAATAGGGATGCTTCTCGCGGCCGGAAACCTCGACGTTGAGGCCCGCCTCGGCCAGCGCCTGCTTGATCGAGAGCGCGATGGCGTCGACCTGCCCGCCTTCCTGGCTGCGGATCTGCGTCAGGCGGCCGGCGATGGTGGCGTAGGCTTCGGGCTCGAGCTGCTCGAAGGCCAGCAGCTGCATCTCGCGCATGTATTCGTACATGCCCACGCGCTCGGCCAGCGGCGCGTAGATATCCATGGTCTCGCGGGCGATGCGCTGGCGCTTCTCCGGCTTCTTGATGAAGTGGAGCGTGCGCATGTTGTGCAGGCGGTCGGCCAGCTTGACGAGGAGGACGCGCAAGTCCTCGCTCATCGCGAGGAGGAACTTGCGCAGGTTCTCCGCCGCGCGCTCGCTCTCGGTCATCGCCTCGATCTTGGAGAGCTTGGTGACGCCGTCCACCAGCCGCGCGACCTCGGGGCCGAACAGCTTCTCGATCTCCTCGATCGTCGCCAGCGTATCCTCCACCGTGTCGTGGAGCAGCGCGGTCATGATCGTCTGCTGGTCGAGCTTCAGCTCGGTCATCAGGCCGGCGACTTCGACCGGATGGCTGAAATAGGGATCGCCGCTGGCGCGCTTCTGGCTGCCGTGTTTCTGCACGGTATAGACATAGGCGCGGTTGAGCAGGGCCTCATCGGCCTCCGGTGCGTATTCCTTGACGCGTTCGACGAGTTCGTACTGGCGGAGCATGTCACCCTGTCATGTCAGGATTTATTGCAGCGCGACAAGGGGAGATGCACCCAGGTGCACATTTTGCAACGGAAAGCCGGATCGGCGCGAATCGCGTCCCGGCGCCGCGAATGGCGCAAATTCAATCGATTTCATAGTTAAGATACGGAAGGGATTCGTTAACCATCGTGGAAGCCCCTCGCGGGCACAATGCACATCGAACCGGAGTGGCGCCGTATCTCTCCCCCCGCCACGGCGGCTCCGGTTCGAACAGCCGCCCCCAGGGGCCCGGCGGATTGGGCGCTCCACGAAAAACGGAGCGTATGCGAGGAGCGACGCGGACATCATGGCCGACAAGGACGTTTTCACCACCGACCATCCCGACTGGTTGCAGGCCGCCGCGCTGCGCGCGCCGCATTCCCTGCCCGCCCGCACCGCGGCCGAGGCCCATCCGGAGCGATCGCCGCGCGTGCGCACGCTGATCCGCGCCGTGATCGGCGGCGAAGGCCGCGCCGGGCAGGACGTCATCGTGCGCAACGTGTCGCCCGGCGGCATGTGCATCGCCTCGCGCACCCTGCTCCCCGAACGCGGCGAGACGCTGCACGTCGCGCTCCCCGGCCAGGGCGACCTCCAGGCCGAAGTGCGCTGGGTGGGCGACGGCGAGTTCGGCATCCAGCTCACCGGGGGCGTCGACCTGATGCAGGTCCAGCCCACCAACCGGCGCCGCAACGCGGGCTTCGCCGCCGCGCTCGAACGCCTGCTCGGCGTCAAGCCGCACCGGGAGCGCACCTCCTCCGGCCTGCGCGCCTGCTGAACACCCCCGCTTGACCCCTGTTCGCCCCTGCACAATAGTGCGGGGGTGAACGAGACCGTGGTCGACCCCAACCCCGCCGCTTCCACCCCTCGCGCCGTGCTGCCCGCGCGGCCCGAGCCGATCCGGCTCGATCCGGCGACCACCGCCGTGATCGTCGTCGACATGCAGAACGCCTACGCCTCCAGGGGCGGCTACGTCGACGAGGCCGGGTTCGACGTCGCCCCCGCCGCCTCGGTGATCGGCCGCATCGCCGAAGTGCTCGACACCGCGCGCGGCGCGGGCATGACGGTGGTGTTCCTGCAGAACGGCTGGGACGCCGGCTATGTGGAGGCCGGCACGCCGCTCTCGCCCAACTGGCACAAGTCCAACGCGCTCAAGACCATGCGCGCGCGGCCCGAACTTTCCGGCAGGTTCCTTGCCCGCGGCGGCTGGGACTACGAACTGGTCGATGCGCTCGCCCCCAAGGAGGGCGACCTGCGCGTCCACAAGCCGCGCTATTCCGCCTTCTTCAACTCGCAGCTCGATTCCGTCCTGCGCGCGCGGGGCATCCGCACGCTGGTGTTCACCGGCATCGCCACCAACGTCTGCGTCGAATCCACCCTGCGCGACGGTTTCCACCTCGAATACTTCGGCGTCCTGCTGGAGGATGCCACCCACCACCTCGGCCCCGACTTCATCATGGAGGCCACGGTCTACAACGTGGAGAAGTTCTTCGGCTGGGTCAGCACCGTCGCCGATTTCCAGACCGCCGTGAGCCAGCTTCCCCGCGCCGACAATCCCTAGGGAGTATCCCGTTGCCCTTCGAAGCCATCAATCCGCCGCAGTTCCCCCCGCCCATCGCGCCCTACTCGGCCGGGGCGAAGGCGGGGAGCACGCTCTACGTCTCGGGGATGCTGGCGCTGGGCCAGGGCGGCCTGGTGCTCTACCCCGGCGATGCGGCGGCGCAGACCCGGCACGTGCTGGAAGCGATCAGGGTCACGGTGGAGGCGGCGGGCGGCACCATGGCCGACGTCGCCATGAACCACATCTTCCTCAAGGACATGGCCGACTACGCCGCCTTCAACCAGGTCTACGCCGAATACTTCCCCGGCGACAAACCCGCGCGCTACTGCATTCGCTGCGACCTCGTGAAGCCCGAGTGCCTCGTCGAGATCGCCTCGGTGGCGCATCTTGGCTGAGCGGGCAGTGTCCTGCCGCCGGGGCTCCTCATGACCGACACCGCCGCCAACGGCCTCCACTACACGCTCCACGGCCCCGAGGGTGCGCCCGTGCTCATCCTGTCGAGCGGGCTTGGCGGCGCCGGTGGGTACTGGGCGCCCAACCTCGCCGCCCTGTCCGAGAACCACCGCGTCCTCACTTACGACCAGCGCGGCACCGGCCGCAGCGACCGCGCCCTGCCCGATACCACCTCGATCGAGGCGATGGCGCAGGACGTGGTCGACCTCATGGACGCGCTCGACATCGAGGCCGCGCACTTCGTCGGCCACGCGCTCGGCGGGATGATCGGGATCGAGGCCTCGCTGCTGTCGGAGCGGATCGATAAGCTGGTCGTCGTCAACGGCTGGCGCACCCTCTCGCCCCACACCCGCCGCTGCTTCGAGGCGCGCCTCGCGATCCTGCGCGGGGCGGGGGTGGAGCCGTTCCTGCGCGCGCAGCCGCTGTTCCTCTACCCGCCCGACTGGATCGCCGCGCACGACGCCGAACTGGAGGCCGAATTCGCCCACCACCTCGCCGCCTTCCCGGGTGCGGAAACGATGGAAAAGCGCATCGCCGCCTTGCGCGCCTGGGCTCCGAGCCCTGACCGGCTGGCGAAACTGCGCGACGTGCTCGTCATCGCCACGCGCGACGATTTCCTGGTCCCGCAGGCCGCCTCGCTCGACCTTGCCGGGCCGATCCCGGGCGCCGACATCGCCACGTTCGGCTGGGGCGGGCACGCCTGCAACGTCACCGACCCCAAGGGCTTCAACCGCCTCGTCCTCGGCTTTCTCGGGAGCTAGTCCATGCAAGTCGGCGTCTTCGTGCCCATCAACAACAACGGCTGGCTGATCAGCACGACCTCGCCTCAGTACCTGCCCAGCTTCGATCTCAACAAGGAGATCGCGCTCAGGGCCGAGAAGCACGGGCTCGACTTCCTGCTCTCGATGATCAAGCTGCGCGGCTTCGGCGGCAAGTCAGAGTTCTGGGAATACGGGCTGGAGAGCTTCACGCTGATGTCCGGCCTCGCCGCCGTGACCGAGAAGATCAAGATCTTCGCCACCTGCCCCACGCTCATCATCCCGCCCGCCTTCGCCGCACGGATGTGCAACACGATCGATTCGATCAGCCACGGCCGCTTCGGGCTCAACCTCATCACCGGCTGGCAGCCGCCCGAGTACACCCAGATGGGCCTGTGGCCGGGCGACGAGCACTTCCGCAACCGCTATCAGGTGCTCGACGAATACGCCCACATCCTGCGCGAGCTGTGGGAGACCGGCCGCTCCGACTTCAAGGGCGAGCACTACCAGATGGACGACTGCCTCGTGCGCCCCACCCCCACCGGCGACATGAAGATCATCTGCGCGGGCTCCTCCGATGCCGGCCTCGCCTTCTCGGCCAAGTGGGCGGACTATGCGTTCTGCCTCGGCGTCGGGGTCAACACACCCACCGCCTTCGCCTCGAACAATGCCCGCCTCGCGAAGTTCACCGCCGAGACCGGGCGCGACGTGCAGGTCTTCGTCCTCGTCATGATCATCGCCGCCGAGACCGACGCCGAGGCGCAGGCCAAATGGCAACTCTACAACGACGGCGTCGACCTCGACGCCATCGCCTGGCTGGCAGACCAGGGCGCCAAGGACACCGTCAATACCGACACCAACGTCCGCCAGCTCGCCGCCCCCGAAGGCGCGGTGAACATCAACATGGGCACTTTGGTGGGCAGCTACGAGACGGTGGCGCGGATGCTGGACGAAATGGCCGAGGTCCCCGGCACCGGCGGCGTACTGCTCACCTTCGACGACTTCGTGGAAGGGGTGGAGAACTTCGGCACCCGCATCCAGCCGCTGATGAAGAGCCGCGCCGGGGTGGGTTGAGGAGCCGGCGTCGTCATGCGCGTGAGCTTGAACGGATTGTCGGGTTTCGCCCATAGCCGACCTATTTCAATCGAGTGCGGTTAGGCGCTGCCTTTGCCAAAAGGCGAAAGGAATATAGCAAACGGTTGAAACCACGCTCGAAATGGCTGCTTCCTGCCAAAAAACGCCCGCCGATAAAGCGTAGGTACCCGAAACTATAACTGGTCCGATAATTGCGAAAGCTATCGGATGTCTTTCGATCAAGCCGCCATAAAAATGGACAATGATCGCGATCGCTACCAGCCATGGAATGGAAATTATTCCGCCAAGGAACAATCCAATGCCACCGCCCGAAATGCTCGGCCCAGCGGTTGTCTGGATTGAATCAGCAACTCCCGTCGTGAATAACCCTATTGCATGCACGATCAGGATGGTGATCATCAATTTGGAACGAGAGGTCGGCCTATCCATGTGGTTAGACTGCACAACTTTGTCCTGACAGGCAATGTCCGCTTCCCACCCAAGACCGTCCTTCCCACACCGCTCGGCCTGAGCTTGTCGAAGGCCCCCGAGCGTGGCCGTCAATCCCGCAATTCCGAGGGCCGCGTCTCGGGCAGCATGAGCAGCACCGGCAGCACCGCCAGCGCCACCACCGCGATCATCACGCCCGGCGCAGTCGCGGCACCCGTCCGCTCCGTCAGGACCTGCGCCAGCCACGGCGTGAGCCCTCCGAACAGGGCGGTCGCCGTCGTGGCGCCAAGCGCCAGCCCGCTGAGCCGCCCCTGCGCCGGCACCTGCTCGGCAGTGGCGACGGCGCCGACCGCGCTCACCCCGCCCGCCAGCATCGCCAGCACCACCGCGCCCAGCAGCGCGGCGCCGGGCGAGGCTCCGGCGAGCAGGCGGAACATCAGGTACGGCGCGGCGGCGCACAGGACCGCGAGGCCGACCAGCACCGGCCGCCGCCCGACGCGGTCGGACAGCAGCCCGACGAAAGGCGTCACCACGATCACCGCCAGCGCGGCCAGCGTCGCCAGTTGCAGCGCCTGCGCCTCGGTGAGACTGCCCGCCGAGGTCAGGTAGACCGGCACATACGTGATGCCCACGTAGTAGGTGATCGAGCCCAGCGCCGAGATCGCGAAGCCGCGCAGCACCCCCGCGCGGTGGCGCGACAGCGCGTGGGCGAGCGGGCGGCGTTCCAGCGTCCCGGCCTCGCGGTGCGCCTCGAACTCCGGGGATTCGTGCATGGCGGCGCGGGCGAACAGGATGCTCGCCGCCAGCGCGGCGCCCAGCAGGAACGGCAGGCGCCAGCCCCAGCTGTCGAGCGCGGGGGCGGGCAGCAGGCTCACCGTCAGCGCCGCCGCGCCCGCTGCCAGCAGCCCCCCGATCTCGCTCGTCGCCGCCGCCAGCGAGGTCACGAGGCCCCGGCGATGCGCGGGCGCTCCCTCCAGCAGGTAGGCGACGACGCCGGTATACTCGCCCCCCACCGCGAAGCCCATCACGCAGCGCAAGGCCAGCAGCAGCACGCCCGCGAGCGGCCCGGCCTGCGCGGCGGTGGGCAGCATCGCGGTCAGCAGCATCGCCGCCGTCATCAGCGCCATCGATGCCAGCAGCGTCGCGCGCCGCCCGCGCCGGTCGCCGAAATGGCCGAACGCCATCGCGCCGACGGGCCGCATCAGGTAGGCGACCGCGAAGCCCGCCAGCGTGGTCAGCACGCCGCCGTGGCCTGCGAAGAACACCCGCGACAGCACCGTCGCGAGGTAGAGGAACAGGGTGAAATCGTACCACTCGACCACCGTCGACAGCGCGGCAAGGACGAGCGAGCGGCGGTCGAGCGGTCGGGGGGATGTCATGGGGGGAGCGTAACCGGAGGGCACGGTAGGGGCAACTGTTGCGCCCGCGTCCGGGGGCTTCGCCAGGCTCAGCTCCAGGTCGCCTCGGGGGGCAGGCTCATGAGGATGGCGTCGATGTTGCCGCCGGTCTTGAGCCCGAACAGCGTGCCCCGGTCATAGACGAGGTTGAACTCCGCATAGCGCCCGCGCCATTCGAGCTGCGTCGCCTTGTCGGCGGGCGTGAAGTCCATCCCCATGCGCCGCCGCACGAGGCGCGGGAAGACCGCGAGGAACGCCTCGCCCACCGCGCGGGTGAAGGCGAAGTTGGCTTCCCACGCGGCTTCGTCAGGGCATTCGAGGTGGTCGTAGAAGATGCCGCCGACGCCGCGGTGGACACGCCGGTGGGGGATGTAGAAGTACTCGTCCGCCCAGGCCTTGTAGCGCTCGTAGTAGCCATCGCCGTGGGCGTCGCAGGCGGCCTTGAAGGTGGCGTGGAACTCGGCGGTGTCCTCGTCGTAGGGGATCGGCGGGTTGAGATCGGCGCCGCCGCCGAACCACGCCTTGGTGGTGGTCAGGAACCGCGTGTTCATGTGGACGGCGGGCACATGCGGGTTCGCCATGTGCGCGACGAGGCTGATGCCGGTGGCGGTGAAGCCGTTCTGCTCGGCCGAGGCGCCGTTGATGGTGCCGGCGAAGTCCTTCGCCAGCCCGCCCGATACGGTGGAGATGTTGACGCCCACCTTCTCGAACACGCGCCCCTTCATGAGCCCGCGCGTGCCGCCGCCGGTCTCGCCTTCCCCGCCCTCGACCGCAGCGCGCTGCCACGGCGTATAGCCGAACACCGCGTCGGAGCCCGCCTCGCGCTCGATCGCCTCGAATTCGGCGCAGATGGCGTCGCGAAGCGAGCGGAACCAGTCGCTGGCGCGCGCGGTGAAGGGGGTCCAGTCGGTCATCCGTGCTCCTTGCGGCCAAGCCGTGCTCGCGCCTCGTCGCGGGGCGCTTGCCAAATCGCGGGGGCTGCGGCAAGGGAAAGCCATGGTTCCCTTTTCGTTCCGAGGCGAGGAAATGCTCCTCGTCGATGGCGGCATCCCCGGCGGTGGCCGCGCCAGCGCGCTGTACTGGCCGCGCGAGGGCGCGCTGCTGGTCGCCGACCTGCACCTCGAGAAAGCGAGTTTCTTCGCGCGCACCGGGCAGATGCTGCCCCCCTACGACAGCCGCGAAACGCTGGAGCGGCTGGCGCTGGCGGTGCGCGTCACCGGCGCGCGGCGGGTCTTCGCGCTGGGCGACAACTTCCACGACAGCGCCGGGCCGGGACGACTGGAGCCCCACGCGGCGGGGATGCTGGCCGCCCTCACCCGCGCGCTCGACTGGGTGTGGATCACCGGCAATCACGACCCCCACCTCGGCGCCGAGGCCGGGGGCACCCGGGTCGAGGAACTGGCGCTCGGCGGCCTCGCGCTGCGTCACCAGGCGCTGCCGGGGACGAGCGAAGCCGAAGTCTCGGGCCATTTCCACCCCCGTCTCGTCATCCAGGCGCGCGGGCGGCGGATCGCCCGGCCCTGCGCGGTGCAGAGCGAGAACCGGCTGATCCTCCCCGCGTTCGGGGCGCTGACCGGCGGCATGGACGCGGCGGACCCGGCGATCCTCTCCGCCCTCCAGCCCGCCGACGCGATCGAGGCGCTGGTTCCCGCGCAGGGCCGGCTCGTGCGCTATCCCCTCTGGCGAAAAGCGGCCTGAATACCCATATCGCGCAAGTGGCCGCGAAAGCAGCCGGGGCATTCATTCCGCGTGCGACGATTCCCGCTTTGCGTAGCGTCGCGAATCGCATTAATGACGCCCGAATCCGATCACGTGACAATAACGATTCAGGAGAACGTCTATAGCACCCCCACCCCGGCGTATGATGACGCCACCGGTCAAGAGCGGACCGCGTTTCAATAACATGATCCAGTCCGACAAGGTCCGGGTCATCGACCAGGACGGCGAGAACCTCGGCGTCATGTACACGCGCCAGGCTATCGAGCAGGCAGCCGAGGTCGGTCTCGACCTTGTTGAAGTCTCGCCCAACGCCGATCCGCCGGTGTGCAAGTTCCTCGATGTGGGCAAGTACCGGTACGAGGCCCAGAAAAAGGCCAACGCCGCGCGCAAGACCCAGAAGACGCAGGAGATCAAGGAGATCAAGATGCGTCCGAACATCGACGACCACGATTACGACGTGAAGATGCGCAACATCCACCGCTTCATCGACGATGGCGACAAGGTGAAGGTCACCCTGCGCTTCCGCGGCCGCGAGCTGTCGCACCAGCAGCTGGGCATGGACCTGCTGCGCCGCGTCCAGACCGACTGCGAGGAAATCGCCAAGATCGAGGCTTATCCCCGCATGGAAGGCCGCCAGATGCTGATGGTGCTCTCGCCCAAGTAAGCGGGTGCCGCAGGATCGAATGTACGCAAGGGCGTGGCCGATGGCCGCGCCCTTTGTCGTTGGGCCTGCGCGAGGAGGCGATCAGCTCGGCGGGGTGAGCAGGTCGGGCGCGGGCGTGGGGGCCGGCCTGCCGCGCTGCATGTGCAGCGCTGTCGGCGGGTCGGTGGGACTTGCTTCTTCCAGGAACACCATGCCCTTGCCGCCGTCCGGGATCAGCGCGATGGCGCGATGGCCGCGGATGAGGTGAATGGCGCAGACGACCTGGTCGGGCTGGCGCACCGTCGCGGGAAAACTGCCCAGCCGGGCGAGGTTGGGGAACTCTTGCCGCAGAACCTGCCCGCTGACCTGCCCGAAGTCGCGGTCGGCGACGTAGGCCACCGGCGTCCGTGCCATGCCCGCCACCACCGTCACCTCGTCCTTGCCGACGAGCACCCCTTCATCCGGCCGCTCGCGGTTGACCCAGTCGCCCAGGAACGCGGTGATCCGGCAATCGGGCTGGTGCGGCTCCGCCGCGTCGATGCAGCCCAGCGCCAGCAGCAGCAATCCCGCCGGCGCCAGTTTCCACGCCGGCAAGCGGGGCATCATGGATGGAGGCCCCAGACGTAGTCCATCCGGCCGGTGACCTTGTTCTTGGTCGCCGTCTTGGTCTGCCTGCGGTTGCGCTGCTTGACCAGCGAGCAATGGACCCAGCCGGAAGACGGCTTCCCGGCGGTGTAGCATTCGAGGATGAGCTGGTCGAACACGAGATTGTCGCGGATCCAGATGGCCACGTCGCCATTGGAGACGCCGGGAACCTCGAAATCCACCGCCTCCGCCTTCATGTGCTGCGAATCCGTGACGCCCTTCACCAGCTCGTTCACGGCCTGCGAGCGATAACCGCTGTTGATCGTGACCGGCCGTCCGAAATGCGCCCGCACCTTTTCCAGCACCCAGTGGCACAGGTAGCGCAGCTTGAGGATCTCGTCGGGGGTGGAAGGCCAGTTGTCCGCCTTGTGCGACGTCCGGATCAGTTCGGAAAGGCGGAAGTGCGGCGTGAGCATGATGTCCTGCCGGTTCTCGATGACGGCGGCCAGGCTATGGGCATCGTAGTTCATTCGCGGCAATCCTTATCAGGCGATCGACAGTTTCACGCGGGAGGACCTCTCGTTGTTCTTGTGCGAATCCACCAGGATGCTCCGCCACGGGGACCGGCGAAGTCAACTTGCAACTTGATACTGTGAGCCCCCGACCGGCACAGGTAAACGGCCGTCTGATCGGGGTTACTAGTCGGTCCCGATCAGACGAGTCAATCGCGTTGGTACTGGAGCGGGCCGTCGATTACTGCAGGATTGCTGCGGGTCAGCCACGCCATTCGCGGCGATCTTCCGCCGCGCGCAGCACTTCGTAGGCGAGCTGGTAGGTCTGGAACGCCTTGGCCGCCTCGGCGTCGCCCGGGCGAACGTCCGGGTGGACTTCCTTGGCGCGGCTGCGCCAGGCCTTTTTCACCGCCTCGAAGTCCGCGTCAGGATCGAGGCCCAGCGCCTCCAGCGCGCGCAGCTCGTCGCCGCTGCGGCTGCCGTCGCCCGAACCGGCCCAGCCGTAGTGGGCGGATTCCTTGAAGCCCGAGAAGTCGGACCGCTCCTGCGCTTCGCGCATGGCCGCTTCCTCGGCATCGAGGCCGGCGAAGTAGTCCCACCCCGCGTTGTATTCCGCGGCGTGCTTCTGGCAGAAATACCAGCGGTCGGGGTTGTTCGGGCTCTTGGGCGCGGGGCAGTTGCCCGGTTCGCTGCAACCGTGGCGGTCGCACAGGCGCACCTGCGCGGCATCGCGTGAACTGCCGTAGCCACGCCAGCGCGGGAAACCCCAGTCGGTTGATCGGCGTACTCGGCTCATCCGGAGCGCGATAAGCCGCGACTCGACGGCGATGCAAGCCTTGATGCGGAAGCAGGCAATTTGGCGCGTTGCTTATCTTCCAGCGGGGAGGGAGCCACCCGGCGGGCGGCTCCCTCCCCGTTGTCGGGAAGACGTCGTCAGTCGATCGTCACGGTGACGGCGCGACGGTTCTGCGCCCAGGACTGCTCGTCCGAGCCGAGCGCGATCGGGCGCTCCTTGCCGTAGCTGACGGTGTTGAGGCGGGTGGGCTCGACGCCGAGGCTGATGAGGTAGTTGCGCGCGGCGTTGGCGCGGCGCTCACCCAGCGCGAGGTTGTATTCGCGGGTGCCGCGTTCGTCGGCGTGGCCTTCGATGGTCGCGCGCTTGGCGGGGTACTGCATCAGCCACTGCGCCTGCTTGGCGAGCGCCTGCTGGTCCTCGGCATCGACGTCGTACTTGTCGAGCGCGAAGTAGATCGTGTCCGCGCCCATCATCTTGGCGACGAAGTCCGCCTGGCTACCGGCGACCGGGCCGTAGGAATCGGTCGGGCTGGTGGTGGTCGCCGGACCCGGCTCGGGCGGAAGCTGCGCCGGAGCCTTCTTGCTGCATGCCGAGATCGCCAGAGCGCCCGCAACGACGAGCATCGTGGCGCCGACGCGGGCGTTTCGCGAAAGGGAGTGGGAGGTAGGCATCGGGCAATCTCCTATGCTGCTCAGCCCATGAGAATGGCCGGCATGTTCTGAAGTTCCGTTCAATATTTAACACAGCCAACCTGAACGACCGCCAACGAATCGACGGCGATCGTCCAGATTGCGTGCGTCAGGGGCGCACGGGGCCCCAGGCGGGGTCGGAGGCGCCGACCGGGGTGGGCAACTTGCGCTCGTTGCGGCCGGTCAGGTCGACCTGCCAGATCGAGGCGATGCCGTTGCCCCTGTTGGTGCGGAAGAACTGCACGATGCGCCCGTTCGGCGACCACGTGGGCGCCTCGTCCTGCCACGAATCGGTGAGATGGCGCATCCCGCCGCCGCTCGGGCTCATCACCGCGACGCGCAGGTTTCCGGCGATGTGGGTGAAGGCGATCTGGTCGCCGCGCGGGCTCCATTCGGGCGTTGCGGCGCGGCCGCCGAAGAAGCTGATGCGCCGCTGGTTGGAGCCGTCCGCGTTCATTACGTAGATCTGCTGGCTGCCCGAACGGTCGCTCTCGAACACGATCTGGCGGCCATCGGGCGAGTACGAACCGCCGATGTTGATGCCCGGGCCGTTGGTCAGCCGCTGCGGCGTGCCGCCGCCCGCGGCCGAGACGCGGTAGATGTCGGTCGTGCCGCTCTTCGCCATCGAATAGAGCACCCACTTGCCGTCGGGCGACCAGCGCGGCGCCAGGGTGGGCGCGCCGGTCCGCGCCACCAGCGTCTGCCGGTCGGTCGCGAGGTCGTAGGAATAGATGCTCGGCTGCCCGTTGAGGTAGGACAGATAGAGGATCTTGGAATAGTCCGGCGAATAGCGCGGGGTCAGCGCCATCGCCTGCCCGCTGGTGAGATAGCGGTGGTTGGCGCCGTCCGAATCCATGATCGCCAGCCGCTTCATGCGGTGGTCCTTGGGACCCGTCTCGGCGATGTAGGCGATCTTGGAATCGAAGAACGGGCTTTCACCCGAAAGGCGCGAATAGACCATGTCGGCGCACTTGTGCGCGGCGCGGCGCCAGTCCGACGGCGGGACCTGCCAGCCGCCCTTCACGAGCTGCTGCTTGAGCGCGACGTCGTAGAGGTAGCAGCCCACGGTGATGTTGCCGTCGGCGCCGCCGCGCACGTAGCCCTGCACCAGCATGTCGGCGCTGCGCGCGGCCCAGGTCCCGTAATCGGGCGCCTGCACTTGCGCATAGGCGGGCTGCGGGAGGCCGTCCGGGCCGGAGGGCTTGAACAGGCCGTTGTTCTTGAGGTCGGCGGCGACCACCTGCGACAGCGCGCGGCCGAGCGCGCCGGTGGTGCCCGCGTTGGTCCGCGTCGGCACGTCGGCATCGGTGGCGAAAGTGGTGATGGCGATGCCGAGGTCCTGCCATTCGCTGTCGTCCGACACGGTGACTTCGAGACCGCCGCCGGTATCGGCGGGGGCGGGCGCGGGAACGACGACCGGGGTCTGGGCAAAGGCCGCGCCGGACGCCGAGAGCAACAGGCCGAGGGCAAGGATATGTCTTATCTTCATTGCGATAGCCTTCTGTCAAAGTTGGTCGTGATGACCTTCCAGCCTTCGTAGAGATCGTCGGGCAGGTTGAAGGGGGCTGCGAGTTTCACGGCGCGGATGGCCTGCTCCTGATGGCGCGAGACCTGCGCCTGGTTGGCCGCCGTCTGCCCGGTGGTGGACACGACCTGCGGCTCCCCGGCGAGGCTGCCGTCGCGGTTCAGGCGGAAACGAACGCGGGTGACCAGCAGTTCCGCGTCGGCGCCTTCCGGGGCCTTGCCGCGCCAGTGCGGCTTCAGCTGCCGCCCGATCGCCGCATTGAGTGCGGAGACCTGTGCCGGGCCGACCTTGGCGGCGGGCGCGCCGCTGCCGCTTTCGGACTTGGCGCCGGGCGTTCCGTCCTTGAAGGCGTCGTCGAAGGCGCTGGAGCCTGCCTTCCTGGGCGGCGTGGTCGACTTGCTCGTCCCCGCCGTCTTGCCCGGAGGCGCGGATTTGGGCGGTGTCTTGACGATGCGGTCAATCGGGCTGGACTGGCGGCTCGGCGTCGTCGAGGCCTTCTTCGGCGGTGCCTTCTCCGCCTGCTTGGGAGCGGGCTTCGGCGCCGGCTTCGGGGCAGGCTTGGGCGCGGGCTTCTGGACCGGCTTGGGCGGAGCTTTCGGCGCGGGACGGGGGGCGGGACGGGGCGGTTGCGGCCGGGGCTCTGGCTGCGGCTTGGGCGGCTGCGGGCGCTCGACCGCGCGCGGAGCGGGCTCGGGAGCCGGGCGCGGCTCGGGCTGCGGGGCGGGCGCGGGTTCGACCGGGGCGACGGGCGCGGCTTCGGGAGCCGGATCGCCGATCTCGGGGCTCTTGTCGGGCGCGGCGGCTGCATTCGGGTTCGGCGACGTGGAAGTCATCCCCACTTCCTCGCTGATCGTCACCTCGATGCGCTGCGGCGGCTTCACCACGTCGTGATCGCCGGGCTTGAGGTACAGGATCGCCCAGAGCACGGCCGCGTGCAGCGCGATCGCCACGACAAGGCCGATACCTTCGTCTTTTCGCAGTCCCCTGGATGCCATCAGGCCAACCCTAGTCCGCGCGCCTTAACCGCCGCTGACATCGGTCACCAGCGAGATCGAGGTAAAGCCGGCGCGGTTGAGTTCGCCCATGATCTCCATCACGCGGCCGTAGTCCAGCGCCTTGTCCGCGCGCAGGGTGACGAGCGGGGGCTTGCCATCCGGTCCGGCGGGGGTGGCGGCAAGCCGCTCGGGCAGTTCCCCGGGCGCCAGCTCGTCGGCCTCGTAGAATACCGAGCCGTCGCGCTTGATGGTGATCTCGATCTGGCCCTGCTCCTCGCTCATCGCCTTGGCGCGGCTTTCGGGCAGCTCGATCGGAACCGCCGCCTTGAGCAGCGGGGCGGTGACCATGAAGATGATGAGCAGAACCAGCATCACGTCGACCAGCGGCGTGACGTTGATCTCCGCCATCGGTCCGCGCGTGCGGCGTCGCCCTCGCCGGCCGCCGCCCCCGGACAGTCCCATCGCCATCAGCGCTGCTCCAGCTGGCGGGTCAGCGCGGCGTGGAGGTGGTCGGCGAAGCGCTGCAGGCGCGCCTCGAAACCGTTCACCTTATGCGAGAAGCGGTTGTAGGCGATGACCGCCGGGATCGCCGCGAACAGGCCGATGGCGGTGGCGAACAGCGCCTCCGAAATGCCGGGCGCGACGACCGCGAGCGAGGAGTTCTGCTGCGCGCCGATGTCGAAGAAGCTCTTCATGATGCCCCAGACGGTGCCGAACAGGCCGACGAACGGCGCGACCGAGCCCACCGTCGCCAGGAAGTTCAGGCGGTCGGACAGCTTGTCCGCCTCCTCGCCCACCGACGAGTTCATGATGAGCGCGATGCGCTGGCGCGCGCCCTCGGGATCGACCTTGCCGGTGGCGTTGCGGCGAAACTCGCCGAGGCCCGCGCCCGCGACCTTGCCCATCGGCACGTCTCCGCGCTTGCGCTCCTTCTGGTAGGTCTCGAAGTTCTGGGCCTCCCAGAAGCCCTCCTCGTACTCGTCGCAGCGGCGCGAGACCGAGCCCATCCGCACGGTGAAGGTGACGATGATCGTCCACACCCAGACGCTGGCAAGAAGCAGCCCGACCATGATCGCCTGCACGACGATATCCGCGTCAAGGAACAGCTTGACCGGATTGAGGCCGCCGGTGTCCCCGGCGAAGTGGATGGTGGAAGCGAGCATGTCGAGCGTCATTCTTGTCCTTCCCGTCCGGCCGGGCCGGGGTTCTTGATCGGTTCGAGCGAGGCGAAGGCGGCCTGCCATGCCTCGGGTTGTCGGCGCGGTCGTCCTTCAGGGCTGATGAACCCGACCTTTACGGTGGCCTCGCATAGCCGCGCGGTGCCGCAGCGCGCGGTCTGGCGCAGGGTGGCGGACACCCGGCCTACAGCTGCCGCCCAGGTCTCGATCACCACCACGTCGCCGAGGCGCGCGGGGGCGAGATACTTCAGGTTCGCCTCGGCCACGGTGTAGAGCCCCGTCCCCGCCTCCAGCGCGGCCCGCTGGTCGATGCCCAGCACGTCGAGCAGGTCCGAGCGCGCGCGCTCGAACCAGCGCAGGTAGTTGGCATGGTAGACCACCCCGCCCGCGTCGGTGTCCTCGTAGAACACGCGTAGCGGGTAGCGGTGGACCTTGCCGTCGATCACGCCCGACAGGGGGGCGAGAGGGGATGAGGGTGCGTCGCTCATGTGGGGAGCGGTGTGTAACGGGAGGGGGCGCGACTTCAACCCCGGGGAGGCGAAACTTGGCTTGCCGGGCTGATTTGACGGGTAAATTTTCCGTGGATGGAAACAATCACCGCCCGTCGTCCCGGACGGCGACGGTTCAGTCCCCGATCATCTGGAAGAACTGGCGGCCGCCGAAGATGTGGACGTGCAGGTGCGGCACTTCCTGGTGGCCGTTGGTCCCCATGTTGACCATCAGCCGGTAGCCCGGCCCGTCCAGCTCGAGCTGGCGCGTGACGTTGCCCACCGCGCGCATGAAGCCGGCGATTTCCGCGTCGTCCGCCTTGGCGGTGAAGTCGTCCCACGAGACGTAGGCACCCTTGGGGATGACGAGGACGTGGACCGGCGCCTGCGGGCGAATGTCGTTGAAGGCCAGCGCGTGTTCGTCCTCGTAGACCTTCGAGCACGGCAGTTCGCCGCGCAGGATCTTCGCGAAGATGTTGGCGTCGTCGTAGGGCAGCTTCGGGTCGATGGGCATCGGCTCTCTCCGTCAGTCCGGCTGTCAGTTGTTGGGGCGCGCGGCCTTCTCGGCGATCCCCGAGACACCTTCGCGGCGGTCCAGTTCGGCCAATACCTCGGCGAACGGCACGCCCTTGGCCGAAAGCAGGACCATGAGGTGGAAAACGAGGTCCGCCGCCTCGCCGACGAGGGCCTTGTCGTCCTCGGTCAGCGCGGCGATCACCGTCTCGGTCGCTTCCTCGCCCAGCTTCTGCGCGATCTTGCCGAGGCCTCTGGCGTTCAGCTTGGCGACGTAGCTGGAATCGGGATCGGCCGAGCGACGCTCGGCGATCGTGGCCTCGAGGCGCGCGAGAGTGTCGGGGCTGCTCATGATGCGGCCATGCGGGGAGCGACGGCCGGGGTCAAGACCTGTCGAAAGGTCAGTCCTCGCCGCGCTTGGACGAGAACCGGCGGCCCACGGCGACGCCGACGACGCCCAGCGCCAGCAGGAACATGCTGCTCGGCTCGGGAAGCGGAATGCCGCCCGCCGCATAGGCGGGGCTGGACGCCAGCACGGTCGGAGCGAGCGCTGGCAGGTAGCTGAGGATTTTCACCGGGGGGTTTCCTGCTGGTCGAATCTGACAGGGCGCAGATCGTTCCAATGTCGCATCGCAGCAAGCACGGTTACGCGACTGTCCCGATACGGGGCTGTTGGCAGACGAGGGGTTGCCTCACCCCCGCGCCGGGATGCCCGCCGCCCGCAGGGCCGCGTGGGCCTCGCCGATGGAGTGCTTGCCGAAATGGAAGATCGAGGCCGCCAGTACCGCGCTCGCATGGCCCTGCGTCACGCCTGCGACGAGGTGGTCGAGATTGCCCACGCCGCCGCTGGCGATCACCGGCACCGGCACCGCATCGGCGATGGCGCGGGTGAGTTCGAGGTCGTAGCCGTTCTGCGTGCCGTCGCCGTCCATCGAGGTGACGAGCAGCTCGCCCGCGCCGTAGTCCGACAGCTTCACCGCATGTTCCAGCGCATCGATCCCGGTCGCCTTGCGGCCGCCGTGCGTGAAGATCTCCCAGCGGCCCGGCGCCACCCGCCGCGCGTCCACCGAGGCGACGATGCATTGCGAGCCGAACTTCTCGGCGATGTCGGCCACCACTTCCGGGCGCGATACGGCGGCCGAGTTCACCGCCACCTTGTCCGCACCCGCCAGCAGGAGCGCGCGCGCGTCCTCCGCCGTGCGCACGCCGCCGCCCACGGTCAGCGGCATGAAGCAGACCTCCGCGGTGCGCTGCACCACGTCGAGCAGGGTGCCGCGCCCCTCGTGGCTGGCAGAGATGTCGAGGAAGCACAGCTCGTCCGCCCCGGCGGCGTCATAGGCGCGGGCCTGCTCCACCGGGTCGCCGGCGTCCTTGAGGTCGACGAAGTTGACGCCCTTGACCACGCGCCCGTCACGGACGTCGAGGCAGGGGATGACGCGGACACGCACGGTCATGACAGGCTCACTCCACGGGCTTGAAGAACAGCAGCACGGCGAACACCGCCACCACCGCGCAGAGGGCGAAGTTGAAGGCGGTGTAGAGGCGGAACTTGCGCGGATCGTCCTCGCGCCGCACCGCCACCGTCGAGCGGCGGCGGCTGAACAGCATCAGGCGGACCTGCCCCTCGCGATAGTCGCGCACCGCCCAGAGCACGCCCGGCACGAAGATGGCCAGCGCCAGGACCGCGATCAGGCGGTTGTCGTTCACCCCTCGCGCTCGGCCATCTGGATCGCCGCCGCGAGGTCGAGGCGCCCTTCGTAGAGCGCGCGGCCGGTGATGACGCCCTCGATCCCGTCGCGCGCATGGAGCGCGAGCAGGCGGATGTCGTCGAGGCCCTTGACGCCGCCGCTGGCGATCACCGGGATATCGACGCGGCGCGCGAGGTCCACCGTAGCGTCGATGTTGACGCCCTTGAGCAGGCCATCGCGGCCGATGTCGGTGAACAGCAGGCTGGCGACGCCCGCATCCTCGAAGCGGCGGGCCAGATCGACCACGGCGACGTCCGAGACGTCGGCCCAGCCTTCGGTGGCGACCATGCCGTCCTTCGCGTCCACGGCGACGACGATGCCGCCGGGAAACTCCTTCGCCATGTCGCGCACGAATTCGGGGTCCTTGAGGGCGGCCGAGCCCATGACGACGCGCGACACGCCAAGGTCGAACCAACCGGCAACCGCCTCGCGGGTGCGGATGCCGCCGCCCAGCTGCACATGGCCCGGGAACGCCTGGAGGATCGCCTCCACCGCCTCGCGATTCTCCGCGCGGCCAGCGAACGAGCCGTCGAGGTCGACCACGTGGAGGAACTGCGAACCTGCCTCGGCAAAGAGCATGGCCTGCGCCGCGGGGTTGTCGCCGTAGACGGTGGCGCGCGCCATGTCGCCTTCGGCGAGGCGCACGACCTGTCCCTGCTTGAGGTCGATGGCGGGGAATACGATCATTGCGGCAGGTTCCTGAGGGTCATTGGGCGGCTCATGGGCTTCGACAAGCTCAGCCTGAGCGGGGTTTTTGTAATGCCAAGAGCTTCGGCGGGCTTTCCTTCAATCCGCTCGGGCTGAACTTGTCGAAGCCCCCCGCGGCAGGGCGTCACGGCGCCCACTCCAGAAACCGCTCCAGCAGCGCGAGGCCGAAGCCCTGGCTCTTCTCGGGGTGGAACTGCACGCCCACGACATTGTCCCGCGCCACCGCCGCGACGAGGCCGCCGCCATGGTCGGTCATGGCCGCGACGGTCGATCCGTCCTCGGGCGCGAAGTGGTAGGAGTGGAGGAAATAGGCCTCGCCCGGCTCGATCAGCCCGCTGGCCGGGTCGTGGCGGCCCAGCGCCACGTCGTTCCAGCCCATGTGCGGGATCTTGATGGCGGGATCGGTGCGCTCGATCAGCTGGACCTGCCCGGCGATCCAGTCGAGCCCGGGGGTGACCCCGTGCTCCAGCCCGCGCGTGGCGAGGAGTTGCATTCCCACGCAGATGCCCAGGAACGGCGCGCCGCCCACGTGGACGCGCTCGGTCATCGCCTCGACCATGCCGCGGATGCCCCAGAGCCCTTCGGCGCAGGCCCTGAACGAACCCACGCCCGGCAGGACGATACGGTCGGCCGCGCGCACGACATCGGGATTGGCAGTGATCGCCACGTCCTCGGCCCCCGCCGCGCGCAGCGCGTTGGCGACCGAGTGCAGGTTGCCCGCGCCGTAGTCGATCAGCGCCAGCGTCATCCGGCCCAATCCGATGCAAGCCCGGCGATGCTGTCGTCGAGGAAACCGTGCGCCCATTCGATGACTTCGAAGCGCGCGACGCCGCCCTTCACGAACGGGTCCTGTGCGGCCAGCGCCTCGACGTTCTCGCGGCTTTCGCCCTTCGCCAGCAGGATGCCGCCCTCGCGCGGGACCTTGCGGCCCCAGCCGAGGAGGTGCCCCGCCGCGTGCTGCGCGCGCAACCATGCGACGTGGTCGTCGAGCAGCGCGTCCACGGCCTCGATCGGCGCGGTATAAGTGAGCGAGACGATGAAGCTGGCCATCAGAGGGACTCCTGTCCGAGAATGCCCTTGGTCGAGGGGATCGCCCCGCCCTTGCGCGGGTCCAGTTCGACGGCGCTGCGCATGGCGCGCGCGAAGCCCTTGAAGATGCCCTCGCAGATGTGGTGGTTGTTGGTGCCGTAGAGCAGTTCGATGTGCAGCGTGATGCCCACCGCCTGCGCGATCGAGTGGAACCAGTGCTCGACCATCTCGGTGTCGAACTCGCCCAGCTTCTCCTGCGTGAAGGCGGCCTTCCACACGAGGTAGGGGCGGCCCGAGATGTCGAGCGACACGCGGCTCAGCGCCTCGTCCATCGGCGAGTTCACGTCGCCGTAGCGGCCGATGCCCGCCTTGTCGCCAAGCGCCTTGGTGATCGCCTGGCCGATGGCGATGGCGCTGTCCTCGGTCGTATGGTGCTGGTCGACGTGGAGGTCGCCCTTGATGCGGCAGGTGATGTCGATCAGCGAATGGCGGCTGAACTGCTCGATCATGTGATCGAGGAAGCCGATCCCGGTCGACACCTGATAGGCCCCGGTGCCGTCGAGGTTCACTTCGACTTCGATGTCGGTTTCGTGCGTCTTGCGGATGATCGAGGCTGTGCGCATGGCTGCGCCTATAGACCCGTGGCGGACAGAATCAATCGCGCAGCGGCCCGGCCACGCCCCAATGTTACGCGGGTGTCATAAGGCCTTTTCCTTGGATAAAGGCTTCTCCACGCACTTTTCGCGTCGGTAACGGGTTGACCACGCGAAGAAGCATGAGCACGTAAGCCCGATGAACGATACCCCGCCAGACAGCCTGATCCCCTACGATGAAATCGTGCAGGAAGCCCTGCGCGCCGTGGTCGGGCGCGTGCTCGGCCAGGTGGAGGCCGGCGGCGGCGTCCTTCCCGGCAGCCATCACTTCTACATCACCTTCAAGACCGGCGCGCCCGGCGTCAGCATTCCGGCGGACCTGCGCGCCCGCTTCCCCGACGAGATGACGATCGTGCTCCAGAACAAGTTCTGGGATCTCGGCGTCGGCGAGCAGGGGTTCACCGTCAGCCTCAGCTTCAACCAGATGCCGGCCAAGCTCGACATCCCGTTCTCCGCGATCACCGCCTTCGTCGATCCCGCCGTGGACTTCGGCCTGCAGTTCCAGGCGATGTCGGACGACGAGGAGGAGGAAGACCTCACCGGCCCCGCCGGCAACGACGAATCGGAACGCGACGTAGCCTCGCGCATTACCCCCAGTGAAGACGGCTCCAACGTCGTCTCGGTGGATTTCGGCAAGAAGAAGTGAGCGGGCAGCCTGCCCGCACCTGACAAGGCTAGGGCGATGGCAACGAGGTTCAAGCAGCAGGCGAAGAAGGCGGCCAGCGTCGTCAAGGTGGCGCCGAACAGCCTCAAGAGGCTGGCCGACAATGGCGGCGAGTTGCACGGGCCGAGCCCGAACCCCGCCACCAACCTCGTCATCGCCGACATCGCCCTGCGCACCGGCACTACCCTCGCCCGCCGCGCGGTGGAGCGCAGCGTCCTCGGCGCCAGCTATTCGCCCAAGAAAGCCAAGTCGATCCTCAAGGGCCGCACCATGGGGGAGACCCTGCTCCACGGTGCCCTCGCCCGCGTCGCGCTAGGCTCGATCCCCGGCGCCATCGTTGTGGGCGGCGCGCTCGTCGCCAAGACCCTCTACGACCGCAGCCGCGCGAGGCAGGCCCGCGCAGAAGGCGCGGCGGACCTGGACGGGCAGGCACAGGACGGCGCGGAAGAGTAGACGGCGTCCCGGGCCGGGGGCGACGGACCTTCATCCATGATTCCCTTGATTTGCCCGTGATCCGCCGCCATCGGGGGCCATGGTACAGATCGACCCCTCCCCGGAATCGACCGGCACGCTGTCCCGGCGCGGCCTGATGTTCATCATGTCCTCGCCCTCGGGCGCGGGCAAGACGACGATCTCGCGCATGTTGCTGGAGCACGACCCCCACATCTGCAACTCGGTCTCGTGCACCACCCGCCCGCCCCGCCCGGGCGAGGTGGACGGCAAGGACTACCACTTCGTCAGCCAGGAACAGTTCGACCGCATGGCGGAGGACGGCGACTTCCTCGAATGGGCGACCGTCTTCGGCCATAGCTACGCGACGCCCAAGGCGCAGGTGAAGGCAGGCCTCAAGGACGGGCAGGACTACCTTTTCGACATCGACTGGCAGGGGACCCAGCAGCTTTATCAGAAGCTGGAGCGCGATGTGGTCCGGGTATTCCTGCTGCCCCCCAGCATCGGCGAACTGCGCCGTCGCCTGACCGGGCGCGGCACCGACAGCGCCGAAGTCATCCACGGCCGCATGGAACGCGCGCGCTCGGAGATCAGCCACTGGGACGGCTACGACTACGTCGTGGTCAACGATGACATCGAAAGCTGCTTCGAACAGGTGAAGAAGATCCTCGCCG
>DATKFS010000314.1:0-12836 GCA_035511275.1 Novosphingobium sp.
GCAGATCGATTTCCTGCCGCAGGTTGGAGGCGAGCAGCTTGGTCAGCGAGGTCTGCGGGCCGGGCTTGCGGCCCTTGGCGATCTCGGAAATGATCCTCAGCTCGATCATCTCGAGCGCGTTGACCGAAAGCCGGGCCTTCGCCACGCGGCGGCGCCAGTCGGTCTGGTCGGACAGCCGTCCGCCCTTCCCGTCGCTCTCCGCGCTTGCGGCGGCCTCTACCTGGTCGAGATCGTAGGCGAGCTTGGGCGCGTGACACGATCCGCCGCGCTCGTTCTCGAGCAGGAACTTGGCGATCGTCCAGCCCTCGCCCTCCCCGCCGACGAGGTTTTCGGCGGGCACGATCACGTTGTCGAGGAAGACCTGGTTGACCTCGTGGTCGCCTGCATTGGTCAGGATCGGGCGGACCGAGACGCCGGGGGAGTTCAGGTCGATCAGCAGGAACGAGATGCCCGCCTGCTTCTTCACCTCGGTATTGGTGCGCACCAGCGTGAACATGCGGTTGGCGTGGTGCGCATGGGTGGTCCAGATCTTGGTGCCGGTGACGACATAGTGGTCGCCCTGCAGCACCGCGCGCGTCTTGAGGCTGGCGAGGTCGGACCCCGCGCCCGGCTCGGAAAAGCCCTGGCACCAGTAGTCCTCGCCGGTCAGGATGCGCGGCAGCACCTCAGCCTTCTGCGCCTCCGTCCCGAAGGTCCAGATGACGGGCGCGAGCAGCTTGAGGCCAAGCACGGTGAGGTTGGGCGCGCCGGCGGCGGCGCATTCCTTCTCGAACAGATAGCGCTGCAGCGGGGTCCAGCCGGTGCCGCCATGCTCGGCGGGCCACTGGTAGCCCAGCCAGCCCTTTTCGTTGAGCACGGCGTTCCAGACCTGCCCGATCTCGGGCTCGACGAAGACCGACGGGGTCGCCGCCGCGCCTGCCTTCACGTCGGCGGGCAGGTGCTCGCGCAGGAAGGTGCGGACTTCTTCGCGGAACGCGGCATCCTGGGGGGAAAGTTCGATGTCCATTCGCTTCAGCGTTCCAGAATGGTGACGGCGGAGACGCCCGGGGCGCCGTAGACGTGGCTGTAGGCGGTCTTCGGCCCCCGATCGTCCAGGCCCGGGACCTGACGGCCACCGCCGTCCCCGCGCAGTTGCACGACGTTTTCGTAGACCTGCCGCAGGCCCGAGGCGCCGATCGGCTCCCCGCAGGCGAGGCAGCCGCCATCGGTGTTGACCGGCAGCGCGCCATTGATCTCGGTGTGCCCCTCGGCGAGCCACTTCTCCTGCTCGCCATCGGCGCAGAAGCCGTTCTCGGCCATGTGCATGATTTCGGCGCCGGCCTCGGTGTCCTGCAACTGGGCAAGGTCGATGTCGCCCGGACCGATGCCGGAGAGGCGGAAGGCGTCGGCGGAGGCGATGCGCGAGGCGGTGCCGCGCGGCCGCGTGTCGTCCGCTACCACGTCGATCGAGGGCGCGAAGACCTCGAAGCTGTGCGGCGGGCGGGTCCGCATGGTCGCCGCCTTGAGCCGGATCAGCGGTTTGCCCAGCTCGCGCGCCTTCTTCTCGCTGGCGAGGACCAGCGCGACGCCGCCCTCGGCGGGCGAGCAGAACATGTACTTGGTATAGGGATCGCTCACCAAGGGCGCGGCGAGGATGTCCTCCAGCGCCACCGGCTCGCGGCGCCATGCGTGAGCCGCATGAACGGCATTGCGGAAGGCCTTCTCCGCCACCCGGCCCAGCGTCTCCTGCGAGATGCCGAACATCTGCATGTAGCGCATGATCTTGGCCGCGAAGAACTGGGTGGTGACCATCTGGCCGACCTCGCCGTACCAGTCGGGCAGGTTGTATTCGGCAGGCAGCGCGTTGAAGGCGCCGCGCGGATGCTTGTCGAAGCCGACCGCTATGCCAAGCTCGAACTCGCCCGACTTGATCGCCATCTGGCCCGAGAACAGCGCCGATCCACCCGCCGCGCAGCCATTGCGCACGTTGATGAACTGGACGCCGGTGAGGCCGAGACGGTCGACCATGGAATCCGGGTTCCCCGCCGCGTCCGACGCGCCATAGGCGAACTGGACATCGGGCCACTCCACCCCCGCGTCGGCCAGCGCTTGCCGCACGGCGAAGACGCCCTGGTCGAGACCCGAGAGGCCATCGGTGCGCCCGAAGGGATGGATACCGATGCCCACGATGCAGACGTCACCGCTCATACGGAATCTCCCATGGCGACGAAAGCGGGCATCATGACGCTGTCGGCATCCTGCGGGTTGAGCGCGGCGGGCTCGAAGCGCACGGCCATGCCGATCGTCACGTCATCGAAATCCACACCGTACAACGGCGCCTCGACGATCACCTCGCCCGGCAGTTCCACATAGGCGACGATCCACGGCGAGAACGCATCCGGCCCGGCATAGGGCGGGGTCTTGGGGCGGTATCGCTGCACGGTGTAGGACCACAGGCGGCCCTCGCGCGAAAGCGGCACGGGCTCGTGCGTCTTCGCGGACGGGCACGGGAATACGATCCGGCCGGTTTCCCGGTCCTTGCCGCCGATCAGACGCGGGGGCGTCTCGTCGGTGAACAGGCCTTCTGCGATCGCTCTCATCTCTCTCCGATCCCGGTATTGGAGTCCGGTCATGGAGATGGTTTAGGCTCGCCTGCCGCCGCATTGTGACTCACCAAAACGCTAGGGTAGTCATTGCGCTAGTTCGTGCGACCTCTCGGGGCGGGAGAGACGAACAATGTCGAAGCAATGGGACTACATCATCGTCGGCGCGGGCAGCGCGGGCTGCGTCATGGCCGAGCGGTTGAGCGCGGACGGCAGGTCGCAGGTGCTGGTGCTGGAAGCGGGCGGCGAGAACGACAGCTTCTGGGTCACGCTGCCCAAGGGCGTCGCCAAGCTGGTCAAGCGGCCCGAGCACATGTGGGCCTACCACGTCGCCCAGCCCCGTGATCCCGGCGCCAATGACAAGGGCGCGGGCGAAGTCTGGATCCGCGGCAAGGGCCTTGGCGGATCGTCCTCGATCAACGGCATGATCTGGAGCCGGGGCGAGCCCGCCGACTACGACGCCTGGGAGCGCGAGGCCGGTGCCGCCGGCTGGAACGGTGCGAGCATGACCGAGGCGTTCCTCGAACTGGAGGACCACAAGGCCGGCCCTTCACCCATGCGCGGCAGCGGCGGCCTCGTGCGCGTCGATCCGGCCTGTTTCAAGTACCCGCTGGCAGAACGCATGATCGAGGCGGGCGAGGCGCAGGGCCTGCGCCGGGTGGATGACCTCAACGGCACCGCAGGCCCGCGCGTCGGGTACTACAGCCACAACATCCGCAAGGGTAAGCGCGATTCGTCCGCCCGCACGTACCTCGCCGCTGCAAGGAAGCGCCCCAACGTCACGGTGATGACCGGCGTGATGGCCGAGCGCATCGTCTTCGAGGGTACGCGCGCGGTGGGCATCGACGTGGTGGTGAACGGCCGCCCCCAGCGCCTCGACTGCAAGGGCGAGATCGTTGTCAGCGCGGGCGCCATGGAAAGCCCGCTGCTGCTCCAGCGCTCCGGTATCGGCGACCGCGACCGGCTGGCGGCGGCGGGCATTCCCCTCGTCGCCCATTCGCCCGACGTGGGCGAGAAGATGATCGAGCATCTCTCGCTGTCGATCCCGTTCCGGCTCGACAAGGGCAAGGGCACCAACCGCAGCTTCTTCGGCATCGGCGCCGCCTTCGCCATGCTGCGCTACCTGCTGCGCGGCGACGGGGTGCTGGCGACCGGTCCGTTCGAGGTCGGCGCCTTCACCAACGTCGCCCACCCGGACGGGCGCACCGACGCGCAGTTCTACCTCGGCGGCTACACCTTCAAGGTCGGCGACGACAAGGACCCGGTCCCGCTCGACAAGATCGACCCCAAGCCCGGCGTGACCATCTACGGCCAGCTCCTGCGCCTCACCAGCGAGAGCAGCGTGCGCGCGACCGGCCCGAAGGCGAGCGACGCACCCGATATCGAGCACAACTTCCTTTCCACCGAACACGACCGCCGCTCCGCCGTGGCGCTCGTCCATGCCATGCGCGACTACGTGCGCGCAGGCCCGCTCGGGCAGATGGTGGGCGAGGAACTGGTGCCGGGTTCGCAAGTGGAAAGCGACGCGGAGGTCCTCGCCATGTTCCGCCGCCTGTCGAGCTGCGGCCTCCACGCCATCCGTTCCTGCCGCATGGGCGACGACGCCGACGCGGTGGTCGACCCGCGCCTCAGGGTGAACGGGGTCCAAGGGGTGCGCGTGGCGGACTGCTCGATCATGCCATGGCACGTCACCGGCAACACCAACGCGCCCGCCATGGCCGTGGGCCTACGCGGCGCCAAGCTGATGCTGGAGGATCGCGGCTGACGCTCATCCTCCCAGTCGCGCAGCGATGGGGAGGATCGTGTGGCTCAGAACCGGAACCTCGCCGGTCCATGTCCGTTTCCCTCAGACACAATGGAGAAATGGATCATGGGTAAGGGTATTCTGCTTTGGCTGATCGGCGTTCCGATCCCCGTGATCCTCATCCTCTGGCTCATCTTCCACTGACGGCCAGCGCCCGCGCTCAGTTCTGCAGCGAGATGTAGCCCAGCTGGGCCGCCTTGAAGACGGTCTGGCTGCGGTTCACGGCGTTGAGCTTGGTCGCCGCGTTGTGGATGTGGAAGCGCACCGTGGCGCGGCTGCGCGACATGATCATGCTGATCTCCAGGTCGGTCTTGCCGATCGCGGCCCAGCGCAGGCACTCGACCTCGCGCTTGGACAGGCGCGATTCGGGCGGCAGCGCCTGGGTGCGGCCCATGACCTGCACGTAAGTCGCGATGAAGGTGCGCGCATAGAGGCCGAGCGCGTCCGAAAGCAGCGCGAATTCCTCGGTGAGGTCGGTGCGGTCCTTGTCCAGCGGGTTGAAGCTGACCGCGCCGATCTGCCCGAACGGCAGGTGCACCGGCACGCCGATCGCGGCGCGGGTCATCGCCCTGCTTTCGAAATTGCCGATGTCGATCGAGGCGAGGTAGGCGTTGGGCTCGCGCGTGCGGAACCCTTCCGCATTGGCCCAGAACGGCAGGCTCTCGAACCGGCAGGCGGTGGTCAGCGGCGAATCGAGCGCGATGCGCGAATTGCGCCACCACACCCGGTCGTCGTCGCCCCAGCCGAAGACCTCGGTCGCCAGCATCTTGCCCTCGGCGTCCACCGGCGTGCGCTTGTCGGCGATGTCGTGGGCGGGCGCCGCGCGCATCCCGTGCGCCATCGCGATGCGATGCAGCGCCTCGGCAGCCGGGCGGATGCCTTCGGGCGACGTCACCCGGACGGCGTCGATGTTTTCCTGTGACAGCAGTTGCATGGGATCCTCTCCCCGCCCTCTTAACCCGGCGGAACTGGCGGCACAATCGCTTGAAGTGCCGGGATATCGCCTTTTTGTGACTAGCCTTTTGCGCAGCGGTAACGCCCTCCGGCTTGATGGTAGACCGGAGGTTACGAACGAAACCGACGCGGCGGAGTGGATTTGTGAATTTCGATCTCAGCGAAGACGAGGAAATGCTCAAGGCGCTGACCGAGCGCTTCGTCACCGACCATTACGACCATGACAGCCGCCGCGCCTTCCTGGCCGGTCCGGGCGGGTTCTCCGGGGCCAACTGGCAGCTGCTGGGCGAACTGGGCCTGATCGCCGCGCCCTTCCCCGAGGAGCTCGGCGGCCTCGGCCTCGACGCCACCGGGCTCGCCACCGTGTTCGAGGCGCTGGGCCGCGGGCTCGTGGTGGAGCCGCTGGCCGAGGCCGTTGTGATGGCCGGCCGCCTTTTCGCGGCGACCGCGCCCGAAGCGCTGCAAAGGCAATGGCTCGAAGACCTGCTCACCGGCGAGAAGCGCCTCGCCCTCGCCCATGCGGAGGCCCGCGCGCGCGACGGGCTGGTCTGGGTCGAAACCACGGCGGCCGCGGATGGCGACGGCTGGCGGCTGACCGGCACCAAGCCCTATTGCGCGGCGGGCGGCGGCGCGGACGGCTACATCGTCTCGGCCCGCATCTCGGGCGCGCCGGGCGATGCCGAGGGCGTAGCGCTGTTCCTCGTCCCGGCCGGAACCCCCGGCACCCGCGCGAACGACTGGACCATGGCGGACGGCAGCGTCGCGACCTCGCTGGAGCTGGACGGCGCCGCGGTGCCCTCCGGCAACCGGCTCGGCGAACATGGCCTGGCGGCGATCGCGGAAGCGTCCGAACTCGCCTCGCTCGCCCGCAGCGCCGAGGCGCTCGGCATCATGGAGCGGCTGCTCGCCGACACCATCGACTACTTGCGCACCCGCGACCAGTTCGGCGCCGCGCTCGGCTCGTTCCAGGCGGTGCAGCACCGCATGGTCGCCCAGTATGCGGTGATCGAGCAGAGCCGCGCGCTCCTCAACCTCGCGCTGGTATCGTGGGGGAGCGAGCACTTCGCGCAGGCCGTCCATGGCGCGCGGGCCTTCATCGCCGATGCCTCGGTGGAACTGGGGCACGAGATGATCCAGTTCCACGGCGGCATGGGCGTCACCGACGAACTCGCCATCGGCGGCGGGCACAAGCGGCTGCTGGTCCTCTCGCGCTGGCCGGAAGGGCCGCTCGCGGCGCTGGATCGCTACGCCGGGTTGCTCAACTGAATTGACGAACCACACCTGACGAGGGGGCGGCGCCGTTTACCGCGCCGCCCCCTTCTTTTTATCTCGGTAGCCTGGCCGACGGGGCTTCGCCAATCCCAGCCTGAGCGGGGCCGGGGTCCCGCGCACCGTGGGCGACAAGAGCGGCTTACACCACCTCCGCTCACCCTGAGCTTGTCGAAGGGGCCCGCGCCTTCAGCCAGCCGATCCCGCGCCGCAGGAGGTCGTAGAACACCGGAAGGTCCCAGGCGCAGCGGTCGACCGTCGGCCACCAGTCGAGCATCGGCTGGAGGTCGTAGTGCCCCCGGCAGTGCCCGAGCGTGTTGTAGAGCACCGCGCCCCGGCCATGATCCTTGAGGTACATGACGGGATGCTTGCCCGGCGCGCCCGCCGCCTCGACGAAGCCGGTGCCGGGCTCGGCGCAGTCGGTCTCCAGCAGGACGTGCAGGTGCCCGTGGGTCTCGAGGTGATATAGCTCGTCGGTGGTCTCGAACGGCGCGATGCCCTCGACCAGCGGATGCGAGGGATCGGCGACGGTGACCGTGTAGGGCGCGATGGGCGGGTGCGAGATGAACTGCGAGCCCAGTAGACCCATGAACAGCGGCGCCCAGCGCGGCGCGTCCCAGAGCCCGGCGTCGGGGCCGTCCGCCAGCAGGCGCAGCACCGAGTTGGTGCCGTGGAGCGCGTACCAGCGCCCGCCCGCCATGAGCCAGTCCCGCAGCACCTCCTGCGCCGCCAGCGAGGGCGTGACGTCGCAGGTGTAGGTGATGAGGATGTCTGCATTGCGCAGCGCATCGAGGTTCTCGTAGTCCTCGAACACGCGGGTGCGCACGGACGGGTCTTCGGCCAGCAGCTTCAGAAGCTCCAGCCGCGCGAAGTCCATGTCGTGCCACACGCCCCCGCAGACGAGGACGCAGTCGATGCGCGGGGGATACCCGCCTTCGGTCTCGCTCATGCCCGGCCGGCCCCGCCGAGTTCGCCGTGGATGTACTTCATCAACGTGTCCTGCGACTGGCGGATGCGGATCTCCTGATAATTGCCGAGGTTGACCTGCCCGGTCTTGGAGGCATGAAGACCCTGCTGGACGTAGGGCAGGTTGTCCATGTCCTGCTCGAACACGTCGCCCAGGATGCCCAGTTCCGGCGCCTCGGTCCACTTCTGGTCGAGCCGCAGCATCTTGAGCGGAGCACCGCGCGGGATCGGCTGGCCCTTGGGGATGCGGGCGAGCACACGCACTTCCATGATGCAGGTGTCGGGCGTCTTTCCGGGCAGCCAGTTGTAGACGATGTTCGGCATGTAGCCGCCCCAGGGTGCGAAGTTGGGGAACACGTTGTAGACCAGCGCGTCGAGCAGTTCGGCGTCGGTGGCGTCGGCATGGTCGTAGCCGGTGCTCTCGGTATAGGCCTGCCGCATCGCCGCGCCGAGTGCGGCGCGGGCGGTCACGCCCTCGGGCACCTGGATCGCCATCGGATTGGCGGAGGCCTCGCCCTCGTAGTTGTCTCCCGAGCGGCCGTTGTACTTGATGAACTCGTCGACGATCCACTGCTCGCCCTGGTCCCCGCCGCCATTGGCGACGATGTGCGGGCTCATGACGCCGAAGGGCACGAGGTTGACGTTCACGTTGTCGCCCCAGGTCCAGTAGGCGGCATTGGAATCGCCCGTGAACGGCAGCAGCTGCGGGTGGGTGACGATGGTGTGCCAGGCTTCCATGAAGGCCTCCATCACCACCTTCCAGTTCGCCGGGACTTCCTTCGCCACGCGCATGACGCTGGCGCATTCCTCGTGCCGCCAGCGCTTGAAATGCTCGGGCAGCGGCGCGAGGAACTCTTCAAGGCTGGGACCGCCTTTCTCCTCGCGCAGGAACACGTAGCCTGCCCATCGGCCGATCTCGGCCTCCGGCAGGTCGAGGTTCTGCTCAGTCAGGTGCGGGAAGTCCCACTGGCAGGGCATCGAATCGAAGCTGCCGTCCTTCTTCCATGCGAAGCCGTGGAAGGGGCAGACGAACTTGTCCGCCACGCCCTCCTCGGTGCGCAGCTTGCGGCCGCGATGAAGGCAGACATTGTGCATGGCACGGATCGAACCATCGTCCTGCCGCACGACCAGGTAGGAGCGCCCCGCGTTCTCGTAGACGATATAGTCGCCCGCCTCGGGAAGGTCCTCCTCGCGGGCGACGAACTGCCAGACGTAGGGCCACATCCGCTCGCGTTCGAGACGGGCGAATTCCTCGGAGGTGTAGCGGTCGGCGGGAATCGGCTCGGAGCCGCGGAAGGTATAGCTCTCTTCGGTCAGGATCGCGGGAGGAGTGCGCGAATCCTGCGCCATGAGCTGCGACCAGCTGATGCCTTCGCTGCGGTCTTCACCCAGTTTCGTGGCCAGTTCGGGGTCACGGTCAGCCATCGGTTCAAAGTCTCCCAAGCACAGTTTCCCTGTTTGGGGACATGTCTGGACGTTCGGGGAAAGAGAGTCACCTTGCTCAAGTCATAGGTTGTCGATGGCTGCGGATCGGTCATGTTCCATCCAAAGCAATTGGGAGAATGCCGTGAAGCGGCTTGAAGGCAAGGTGGCGCTGGTCACCGGAGGAACCTCCGGTATCGGCGCCGGCACTGTCGAGCGCCTCTGCGCCGAGGGTGCCACCGTGATTTTCACCGGCTCGAACAAGGCCGCGGCCGAGAAAGTCTGCGCCGCCACGGGGGCGAGCTTCGTGCCCCACGACGTCACCGACGCCTCCGCCTGGGACGCCCTGATGGCGGACATCCTCGGCCAGCACGGTCGCCTCGACTTTGCCTTCGCCAATGCCGGGACCGAAAGCGGCGACGGCAGCATCGAGGACATCGCCATCGAAGGCTGGAACAACGTCATCGGCGTGAACCTGACCGGCGTGATGCTCACCGTGCAGCACGCGATGCGGGCCATGGCGAAGAACCCGGACGGGCCGACCGGCTCGATCGTGGTCAATTCCTCGATGAACGCGCACCGGGCGATGGGCAATTTCGTGGCCTATTCGGTGTCGAAGTCCGCCGTCGTCGCGCTGGTCAAGTCGGCAGCGGTCCACGCGGGCAACCGCAAGTACCAGATCCGCGTCAACGCGGTGCTGCCGGGCGTGGTCGAGACCGCGATGATCTCGGGCCTGATCGAGAAGTCCGCCGATCCCGTCGCCACGCGCGGCGCCTATGAAGGCCTCTCGCCGATGGGCCGCATGGCTTCGGTGGACGAAGTGGCCGGCATGGTCGCCTGGCTGGCGAGCGACGAGGCGCGGTTCTGCTCGGGCAGCGAATTCACCATGGACGGGGCGTCCACCGCAGGGATGAACGGCGTATGATCGAGGACCTTGGTTCGCAGCGGCTCAAGGGCCGCGTCGCACTCGTCTCGGGCGGCCTGCGCGGCATCGGCCTCGCCTGCGTGGAGCGGTTCCTGGCCGAAGGCGCGGAAGTGGTGCTGACCGACCTTTCCTCGCCCGAGGATGCGGCCGAAACGCTCGCCCGGCTGGGTCAGGCGGCCAGCTACGTGCAGGCCAACGTGACGAGCGAGGCCGACTGGGCGAAAGTGCTCGCCGCCGTGACCGAGCGGCACGGCAAGCTCCACGTGCTCGTCAACAACGCCGGCATCGACCTCACCGGCCCGGTCGCCACGACCTCGCTGGAGGGCTGGCGCCGGATCATGAGTATCAACGTCGACGGCGTGTTCCTCGGGGTGCGCACATTCGGGCCGCTGATGGAAGCGAGCGGGGCCGAGGTGAAGGGCGGTGCCTCGATCATCAACGTCAGCTCGATCATGGGCCTCGTCGGCATGAGCGAGGTCTCGGGCTACAACGCCAGCAAGGGCGCGGTGCGGCTGTTCACCAAGTCGATCGCGCTGGAGTTCGCCGAAAAGAAGATGCCGATCCGCGCCAATTCGCTGCACCCCGGCTTCGTCGTCACCCCGCTGCTCAAGGAAGGCTTCCAGCGCTGGGTGGACAAGGGCGTCGCCGAGAAGGCGCAGGACCTCGTCGACCTGATGTCGAGCAAGACCCCGATCGGCCGCCTTGCCGAACCGTCGGAACTGGCGAGCGCGGCGTTCTTCCTCGCCTCGGCGGACAGCTCGTACATGACTGGTGCGGAACTGGTGATCGACGGCGGCTGGACCGCGCAGTGATGGCACGCCGTGCCGCTGGGGCTTCGACAAGCTCAGCCTGAGCGGGAATTAAAGTCATGTTTTCAAAACCGCTCAGGCGGAGCTTGTCGAAGCCCCTGCAGCCACACACAAGACTGGAGCAGTCCTGAAATGACCATTGCCCTTCCCGACGTGATCGCTGTCGTCACCGGTGCGGCTGGCGGCATCGGCCGCGAGATCGTCAAGGCCATGAAGGCCGCCGGCGCTACCGTGATCGCCACCGACTTGCGCGACAGCGCCGAGATCGAAGGCGCCGATCACTACCTCCGCCACGACGTCACCAGCGAGGCCGACTGGCGCGCGGTGGAAGCGCTCGTTCGCGAGAAGTACGGCCGGATCGATGCTCTGGTAAACAACGCGGGCTTCTCCATCGTCACCAAGTTCGAGGACACACCCCTCGACGAGTTCCACAAGGTCAACGCGGTCAACGTCGATTCCGCGATCATCGGCACGCAGGTCCTGCTCGATCTGCTGAAGGAAGGCGGCAAGGCGCGGCCTTCGGGCGCGTCGGTCATCAATTTCTCCAGCGTCGGCGGTCTCAAGGGCGCGGCGTTCAACTCGGCCTATTGCGTCAGCAAGGCGGCGATCATGATGCTGTCGAAGTGCCTCGGCGCGGAGTTCGCGGCGCTCAAGTACAACATCCGCGTCAATTCGGTGCACCCCGGCGGGATCGAGACGCCGATGCTCGGCTCGATCATGGACCGCTACGTCGAGCTTGGCGCCTCCCCATCGCGCGAGGCTTCGGTGGCGGCGATGAACACGACGCACCCCATCGGCCGCCTCGGCAAGCCGGAGGAGATGGCCGGCGGCGTGGTGTTCCTCGCCAGCAGCGCATCCAGCTTCATGACCTGCGACGAACTCGTGATGGACGGAGGCTTCACGCAGGTCTGACAAAAACCGGGCCAGCGAGCCCACCGGGAGAGAGACAATGACCAGCAAGGCATTTGGCAAGGCATACGACCTCGTCGTGCTCGGATCGGGCGCCGCGGGGATGACGGCGGCACTGACCGCAGCCGAACACGGCGCGAAAGTGCTCGTCGTCGAGAAGGGCGAGAAGCTGGGCGGAACCTCCGCCTGGTCAGGCGGGCAGATCTGGATTCCCTGCAATCCGCACCAGAAGGAATACGGCAAGGATGACAGCCGCGAGAAGGCGCTGACCTATCTGGAGTCGATGTCCAACGGCCTGATCGAACCGGCCATGGCCGAGGCCTACATCGACGGCGGCGTGGAGATGGTCGCCTTCCTCGAAGACAAGACGCCTGTGCAGTTCATGGTCGTCCCGCATTTCCCGGACTACCACCCCGAGCAGCCCGGCGCCGCCAGCCGCGGCGGGCGCACGCTGGAATGCGCCGTCTATCCCTATGGCGAACTGGGCGAGTGGCGCGACAGGGTGGAAGTCTCGCCCTATTACTGGCCGCACGTCCACTTCACCGTCGGCGAAACCTCGCTGGCGCAGGCCGTGCCCGACCCGCTGCCGCCCGAGGAAGCCAAGCGCCGCGCGGAGAACGACGAGCGCGGCCTTGGCCATGCCCTCGTCGGTCGCCTGCTGCGCGGGTGCCTCGATCGGGGGGTGGAATTCCTGCTCGGCACCGGCGGCAAGGACCTCGTGATCGAGAACGGCGCGATCACGGGCGTCACACTGGATGACGGCACCGCCATCGAGACCCCCAACCTCGTCCTGGCGACCGGCGGGTTCGAACATAACGACGCCTTCAAGGCCGCCTTCCTGCGCGGCCCCCTCACCTCGCCGGTGTCGATCCGCACCAACACCGGCGACGGGCTGCGCATGGCGATGAAGGCGGGCGCGATGCTGTCATCCATGCGCGAGGCGTGGTGGATGCCGGTGGTGGAAGCCCCGCTCAACCCGATGGGCCGGATGCTGTTCACCGGCGAGCGCACCCTTCCCGGCACGATCATGGTCAACCGCACCGGCAAGCGCTTCACCAACGAGGCGGCGAACTACAACGCCTTCGGCGCCGCGTTCCACGTCCAGGACCTCAATTCCTGTTCCTGGGCCAACCTCCCGGCGTGGTGCCTGTTCAACCAGAGCTTCTACGACAAGTGGGGCTTTCTCGACACGCAGC
>DATKFS010000315.1:0-11109 GCA_035511275.1 Novosphingobium sp.
CGCGAGCAGCACTGCCGCCGCCAGCGCCAGCGCGAGCAGCGCGACGAGGGCTATCGCGAGGACCTGCAGCGAAACCATCGCGTCGAACACCGGCCGCAGCCAATTGGACTGGGCATCGATCTTGGCGGAGGGAGCAACCGGTGCCACCCGCCGGCCGATCGCCTCCAACTGGGCAGGGGTCGCCGGACCCTTGAGCCGGACGTCGATCAGCGCGGGCACGGGGATCGCGGCGCCGGTGGCCGAAGCGATGCCGGTGCCCAGCCAGGGTTCGATCAGCGCGTCGAGTTCTTCCTGCGGGACCAGTCGCAGGCCGGCGACGCCGGGCATCGTCTTGATCGCCTCGACCGCGCGCTCGGCCTGTGCGGCGCGAACGTCGGCGCGGGGCTCGATGACCTGGACGGTAACGCCGCCGTCGATCTCGGCGCGGGCGGCGGACACCGCGTTGCCGAGCGCCAGCCCGGCGGCGAGCGCGATGGCGGTCATCGCCACCATGATCGCGATCACCCAGGGCATCGGTCCGGACATGCGCGCCTGCGGGATGATCTCCACGCGGCGAGCCGAGGCGTTGGCCCCGCCGGGCAGGCGATCGAGGAAGGCCTTCACGTGAGCTTCCTCGGCGGATAGCGCAGCGCGCCGGTCGGATCGGACAGGCGGCCCCGATCCAGCCGCATGATGAGGCTGTCGGGCACCTTGCGCAGCAGGTCGAGATCGTGCGTGGCGACGACCACGGTGGTCCCTTGCCGGTTGAGCATCTCGAATAGGCGCAGGAGTTTCGGCGCCATGTCGGGATCGACGTTGCCGGTCGGCTCGTCCGCCACCAGCATCGCCGGGCGCGCGATGACCGCGCGGGCGATGGCGACGCGTTGCTGCTCGCCGCCCGACAGCGTCTCGGGCCGGGCGTCGATGCGGTCGGCGAGGCCGACCCACTCGAGGATGTCGCGCACGGGGCCCACAAGATCCCGCTCGCGGTGACCGGCGACGCGCAGGGGGAGCGCTACGTTGTCGAAGGCGGACAGGTGCTCGACCAGCCGGAAGTCCTGGAAGACCACGCCGATGCGCCGCCGCAGCATCGGCAGGCGGCCGCGCGGCAGGGTGATGGCGTCGGTCCCGAACATGCGGATCGCCCCGCGCGAGGGGCGCTGCGCAAGGTAGAGCAGGCGCAGGAGCGAGGTCTTGCCCGCGCCGCTGGCCCCGGTGAGGAAGTAGAAGCGGCCCGGAAACAGCGTGAACGTCAGGTCGCTCAGCACCTCGCGCTCGGTGCCGTAGCGCAGGCCGACATTGTCGAAGTGGATGATCTCGCCGTCCGCGCTCATGCTCGTCCATTGTCTCAGTCGGGCCGAACCGGCGACGACGAGCCCTATAGCGGTCATTGCATGTGGAAAAAAGGGCGTCAGGGCGCGAACCCACAGGCCGGGTCCTTGTCGCATGTAAGTCAACCGTGCTTATGGAAGCGATCATGATAATCGCCTGCCCCGCCTGCTCCACGCGCTACGCCGTACCGGACAGCGCGATCGGTATGGAAGGCCGGACCGTACGCTGCGCCAAGTGTCGCCATAGCTGGTTCCAGGAAGGCCCCGAACTCGCCGCTGAACCGACATTGGAAAGCGTTGCCGCGCCCGCTGAGACAGACCCGGTCGCCGTCGTCCAGGAAGTGGCGCCGCAGCCCGTTGCTCGCCCGGTGCCGACGCAGCGCCCCGCGATCGTCGTGCCGCGCCCGCCGGCGCCCGAGCCCGCCGCCGCGCCCGTTCCTGAGCCCGGACTGGCAGCGCCGGGCCGCGATGCACCGCGCGAGCCGTCCCTGCCGCCCCGGCCGAGATCGGGTCCGGCGCCCGCCTATTACGACGACACCGCCACCAAGCACTATGCCGACGAGAGCACGTCGAGCTTCGACTTCTCGCCGCCGTTCCGTCCGCGCCGCAACTGGGCGCAGATCGGCACTTACGGCGCGGTCGTCTTCGCCATCGCGACGCTGGGGCTGACCGCGGCGGTCGCGTTCGGCGGCCTGCCCGACTGGCTGCCGATCCCGCACCCGACCTTCCAGCAGGCCCAGCCCGACCTGAAGCTCGATTTCCCGCGGACCCGGCAGGACCGCAAGCCGCTGCCCGACGGGACCGAGTTCTTCAGCGTCAGCGGCACGATCAGCAACATTGGCGCGGAAAGCCGCAGCGTTCCCTCGCTGCTGGTGGTGCTGCGCGACCGGCGCGAGACGATCGTCTATGCCAAGGAAGTGGTCCCCGCCAAGCGCCAGCTGGCTCCCGGCGAGACGATCACGGTCAACGAGGCCCTGACCGATATTCCCAAGTCCGCCGCTGCCGCCGAAATCGGCTGGAAACCGGACTGACGAAGCCTCAGGCGGGCACCAGTTCGCTGACTTCCACGGTCTGCGACTGCATTTCCACGTCCCCGAAACTCGACAGGAACGAGACGTCGGCGGCGTCGCGGCCGACGCCGATCTTGGCGATGCGGTCGGGAGAGGTCATGCCGGTGGCGTCGACCATGTGCCAGGCACCATCGAGGAAAACCTCCGCTACGGCGTGGAAATCCTGGGGTTCGACACCGAGTCCGTAGACGCTCGCGAAGCGCGCCGGGATGGCGCTGGCCCGCACCAGGGCAATCATGAGGTGTGCATAGTCCCGACATACGCCCTTGCGGCTGCGGAAAGTGTCGGCGGCGGTGGTGAAGGCGTCGCTGGAGCCGGCTTCGTAGGTCAGCGTCTCGGCGATGCGGTCGCGGATCGCGCCGACGCGGGCGCCACCCTGAAGGTGCCCGAACTCCTGCTCGACGAATTCGTGGAAGGTGTCCGATGTGACGTAGCGCGAGGGCATCAGGTAGTCGACCGTCTCGCCGGGCAGCAGATGCGTGGGCACGGCGGGCAGCGTGTCGACGTTCGCCAGCATCCGCTCGACCGAGACCTGCGCCTCGTAGCGGATCTGCAGCGGGGCGGCGGTGCGCAGCCAGATGCGTTCGCCGATGTCGGCCTGGGCCGAGACGCGGGCGAAATGGTCGAGCGGGGGCAGGTCGATCCGCGCCTGGAGCACGGTCTGCTCGGGGATGATCGCGGCTTCGATCTGGAGCAGGACATCGACCGGGCCGAGATCCGGCCGGGGCACCGCGTAGTCCAGGGTCGTGACGATCGAGAGCTGCATGGGGGCGTCCTTGAGCGGGTTCTCTCGGGGGAAATCCCGAGAAGGGCTGGGGCTCCCGATGGTCCTACCGAATTTTCACGTCAGTTCGCCTTGCCTTCGTGGTCGGCGCGGCCGAAGTCGGGGCGGGAATCGTCCTGGCCCTCTTCGATGATGGAGCGGCGGATCGCGCGGGTGCGGGCGAACTGGTCGAACAGGGTGTCGCCGTCGCCGACGCGGATCGCGCGCTGGAGCGCGGTCAGGTCCTCGGTGAAGCGCTGGAGCATGGTCAGCACCGCCTCCTTGTTCGACAGGAACACGTCGCGCCACATCGTCGGGTCGGAGGCGGCGATGCGGGTGAAGTCGCGGAAGCCGCCGGCCGAATACTTGATGACCTCGCCCTGCGTCACGTCCTCGAGGTCCGAGGCGGTGCCGACGATGGTATAGGCGATGAGGTGCGGCAGGTGGCTGGTCACCGCGAGCACGAGGTCGTGGTGCTCGGGCGTCATGATCTCGACGTTGGCGCCGAGCGCTTCCCAGAAGCCGACCAGCTCCGACAGCTTGATCATGTCGACCTTGGCGGGCGGGGTGACGATGCACCAGCGGTTGCGGAACAGGTGCGCGAAGCCGGCGTCCGGACCCGAATTCTCGGTGCCGGCGACGGGGTGGGCGGGGATCACGAGGTGCCCCGGCAGTGCCTCGCCCAGCGTCCTGGCGATCGCCTGCTTGGACGAGCCGACGTCGCTGACGAGGGCACCGTCGGGCAGCGCGTCGCGCACCTGCTCGGCGGCGATGCCCATGGCGCCGGGCGGCACGCAGAAGATCACGAGGTCGGCATCGCGCACGGCGTCGGCGGGAGTGTCGCACACGGTGTCGACGAGGCGGCGCTCGGCGGCGCGGGCGCGGTGCGCGGGGCTGAGGTCATAGCCCGTGGTCCGCGCCTCGTGCAGGTATTCGCGGACCGCGAGGCCGATCGAGCCGCCCTGCAGGCCGAGGCCGATGATGGCGATCGTGGCGAAAGTCATGCGGCGCTCCCGGTGACGACGGCGCCGGCACCCCATTTCGTCATCCCCGCGCGGGCGGGGACCCAGCTGATGACGGCTCCATTCGAAGGCGCGTCAGATGGGTTGCCGCCGGCGCGGGAATGACGAGGTATTCTGAATTGGGCGATGTGCGCGGCGACCATCACTTCGCGGCTTCCGCCATCTCGCGGAGGCCGGTCGCGATCGCGTCCATGTCCTCGCTCTTCCCAATTGTGATGCGCAAGCCCTGCGGCAGGCCTTGCCCCGGCAGCCAGCGGACGATGTAGCCCCGGTCGGCGAGCCCCTCGAAAGCGATCTCGGCGGTGAGCGCGCCTTCGAACAGCGTCAGCACGAAGTTCGCCTGGCTCGGCAGCGGACGCAACCCGTGGTTGCCGAGCGCTTCCAGCTGCTCGACGAAGCGGGCGCGCTCGTCGCGGTTGTGGACGCGGCTGGCCTCGACGAAGGCGGGGTCGCCCAGCGCCGCGATGGCCATCGCCTGCCCGGTGGCCGAGACGTTGAACGGCCCGCGGATGCGGTTCAGCGTGGCGACGATGCCGGGTGCCCCGGTGCCCCAGCCGATGCGCTCGCCGGCGAGCCCGAAGATTTTCGAGAAGGTGCGGGTGACCAGCACGTTCTCGTGCGCCTCGGCCAGCGCCAGCGCGCCGTCGTCGTCGTCGGGCGCGACGTATTCGCCGTAGGCCTGGTCGATCACCAGCAGCACGTCGGCGGGAAGCCCGGCGTGAAGCCGTGCGATCTCGCCGCCGGGGAGGTACGATCCGGTCGGGTTGTTCGGGTTGGCGACGAAGACCACGCGGGTCCGCTCCGTGACGAGCGCCAGCAGCGCGTCGACGTCGGTGCCGAAGTCGAGGTCGGGGGCCACGACCGGCGTCGCGGCGCAACGGCGCGCGGCGATGTCGTAGACCGAGAAGCCGTAGCGCACGTAGATGACCTCGTCGCCGAGGCCCGCATAGCCCTGCGCGGCGAGATTGAGCAGTTCGTCCGAGCCCGTGCCCATGACCACGCGCGCCGGGTCGATGCCGTGGGCGGCGCCGATGGCGATGCGCAAGCTCGTGCTGTCGGGGTCGGGATAGAGCGCGGGCGCCTGCGCGCGGGCAGCGAGCGCCGCCGGGCTGGTGCCCAGCGGGTTCTCGTTGGCCGAAAGCTTGATGAGCGGCTGGCCGTCCTTGCCCTTGGACTTGCCCGGCACATAGGCATGGATCGCCTCGATCCAGGGCTTTGGCTGGGGGGCTCGACTGCGGGTCTCGGTTTCGCGCATGACGGACGGCCCCATAACCCAGCGCGGCGCCTAATGACAGAGCGTGATTGAATCCCTATTGGCGGTTCCCCACTTGGCGAAACGATCATGGCGACTGCCCCTACCATCCCGACCGAAAACAGGTTCCTCAATCTCGACATGCCGCTGATGCTGGACGGGGGGCAGAGCCTTGCCTGCCCGCGCATCGCTTACGAGACCTGCGGCACGCTGAACGCGGACAAGGATAACGCCATCTTCATCTGCCACGCGCTGACGGGCGACCATCACGTCGTCTCGGACCATCCCAAGACCGGCAAGCCCGGCTGGTGGGTGCGCATGGTGGGCCCTGGAAAGCCGATCGACACCGACCGCTACTTCGTCATCTGCGCCAACGTCATCGGCTCGTGCATGGGCTCGACCGGGCCTGCCAGTCCCATGCCGGCCAGTCTCTCGCCCGACGGCGAGCCCTGGGGGATGCGCTTCCCGGTCATCACCATCCGCGACATGGTGAAGGGTCATATCGCCGTGCTCGACGCGCTGGGGATCGACAGCCTCTATGCCGTGGTCGGCGGTTCGATGGGCGGGATGCAGGCGCTGAGCCTGGCGAGCAACTTCCCCGAACGCGCCCGCGCGGTGCTGATCCTCGCCTCGACCGCGCGGCACTCGGCGCAGAACATCGCGTTCCACGAGGTTGGGCGACAGGCGATCATGGCCGATCCGGCCTGGCGCGAGGGCAACTACTACGCCTTCGGCAAGGGCCCCGAGAAGGGCCTCTCCGTCGCCCGCATGGCCGCGCACATCACCTACCTGTCCGAGGCGGGGCTGACGGAGAAGTTCGGCCGCCGCCTGCAGAACCGGCAGGAGAAAACCTTCGGCTTTGACGCGGACTTCCAGATCGAATCGTACCTGCGCTACCAGGGGCTGGCCTTCACCGACCGCTTCGATGCGAACTCTTACCTCTACATCACCCGCGCCATGGACTACTTCGACCTTGCCGAAGAGCACGGCGGCCTGCTCGCCAATGCCTTCGCGAAATCCAGGGCCCGCTATTGCCTCGTCAGCTTCGATACCGACTGGCTCTACCCCACCGCCGAATCGCGCAACGTCACCCACGCGCTCAACGCGGCGGGGCTGCCGGTGAGCTTCGTGGAGTTGTCGGCCCCGTTCGGGCACGACTCGTTCCTGCTCGACGTACCGGCGCTCGACCGCGTGGTGGAGGGGTTCCTGGGATGATCGACCTGTCCGACGACCCGACCCGGATCGACACGGCCCGCGTCCACCGCTGGCTCGCGTCGAGCTACTGGACTCCCTGCATCACCCGCGAGCGGGTGGAGCGCCAGATCGCCGGCTCGCACTGCCTCGGCGCCTATCACCCTGAGCATGGCCAGATCGGCTTCGCGCGGATGATAACCGACCGCGCCAGCTTCGCCTGGCTCGCCGACGTCTGGGTGGACGAACTCGTGCGCGGGCATGGCATCGGCCGCCGCATGGCAGGGTGGTTCCTCGATCACCCGGACTACGCGACCGTGCGCCGCTTCGGGCTGCACACGGCGGACGCGCACGGCGTCTACGCCGCGCTGGGCTTCACCGCCCCGTGCCGGCCCGAGCGGCTGATGGTGCGCCTCGTGCCCTGGACCGCGCCGGTGGCGGAGACCGAGTCATGAACGCCGCGCAAAGGGCCGGCCTGCGACCCGACCTCGCGGTCATCGCCGACAATGTCGCGCGCGGATCGAGCGTGCTCGACGTCGGCTGCGGCGACGGCACGCTGCTCGCCGCGCTGCGTGACGGGCAGGATTGCCACACGCGCGGCATGGAGATCGACGCCGCCAACGTCGGCCGCTGCGTGGCGCGGGGGCTCTCGGTGATCCAGGGCGACGCCGACAAGGACCTCGCCTTCTATCCCGACAAGTCGGTCGACTACGCGATCCTCAGCCAGACGCTCCAGACCACGATGCGCCCCGATAAGGTGCTGGAGGAACTGCTGCGCATCGGCCGCAAGGCCTTCGTCAGCTTCCCCAACTTCGCCCACTGGCGGGTGCGGACCTCGCTCCTGTGGAACGGGCGGATGCCGGTGACCCGGCTGCTGCCGGTCGGCTGGTACGAGACGCCCAACATCCACCACCTCACCATCAACGACTTCCGCGTGCTGGTGAACGAGCGGGGCATCACCGTGGAGGGCCGCTGGTTCCTTTCGGGAGACCAGAGCTGCAGCGCTGCGGCGGCAAATTTCCGCGCCGAACACGCGGTGTTCCTGCTCTCGCGCGGCTGAGCGCGCCCCTCGCGGGTTAACGCTCCGTTTGCCACATCGGGCTAGAGCTGGCCGGGCCGCATGACCGCGCGGCGCCGACAGCGAGCCTTGCCATGACCCGTCCGATCGTCCGCGGCATCACGCCAGCAACGCTGCTCCTGCTCGCGGCGGCGCTGGTCTGGGCCTGCCTCAGCCGGGGCCCGTGGTACGACGAGCTTTACACGCAGTTCGTGACCCGGCCCGCCGTGCCGTGGCTGACGGCGCTGAAGGGCAGCTGGCTCGCCGACAATCATCCGCCGCTCTACTACATGCTGGCGCGGGCGAGCGCGTGGCTCGGCCCGATCCCGCACCACCGCCTTCTCAACCTCGCCATGGGCGCTCTGGCCGTGGCGGGCTGCGCGGCGATCGTGCGCGACGTGCCGCGCCTTGCCGCGGCGGCCATGGCGCTCGCGCTGGGACTGGCGGCGAACGAATGGACGCTGCTGGCGGGGAGCGAACTGCGCTCCTACTTCCTGTCGCTCTGCGCGGGAGCGGTGCTGGCCCTGTCGCTCTGCGCCCTGCGCCTCACCGGAACCACCGGAAGCGGCGCCCGGCGGGCGACTTACTGGGGCACGGCGCTGGTGGGGTTCAACACGCACATCGTCAGCTCGCTGACCTGCGCGGCGCTGGTGGCACCCTTCCTCGCCGCCGCGCTCTGGCGGCGCGACTGGCGCGAGGCGCGCGCGATCGCGGCGCCGCCGCTGGTTGCCGGGCTGCTGCTGCTTGCCGTCACCGCCATCCAGCTGCCGACCTGGCTCGCGAACACCAGCGTGTTCTGGATCGAGCCGGGGTTCTCTTCCGCGCGCTGGTCGGTCGAGCTGGTGGTGCTCCACACGCTCGCTGCCAATCGCGTGCTGCTGGCGGGCGCTCTGGCGGGAGCCGGCCTGATGGCGCGCGACGTGCTGCGCCGGCAATCCTCGGCCGAGGGTGGCGCGCTGTGCCTGCTCGGCCTTGGCGCGGCGATCGCCATGATTGGCCTCGTCGCGCTGCATATGCTGCGCCCGATGCTCATCGAGAAGTACCTGATGGTCCTGATCGCGGCGATCGCCATGGGCATCGCACTGGGCTTTGGCAGGCTGCTCGACAGCCTCGGACCGCGCCTGCGCCTGCTGGTCCTGGCAGCGGCTTTCGCGGCTACGGTGATGGCCACGGTCCACAACGCGAAGGCAGCGGTCGACAGCCCGAGCTGGTTCGGGACCGGACGCCTCGTAGCGGCCGAGGTGGCCCGCTGCCCCGGCACCGTCGTCCACGTCGACCCGATCTGGAACGCCGACGTCATCGCCATGATGCCGCGCGACAATGCGCGCACGGTCCCTTTCGCCTACCGCTACGTCGCCAACGCGCTGGGCTTCCGGCTGGCGCGCGCAGGATCACGCGAGATGGCGCGCACCTGCCCGACGATCTTCTGGGCCGAGCACGACAGCACCGAGCGCTGGGACGTACCCCGCGTCACCGCCCGCCTGCGCGAACGCGACATGCCCGTCGAGGGCCTGCGGTTCCGGCGCGTGGGCAAGGGCTGGATCGCTCTGGTCCCGCCGCCGCCGGCATCGTGACGCGGGTTCGCCGTCAGCCCATCGCCAGCCCGAAATAGGCGCCCAGCTTGTTGCCGTCGGGATCGCGCAGATAGGCCCCGAAGGCCCCGCGCGCCTGCGGCTTGGGCTCGGGATCGCCCTCGCTGGTGCCGCCGTTGGCAAGCCCCGCCGCGTGCCACGCCCTGACCGCGTCCTCGTCGGCGGCATCGAAGATGATGGTGCCGCCGTTGGCATGGGTTGTCGGCTCCCCGTCGCGCGCGGGCCCCGCTAGGAAGCGCACGCCGCCAAGGTCCCACATCACGATCGGATACTGCTCCGGGGTAGAGCAGGGCGGCAGGCCTAGCGACCCGAACGTGGCGTCGTAGAAGGCGCGGGTCCTGGCAAGGTCGTTGGACCCGAGGCGGATGGACTTCAGCAGCATGATGGTCTCTCTCCCGATCGTCGATTTTCTGGTTATGCGCCCGGCAGGGGCGTCAGCGCGTGAAGCGCGCAGAGCTTGTTGCCGTCCGGGTCGCGCAAGTAGGCGAGGTAGAGCTGGCCGAACGGAAACTCCCGGATGCCGGGCGCGTCCTCGCACGAAGTGCCGCCGGCCGCGCAGCCCGCCTCGTGCCACGCATCGACCTGCTCGGGGCTCGTGCAGCCCAGGCCGATCGTGCCGCCGTTGGCGAAAGTCGCCGCATCGCCGTTGATCGGCGTGCAGATCATGAAGTTCGCGCCGCCGTTCGCATAGGCCAGCCGGCCCGCCGCCGGATCGGCCATGATCGGCGTCGCCCCCAGCACGCCGAACGTTGCGTCGTAGAAGGTCTTGGAGGTGGCAAGGTCGTTGCTGCCGACGGCGATATGGCTGAACATGGAATCTCCCAAGGGTGGCGGCGCGTGCCGTGGGCCGGAGACTGTCGCCGCCCCCGCCCGAGGTCAATCGCGGGCCGATGCGTCTCGGCGATATGTGAGCCGCCGTGGCGCATGGGGGCGGGCGGGGGACTTATCCACGCGTTTAGCCCCCGCCACGAATCCCGCTCGGTGGACGCTGTCTCCCGGCTTTGGCATCGAATTGCGCATGTGGCACATCTATCAGTTTCCGCTCTGTCCCTTCAGCCGCAAGGTCCGGCTGCTCATGGCGGAGAAGGGCATCGCCTACGAACTCCAGACCGCCCGGCCGTGGGAGGGCGAGGATCGCCTCTTCGCGATGAACCCGGCGGGCCGCACCCCCGTCATCCGCGAGACGGAGAAGGGCCTCGTCCTGTCGGACAGCCGCGCCATCTGCGAGTATTTCGAGGAGACGGTGGACCGCAACCCGCTGATCAGCGGCACCGCCCAGCAGCGCGCCGAGATCCGCCGCCTGATCGCGATGTTCGACGAGAACTTTCACAACGACGTCTCGGGCCCGCTCCTGCTCGAACGCATGAAGAAGCGCCTCGTGCTGCGCCAGTCGCCCGATGCCCGGGCGCTGCGCGAATCGATGAAGCTCGCGCACGACTATCTCGACTACATCGACTACCTGATCGACAACCGCCCCTGGCTGGCGGGCGCGACGATGACGCTGGCCGACCTTGCCGCCGCCGCGCAGATCTCGGTGGCGGACTATCTCGGCGGTCTCGACTGGTCGAGCCACGAACAGGCCCGCGCCTGGTATCTGGTGATGAAGTCGCGCCCCTCGTTCCGCCCGCTGCTGAGCGAGCGGATGGAAGTCATCCAGCCGCCCAGCCACTACGCCGAAGTGGACGCCTGACCGGCCCGACGCCACGCGGGGCAGCGGACCGGCCTTGGCAGCTTACGCCGCGTGCTTCGCGCCGAAGCGCCCGTGCTTGCGGAAGCGGACCATCCAGCGGTCGAGGAAGAGGCCGAGCGGGCGCGGGGTCACGCCAAGCTCGGCGATGCCCGGCAGGGTGCC
>DATKFS010000316.1:0-14768 GCA_035511275.1 Novosphingobium sp.
GCCGGGACCGGCACCGGCGCAACCGGCGCGGACCAGATCGTCGTCAACGCCCGCGCGCTCACCATCGTGCGCGCCGACGCATTCGACGGCTCGATCGCCGCCACCGCCAGCCATGGCCTGCTCGGCATCGACACCGGCAACGCGGCGCAGGACGTCACTCTCGTCAAGCGCAACGACGATCTGGCGAGCCTCGGCTCCGACACCACTACCGACATCCTCAAGGTCGGCGAACTGTCCGGCACCGGCGGCAGCCTCAGCGCGGGCGGCGCCATCACCGTGCGCAGCGAGACCTCGCTCATCCTCAACACCGCGGCGGCGCAGGGCGGCGACATCCTCGCCACCGCCGCCGGGGACATGCTCGTCACCCGTGCCATCGCCTCCACCGGCTCGATCGGGCTCTACGGCGGCACCTGGATTCGCGGCGACATCGGCGCGCCCTTCGCCCCCATCGACGGCACCCTGACGGCCGCCGGGGACGTCACCATCCGCGCCGCGGGCGACGTGCAGTACCGCGAGATCAGCGCCGGGGACGACGTCGACATCCTCTCGACCGGCGGCGACATCCTCATCCGCAACATCACGTCCACCGGCCTTGGCGCCGGCGGAAGCTCCGTCCGCTTCGGCCCCGCCCCCGGACTGGCGGGCGCGGTCACGGTCCTCCCCGGCGAAGACGCCGCGCTGACGGGCGCGACGATCCGCCTGCGCGCCGCCAACGGCAGCATCCTCGCCAGCACGCTCCCGGGGCTGATCCGCACGATCGGCACCGGCGACATCCTCGTCAACGCCTTTGACGCCGTGCGGCTCGACGACATCGCCGCCGGGAACGGCTCGCTCGGAATCCGCGCGGGCGGCTCGATCGCGACCGGCGACCTTTCCGCCTCGCACGACATCGCCGCCCTCGGCGGCACCTCGGGCGCGCTGGCCGCGACCGACGTGACCATCGCCTCGGCCCTCGCCGGAGACGACCTTGCGGTCACCGCGCTCGATGGCGACATCGTCATCGGCAACGGCATCGCGCAGGGCATCGTCGGCCGGGGTGGCACGTCGGTGGCGTTCACGGCCTCCGCCGGCTCGGCCAACGCGGTCGGCGTCGCATTCGGGGAGACCCCGGTCTTCGTCGATGGCACCGCAAGCCTGCGTTCCGAAATCGGCGACATCGACGCCACCTCGCTCTCGACCCTGCGCGGCGACGTGCTGGTCAATGCGGCGGGCGCCGTCTCGCTCGGCCTTGCCGACGCGGGCGGCGGATCGGTCGGCGTCCTGGCAGGCGGGACCTTCACCGCCGGCACCCTGATCGCCGATGCCGACATCACCGCGCTCGCCGGCACCGCCGGGGCGCCGGTGCGCACGGACATCTTCATCGCCTCGGCCACGGCGGGCGACGACATCGACCTCACCGCGCTCAACGGCAACCTGACGCTCACCGACGGCGCCGCCAACGGCGGCGGCATCACCGGCAATTCGGTCACTTTCGAGTGGGCGCCGGGCGTCGACGGCGCGGTGCGGACGATCGCCAGCGAAGACATGCAGCTCGGCGCCAGCACGCTGCGCCTGCGCTCGCAGTCGGGCGATATCTTCTCGACCGGGACGCTGGCCAGCCCCGGCGGCAACGTGCTCGTCAACGCCTTCGGCAACGTCGGCCTCGCAATCGTCGATGCGCGCAGCGGCGCGGCCGGGGACGCGGGCACACTCGGCATCCTCGCCGGGGGCCGCGTGGACGCGGCCTCGCTCTTCGCCACGCGCGACATCGTCGTCCAGAGCGGCTCGCTCAGCCCGGGCGGCATCACCATCGGCAGCGCCATCGCGGGCGACGACATCGACCTTGCCGCCATCACCGGCGACCTCGCGCTCTCCGTGGGCACCTCGCTGGGGAGCGCCGGGAGCGGCGGCACCTCGATCGTCTTCATCGATGCCCCCGGCGGCCCGCTCGCCGTGGGGACCAGCCCGTCCGAGGACCTCCAACTCGGCGGCGCCACGATCCGGCTGCGCGCCGAAGCCGGCAACATCGCGTCGCTCGCGGTCGCGGGCCAGCCCGCGCTCACCGGCACCCTGCGCACCGAGGGCGAGGGCGACGTGCTGGTCAACGCCTTCGGCAGCGCCGCGCTCGGCACGGTCGAGGCGACGAGCGGCTCGATCGGCATCCTCGCGGGCGGACAGGTCGCCGCGACCACGCTCACCGCCCTGCGCGACATCGGCATCCGGGGGGGCACCGCAGGCGCCCTCGCACCGACCGACGTGACCGTCACCACCGCCACGGCCGGAGACGACATCGACATCGAGGCGCTCAACGGCAACCTCGTGCTGACCACCGGCACCTCGACCGGCGCTCCGGGCACGGGCGGGACTTCGGTGGCGTTCATCGCCGCACCGGGCGTCGCCCTCCCCGGGACGGGCGCCGTCACCGTCGACGCGGCGGAAGCCCTGCCCGCGGTCTCGAGCATCACCCTGCGCTCGCAGGTCGGCGACGTGACCGCCGCCACGCTGCACACGCAGGGAACCGGCCACGTCTTCGTCAACGCCGCACGCAACGCCACGGTCGGGCTCGCCCAGGCCGACGGCGGCTCGATCGGGCTGCTTGCTGGCACCGACGCGGCGGCCGGCGCCCTCGTCGCGCGGGTCGACATCGGCATCTCGGCAGGGCGCGACGCCCTCGTCACCACGGCCCGCGCGGGCGACGACATCGACGTTGTCGCCGGTCGCAACCTCGCTCTCCTTTCGGGCACCTCGCTGGCGACGGGCGGGACGGGCGGCAGCTCGGTCGTGCTGGGCACGGCGGGCGTGGCGGGCGCGACGGCGGTGGACAGCGATCCCGCCAACGAGGACCCGCAGCTCGCCGCCGCCACGATCCGCCTGCGCGCGGCGGGCGGCAGCATCGCCGGGGAGTTCGCGACGCCGCTCGGCACCACCCTCGCCACCGCAAGCGGCGACATCCTGCTCAACGCGGCGGGCGACGTGACCGTGCGCGACGCCAATGCCGGCGGCGGCTCGATCGGCGCGCTGGCGGGCGGCGCCATCACTGCGACCACGCTCGTTGCGACGCGCGACATCGGCGCCCGGGCACGCGGCAACGTCACCATCACCGCCGCCACCGCAGGCGACGACATCGACGTCGTCAGCCTCACCGGCAACGTGGTCCTGACCGACGGCACCGCGACGGGCCTCGGCACCGGCGGCATCCGCCCGACCTTCCCGGGTTCGCCCGGCAGCATCGGCGCCGTCGCCATCGAGGGCGGCGAAGACGCGCAACTCGGCGGCTCGGCGATCCGCCTGCGCGCCGAGGCCGGCTCCGTCACCTCGACCGGCACGCTCTCGACGCAGCGCGCAGGCGACATCCTCGTCAATGCCTCGGCCGACGTTTCGCTCGCCACCGTCAATGCCAGCGGAGGCTCCATCGGCGTGCTCGCGGGCGGGCAGGTCGCGGCGACGACGCTCACGGCCAGCCGTGACATCGGCGTGCAGGGCGGCACCGGCGTCGGCATCGGCTCCGCGACCGCCGGGGACGACATCGACGTCGTCGCGCTCGCCGGAAATCTCGTGCTGACCGATGGCACCGCCAACGGCACGTCCGGAACCGGCGGCACGTCCGTCCGCTACCGCGCCGGCGTCGCGCCCGGCAGCCTCGACGCGGTCGAGATCGGCGGCGAGGACGCGCAGCTCGGCGGCTCCACCATCCGCCTGCGCGCCGCACAGGGCAACGTCACGTCCGCCGGCACGCTCTCCGCGCTCGGCACGGGCGAAGTGCTGGTCAACGCCTTCGTGGATACCTCGCTCGCCACCGTCAATGCCAGCGGAGGCTCCATCGGCGTGCTCGCGGGCGGGCAGGTCTCGGCGACGACGCTCACGGCCAGCCGCGACATCGGCGTGCAGGGCGGCACTATCGGCGCGGCCAATGCGACCGACGTGACGATCGCCAGTGCGACGGCGGGCGACGACATCGACGTCGTGGCGCTCAATGGCAACCTGGCGCTGGCCGGCGGCACCTCGACCGGCCTCGGCGCGGGCGGGACCTCGCTGGTCTTCACCGGCGCGCCGGGCTCCACCGCCGCCGTCGCCATCGGCGCGGAGGACGCGCAGCTCACGGCGGCGACGATCCGCCTGCGCGCGCAAGTGGGCGACGTGACCTCGACCGGCGCGCTGCTGGCGCAGGGCACCGGCAACGTGCTCGTCAATGCCGCCGATGCCGCGACGCTCAACGCGGCAACGGCCACGGCCGGCTCCATCGGCGTGCTGGCCGGCGGGCAGGTCACCGCGACATCGCTCACCGCCAGCCGCGACGTGGGCGTGCAATCCGCCGCCGGGATCACCGTGGGGACCGCGAGCGCGGGCGACGACATCGACATGGTCGCGCTGGGCGGCAACCTGGCGCTGGCCAACGGCACCTCGACCGGAGCCTCGGGCGCGGGCGGGACTTCGGTCTCGTATGGACCCGTCGCGGGCGCGGCGGCGGCAGTGGTCGTCGGCAGCGGCGAGGACGCGCAGCTCGCCGGTGCGGGCATCCGCCTGCGGGCGGCGGCGGGCAACGTGACCTCCACCGGCACGCTGCGCACGCAGGGCACCGGCGACGTACTGGTCAACGCGCGTGGCGACGTCACCCTTGCCACGACGACGGCCTCGGCCGGTTCCGTGGCGCTGCTCGCGGGCCGCAACCTGACCGCGGCGACCACCAGCGCGAGCGAGGACGTGGCGGCGCGCGCCGCGACCGATGCGACCCTCACCACCATCACGGCGGGCGACGACATCGAGATCACCGCAAGTGGTCTCGTGACCACCGGCGCGGGCCGGATCGCTTCCGGCGGCACCGGCCTCGACGCGCGCCACGGCCTGCTCGACACGGCGCAGGCCGGGCAGGTGGCGGGCATCACGCTCGCCGCCGGGGACGCGCGCGGCCCCAAGGGGCTGCCTGCCGGATCGGACCTCGCGAATGCGGCCAACGGGCGCAGCATCACCATCGAGGCCGCCAACGTCGCCATCCAGGGCATCCTGGAGACGACCGGGCGCATCACCTTGCGCAACACCGGCACCGCCCCCACGGTGGTGGGCGACGGCACGATCACCACGGGGGCGAGCTTCGCGCTGGCCAATGCCGAACTGGCGCGGCTGCGCTCCTCGACGCTGGTTGTGGACTCCGGCACCCGCGCGCTCGAACTCGGCACGCTGACGATAGACCCGGCGACCGGCACCGTCGACACCCGGTTCCTGACGACCGGCGCGGTCGAGATCACGGGGGCAGTCACCGTCGCCGGCACGGCCGCGCGCACGCTGCAGATCGGCGGGCTGTTCGGCGAGCTGGGGGACGACGCGGGCACGGTCCCGCTCGCCTCGGAGATCGTCGCGCGGATCGACCGGACCTCGCGGCCCCGGATCGACGCGGGCTCCGCCCATGTCGACCTGCGGGGCGCGAAGATCCTGTTCGGCACCTCGACGATGGTCGCCGAGTACATCGGCAAGACCAACGACGAGATCGCCGCGATCGTCGCCAACCCCACCTCGAAGCTCTACTCCGAGGCCACCGCGCAGCCGCTGGACGTGTTCCTCACCGCGCGGCAGGTGACGGTGGGCTACCGCAACTTCGCGCTGTTCCAGAACACCGACATCAACCTGAGCACCGGCGTCCTGATCAACTCGCCTCCCGGCGGGCTGCCCGACCAGACCGCGCTCGCGCTGCGCCTCGTCAGCACCGGCGAAGGGGGCAACAACAGCTTCGCGATGTTCGGCGTGGTCAACAACTTCAGCGGCACGCCCGCCGCGCTGCTGACCAACGAGGCGATCGAGATCGTCAACCCGACCGGCGATCCCAACGACTTCCGCGTCACCCGCGCCAGTTCGCGGATCAACGGCTGCGTCATCGGCGCGCCCGATCGCGGATGCCTGGCGACCGACATCCCGCAGCCCAACTTCAACCTCTACGACGAGCGCAAGGTCGCCCTGTTCGACGTCGAGGACGAAGGCACGATCGCCGTCAGCCCGCTGATCGGGCGCGGCAACGACGGGCTGATCGTCAACGTCGCCGACGCCCCGGTGGGCATCGACACCATCGAATGCCGCCCCGAAGATCCCAGCTGCCCGGCCAAGGAAGGCAACTAAGCACCATGTCGAACCGCACCGCGCCCGGCCCCGCCCCTGCCCGCTCCCTCAGGCTCGCCCTTTCGCTGGCCTCCACGGTCGCGATGGCGCTGGCCGCCCTGCCCGCCCACGCCGCCGCGCCGCCCGAGCGCTTCGCGGTGGGGACCAACGGCAACGGCGATTCCTGCGCCGCCTCGCGCCAGTGGACGGCGGGGGAAGGCCCGGTCCGCTACGCCGCCGACCAGGCCTTCGTCATCACCTGCCGCGACATCGCCGCCGCCGATGCGCAAGGGTACGTGAGCGCCGCCGGCAAGCCCCCGGCGCTGGAGAACTGCGGCGACGCGCTCGCCGCGCAGGTCACCGGCATCGGCCCGGTCGAGGTGCGCCGCTGCATCGACGCGACGCTGGGCAAGGCGGCCATCGACATCCGCTTCACCCGGGGCTCCGTCGCCTGGCAGGGCGCCGCGCTGGAATCCGCCGTGGGGGCGCTCGAGACGACGCTGCGGGTGATCGCCGCCGGGGCGCCCGTCCCCACCGGCAACGCCGCCGCCAGGCCCTCGTTCGACCTCGCCGCGATCCCCGCCGGACAGGCCTTCACCGGCGTTGGCGAGACCAAGGCCTTCACCGCCGAGGCCGCGCTGGCCGACGGTGTCGCCGCGCTGCAGACCGGCCGCCTGCTCGACGCCTCGCGCACGCTCAACGACGCGCTGCGCGCCTTCGCCAACTCGGACGTATCGACCCGCATCGACCTGCGCCTCGCCGCCGGCCTCGCGGAATCGAACCTCAGCCAGTTCGAGCTGGCGCAGAACGACTTCGCCGTCGCCGAGAGCCTGCTGCGCGGCGGCCAGGACCTGCCGCGCCGCGACCAGCAGGCGATCCAGCTCACCACCTACCGCGGCATCGACCTCATCAACCAGCACCGCTGGAGCGACGCCATCGCCGCGCTCACCCGCAGCCAGGGCGTTGCCGGCAGCCTGCAGGACCCGGTCACGCTCAGCCGCCTCAACGAGGAAAGCGGGGGCAGCGGCGAGAACCTCCAGTCCGAACTCACCGACCAGAACCAGCTCACCCGCGCCCTGCTCGAAGCGCAGCGCTACCAGGCCCTCAGCGTCGCCTACCTCGGCGCCAACCGCATCGACGAGGCCGACACCGCGCTGCAGAGCGCCGCCAAGGTCGCGCGCGTGGTCGTCGCCCGCTACGCGCCGGACAACATCGTGTGGCTGCGCACGATGATCGAGCGCCAGCAGGCCCGCATCGACGTGCGGCGCGGCCGCGTCGGCAAGGCGCTCACCCACATCGACTGCGCGGTCGACGCCCTCAGCGGCAGTCCGGCCGGGGGCGGCTGCGTGTTTACCGGCGCCAAGCCGGTCAGCGACACCTTCCAGAACGCGCCGCTGCTCGCCGACACCCGGCTGGAGCGCGCCAGCATCGCCTCGCGCGATCCTTCCATCCCGCAGGACAAGGTCCTCGCCAACTACCGCACGGCGGTGCAGACCCTGCCCGAGCTGACCGGCACCGGCTACGTCTCGCTCGCCGCGCTCGAACGCTATTTCCTGCTGCTGACGAAGGCCGAGCCCGCGCCCGAGCGTGACGAGGAATACTTCCACGCGATGCAGATGATCGGCGAACCGGCCATCGCCCGCGAATATGCGCAGCTGCAGAAGGTCGTCTCCGCCGATGAGGGCGTGGCCGACCTGCTGCGCCGCCGCGGCCTGCTCGACCGCCAGCTCATCCGCCTGCGCACCGAGATCTCCAGCCTGGAGACCAGCAGCGGCCCCGCGTTCGAGGAACTGGAACGCCAGCGCCAGGCCGTCGGCGCCGAGCGGGAGACCGTCAACGCCCAGCTCCTGTCCAGCAACCGCATCGGCGCGCTGCAGGACGAGCCCGCGACGGTGGCGGAAATCCGCGCCGCGCTCGCGCCCGGCGAGGTCTATCTCAAGCTCGCCCAGCTCTATTCGACGATGGCCGGGATCGTCATCAGCCGCGACCAGACCTGGATCTACATGGTCGACGGCGGCCTCGCAAAGACCGAGCAGCTCGCCGACGACGTGCTGACCAGCGCCCGCATCGACGAGGCCACGCGCTCCACCCGCCTGTTCCAGGTCACGAAGGCCTCGCAGCTGTTCCAGGCGATCACCGGCCCCGCCGCGACCACCGTCGCGAACGCCACCCGCGTCGTCTACAACCCGGCGGGCAAGCTGCGCCAGTTGCCACTCGCCGTGCTGGTGACCGACCCCGCCTCGGCCGCCGCCTACGAGAAGCAGCGCGCCAAGGGCGACTATTCCAAGCTCAAGTTCCTCGCCCGCGGCGCCGATACGGCGGTGGCGCTCTCGCCCCGCGCGTTCCTGCGCGTGCGCAACGACGTCAGCCCCTCGCAGGCGCCGGGCAAGTTCCTCGGCCTTGGCGAGAACGCCCCCGCCGAGCGGGTTTCGGCGCAGGCGGCGGAAGACAAGATGCCGTTCGACTGCTCGGTGACCTACGGCACCTGGGCGGGCGTCATGGCGCAGAACAAGCCGATCAGCGCGCGCGAGCTGGGCCTTGCGGCGCAGGCGCTCGGCGCGCCCGGCTCGCCCGAGATCACGCTTGGCGCCTTCACCGACGTGAACCTGCTGAACGGCCCCGCCGCCGAGGAACTCAGCCGCTACCAGGTGATCCACTTCGCCACCCACGGGCTGCCCGAAACCCAGGTCGACCTGCCCCAGTGCAAGGTCCACCTGCCCCCGGCGCTCGTCACCACGCTGGCCGCCCCGGCCGACAACGGCGACGTGCTGTCCGACGGGCTGCTCTCGTTCGACGAGGTCGCCCGGCTCCAGCTCGACGCCAACCTCGTGGTGCTCTCGGCCTGCGACACGGCGGCGGGCACCAGCAGCGCGACGGCGCTGAAGGCCGGTCTTGAAAACGCCTCGCCCGCGCTCGACGGTCTCGTCCGCTCGTTCATCGCCGCCCGCGCCCGCGCGGTCATGGCCACCTTCTGGGCCGTGCCGGACTCGCAGGAAACGCAGGACCTGATGACGGCCTTCTACACCACCGGCCGCACCGCCCCGATGGCCAACTCGCTGCGCGTCGCCCAGAATCGCCTGATCGACACCCGCCGCTACTCGCACCCCTACTACTGGGGCGCCTACTTCCTGGTCGGTGACGGCGGCAAGACGATGCTCACCCAGCCCGGGCAGATGGCAATGAAGTAACGCGCGGCGACGGCGCCCTTGCGTGGCGACATGCACACACGATTCAACTGGCGTGGGAATGATCTGTGACAGACACTTACGAAGAAATGGGCCGAATCCTCCCGTCCGCCCAGATGGATTTTTCATCTCTCAAGATCGATGCCAAGGGCATAGTCGATGCCGGCAAAAAGGGCGGTAAGGATCTCGTCCTCAAGAAGCTCATCGAGGCACTGCCATTGCCCGAAGACCAGAAAACCATCCTGAACTGGTTTGCATCAAGCCAGTACGATTACACGGCGTGGTGCATGACGGAAGGCCAGGCACCTTACACAAAGCAATCGATATTGGCCTATGTCGTCAAGAAGGGGCCCAAGGCGTTCGCCGAATCCGCCAAGTCCTTCGGCAAATACACCCATGAGCAGAATGTAATCTGCATTTCCACCATCGCGGCGGTCGTACTCGAATTCCGAAGCCGGGTCGGCCTTCTGCGTGGTGGGCCGATAGGGGCCACAGCGGGACTGGGGTTGATGCTTCTCGACCTGATCGAAGTCGGCAACTCGTGCGAATTCGTTCAGGAAGGTTACTACGACCTGTTTCTCAAGTCATCGGACATCCAGTTGAAGCCGGTTCGGAAAAAGCGGATGTCCGTGCCTTCAGACCAGATTTACCAGGTTCTCTCTCCCACGATCGATACCGCACACAAGACAATGATGTGCTCCAAGGCGGGGTGAGGCGGGGCATCATGCCCCATGACGCCGTAATCGACCTCATCCAACAGGCCCGCGCCGTTTCGGGCGACAGATTTTCCTACATCGCCGGGGCCTGCTAGCTTCTCAGCGGGTCTTTCTTACCGTCGTTCACCGCCGTGTCGGCACCGTTCATGAAGCACGGCCCCCGCATGCGTTTCATCAACTAAACCCTATCCCGCAACCGCCGCCGCCGACCCGATCTGGGGGCAGCCGACTTTCACGAACGGATCCACCACGAAGGGATTCCCCCCCGCGAAAGTGCGTATCCGAAAGTCGAACCGCGCACCGCCCTGGGTCAGGCTTCCCTCGCCGATCGCGGGCGAGGCGCCGCCCTTGATCGCCGCCGCCTTCATCATACGAAAAACGGCCCAGGGGCCGTTCCAGGTCCGCTGGGCGGGCGCTCCGCCCGCCGTATCGAACGCGACCGACGCCCCGCCCGCCCCCGGCCAGTCGAACGTCGAGGGGATCGCCGCCTTACCATCGTAGCGCAGGCTCTGGCCATCGACCTGCAAGGTCACCGCCTCGGCCCCGGAAAGGCCCACGGGCTCGATCTGGTAGGACAGCCGGGGACTGTTCGGGTCGGCGCCGAAGAAGGTCCGCGTCACCGTATCCGCCGCCTGCATGGCGCGCACGGTCCCCGCGGTAAGGCCGATCTCGCCGGCATTCTCCTTGGGCGTCCAGGCCGGCGGCGTCTTGTCGAGATAGCCGCCCAGCTCGGTGTTGACGAAGTTGGCGAACAGACCCTGCGGCCCGAAGAACGTCGCGAAATCGGCCACCGCGAGGTCGACGCTCGACCCCGGCATCACCGGGTAGGCCTTGGCGAGCCCGTTGGCACAGGATTCGCCGAAGCTGCCGCTCATCGCCTCGCCCATCTGTGCCAGCCGCGCCCCGCCCAGCGCCACGCTCGCGTCGCTCGCCACCGCCTTGGCCCAAAGGCCCGCGGGCGCCGGCATGCCGTTGCCGTTCTGGTCGAGCTGCAGGATCGCCGCCTTGGCTTCGAGGCTCTGCTGCGATCCGGTCTCCCCGCCGCCACCCGGCAGCACGGCGATGACGTTGAGCTTGTCTGCCAGCTGGACCATGCCCTGCAGCCACGCATCGAGCGGCGAGCCGTCGCCCTTGCCCACGAACATGCGCAGCGGCAGGAACGCGTTCACCACCGCGCCCCGGCCGCCATCCCCGCCGCCCGGCGCGACACCGGCCATCGCCATGCCCTGCGCGAGCTTCCCGCCGGGCTTGGGCATTCCCGCCGCTGGCGTCATGTCGGTTGCCTTGGCGATCGCGACGAGCAGCGGCTTGATCGGCGAGAGCGGCCCTCCGCCATCGCGCATCCGCTGCACGTTCTCGCCCAGCGAATTGACCGGCCTGACCTTCATCGAGGTGACGAACGACTGCCATCGATCGAGGAATTCCGCGAAATACAGGCGTTCGAGGTCGGACTTGAGCCCCGACAGTTCCGCAGGCGAAAGCGCGGCGTTGCCGGTATCGCCGACGACCCATTTCTCCTCTTCCAGCAAGCTGGCGCCCCTGGCCACGATGGGGAGGAAAATCTTGTCGTAGCCGCTGCGGGTGAACAGCGCCGGGACTCCCGCCCCGGGTGCGAACGCGCCGCTGGTATCGAAGAAGGCTTCAGGACGCGGGCCAGCGTTAGCCTGCGCGGTCCACATCTCCTCTCCCGTCTCCAGCGCCTTGCTCTTGAGGCGGCCGTAGACCCGCACCGCTGCCGGCTGCGCGCGCAGAACCGATCGGGCGGTCTCGACCCGGCCGGCATCGATGGCCTGCGGTGCGAAGTTACCCTCGAACAGCGCCTTGGTGTGCCGCGCGAGTTCCCCGGCCTGCGTCTCGGCGTTGCCGCCGCCGCGCTCCATCCACGCGGGCTGCACCCAGCCCACCACATGCTCGCCGAGCGCCGGGCCCTGCCCGCCGAGGATCAGATATGACTTGAGGTCGTCGTAGAGCGCCGTCGGATTGTCGCCGTCCGCGCCCATGCGCTGTTCGGCAAGACCCACGAGGATCGGCGCCAGGCGGCGCTTGAGGTCGCGGCCATAAATGCCGCCAAGCTCCGCCGAGAGCCGCCCGCCCTGTCCCAGCCCGAGCCCGAAATCGCTCGCCTCGGCCATCTGCGTGGTCGCGTCGCCCAGTATCCCCAGCGCCGCGACGTCCTCGTCCACCCCGCCGCCGCCGTTGGCGCGCACGTTGGCATAGGCTTCCGCGGTACCGAACACCTGGTCGATCAGCGTGAGGTTCCGGAAATAGCCCCAGGTCCACACGCCGCAACAGATCGCCAGCGCCGCGAGGCTGGCCGCCACGGCCATGGTGTAGCGCTGTCCGGCGCGCTTCTCGGCCAGCGGGTTGCGCCCGGCCATGCCCTGCTCGGGGATCAGCAGGTCGGAGAAGAAGCGCTTGAGGAAGTAGCTTCGTCCTGCACCAACCGCCTGTGCCGAATGGGTGGCGGGTGCGCCGACGCTCAACAGGATGCGGTCGACCGGATTGCCGGTCTGGATCGAGGAAGCGAGATAGACGCCCCGCACCCGTGCGGGATTGTCGAAGCGGCTCTTCTGGCCAAGCGCTTCCAGCAGCTTGCCGATCGGCGCCTGCAGCGAGGCGAGCTGCGCGGGGAATGCCGCGATCTGGGCACGCAGGTGCATCTGCGGTTCGTTCTGCATCCGCTCCACCACGCGGGCGGAGATCGAGGTGACGAGCGCCTCGAACCCTTCGAGCACGGACTGGCTGTCCGCCGCGTCCCCCTTCGCGGTGGAGCCGAAGACCTGATCGGATTCACTGTCGGTGCTGGAGCGGAAATACTCGCGGAAACCCGCCAGAAGATCGGCCTTGGTGACGAGGACGTAGACCGGCAGATCCTGGCCCATCTCGTTGCCGATCTCGGCAAGGCGGGCGCGGACGTGGCGGGCATGGCCGGCCATCTTCACAGGATCGACGAAATCGGGCGCCGGGATCGCGACGATCACGCCGTTCAGCGGCTGCAGCGGGCGATGTTTGCGCAGCAGTTCGAGGAACGACTTCCATCCCGCAGCATCGGCGCCTGCGTCATCGTCCTGCGTGACGTAGCGGCCGGCCGTGTCGATCAGCACTGCCTCGTCGGTGAACCACCAGTCGCAGTTCGGCGTCTTGGGCTGGCCCCGCAGGGCGCGGTATTCGCCCGCGACGGCGGTGGGGAACTCGAGCCCGCAGTTGAGCAGCGCGGTGGTCTTGCCCGCGCCCGAGGGGCCGATGATGGCGTACCACGGCAACTGGTAGGCGTAAGCACCGCGCGCGCCGACCTTGGTCGACTTCAGCATGTCGAGCGCGTCGTTCAGCTTGGCGGAGATCTCATCGCGGTCGGCGGCGCCCGGCTCCGGCTTGAGCGCCTCCATCATCGCCGCGTTCTTCTTCTTCTCGCCGCGGACCGCGAGCAGCCACAGTACCCCGACGACGATCAGCGGAAGCACCGCCACCAAAGTGTAGACCGGCCACCAGCCGAGCGGACGGAAACCGGCGATCGAAACCAGTGGTCCCACGAAGAACAGCAGCAGGCCCAGCGCCACCGCGCCCACTACGCGCCAGAACCAGCGGTTCTTGAACAATGCCTTCATCGCTCCGCCCCCTCAGCGCCAGTTGATGTCGTTGGCGACGCGCAGCTCGACCCGGCGGTTGAGCGTACGGCCTTCGTCGGTGGCATTATCGCCGATCGGCTGGGTCGCGCCGAAACCGGCAGGCGCGAGGCGCGAGGCATCTGCCAGGCCCGAACCCTCGATCGCCTGCGCCACCGATTGCGCGCGCGCCTCGGACAACTCCTGGTTGGACGGGAACTGCAGCGACCGGATCGCCTGGTCGTCGGTATGCCCCTCGACCTTGATCGGCCCCTTGGTGAGGTTCGCCGCCTCGGCCAGGTGGGCGAAGGTATCGCTCCACGCGCTCGATGCGTCGGCTTGCGCCGAGGCGAAGAGGCCCTGGTTGTGAAGGCGGATGACGATCTCGTTGCCCTCGCGCGTAAGCTCCAGGCGGCCGGCAGCCACGTCGGGCCGCAGGATGTCCTGGAATTTTTCGTAGAGCGGCGTCTCCGCCTGCGCCGGTGGCGCTGGCGGCGGCGGGACGGCGACGGTGCCGACGGCTCGGTCCACGGCCTCGATCGCTGCGGTGCCGCGGCTGGAGAGGTGCATGAGCAACCCGGCGAAAACCAGCAGGGCGACGGTGCCGATGCCCGCAACCACGGCCCACAGCGGGATCGCCGTGCCGAAGCGTCCCGCAGCGACCTTCTGCCCGTGCCATTGCGGCGAAAGTTCGCCGCTCGGCGCTGCGCGCTGGCGCTGCACGAGGGCGGCGAGGCCGGCACGGCGCTGCGCCAGAAGGTTCTGCCCGCGCGGATCGAGCGCGGCGCGGCCCTCGAAGCCGAGCGATAGACACAGGTACAGCAGTTCGATCAGGCGCGGCTCGCTGGAAGGATCACGCTCCATCTGCTCGGCGAACTGGAACATGCGATCGCCGCCCCGCGCGTCCTTGTGGTAGACGACAAGCAGGCTCTGGGTCGACCACTGGCTCTGCCCACCCCATGGCGTGGACATCACCGCGTCGTCGAGGAATGCGCAGAGAATGTAGTGTGCCAGTTGCACAGACTTGGGCTCCAGTCCCAGCGCCCGCGCGCGCCGGGTGAAGGCGTCCAGTTCGGCGACGGTCGTGCGGCGCAGGGATTCAAGGTCCGGGCCGACCGCCAGCGTCTTGATATGATTGGCCAGCAGGATCAGGCGTCCCGCCGCCGCGACCACCGGCTCCGGTCCATAGAGGTTCGGCTCTC
>DATKFS010000317.1:0-21518 GCA_035511275.1 Novosphingobium sp.
CGACTCGCGACGATTTCGCGAAAATGCTCGATGACCAGTTCGGCGGCGCCGCCGACGACGGTTTCGAGGGACGTGTCGTCAAGGGCACCATCACCGCGATCGAGAACGACAAGGCCGTCATCGACGTGGGCCTCAAGAGCGAAGGCCGCGTTTCGCTGCGCGAATTCGCCCGTGGTGAAGAAGACCACGGCCTGAAGGTCGGCGACGAAGTCGAAGTCTACGTCGACCGCGTCGAGAACGCCGACGGCGAAGCGATGCTGTCGCGCGACCGCGCCCGCCGCGAAGCCGCCTGGGACAAGCTCGAGAACGAATTCGGTGAAGGCAAGCGCGTCGAAGGCGTGATCTTCGGCCGCGTCAAGGGCGGCTTCACCGTCGACCTCGACGGCGCCGTGGCCTTCCTCCCCGGCTCGCAGGTCGACATCCGCCCCGTGCGCGACGTCACCCCGCTGATGGACGTGCCGCAGCCCTTCCAGATCCTCAAGATGGACCGTCGCCGCGGCAATATCGTCGTGTCGCGCCGCGCCGTCCTCGAAGAGACCCGCGCCGAGCAGCGCAGCGAGCTGATCGACAAGCTGAGCGAAGGCCAGGTCATCGACGGCGTCGTCAAGAACATCACCGACTACGGTGCGTTCGTTGACCTCGGCGGCATCGACGGCCTGCTCCATGTCACCGACATGAGCTACAAGCGCGTCAACCACCCGAGCGAAGTGATCGCCATCGGCGACACCGTGAAGGTTCAGATCATCCGCATCAACTCGGAAACCCAGCGCATCAGCCTCGGCATGAAGCAGCTGGAGAGCGATCCGTGGGAAGGCGCGGCGGTCAAGTACCCGGTCGGCGCGAAGCTGCACGGCACCGTCACCAACATCACCGAATACGGCGCCTTCGTGGAGCTGGAAGCCGGGATCGAGGGCCTCGTCCACGTTTCGGAAATGTCCTGGACCAAGAAGAACGTCCACCCCGGCAAGATCGTCTCGACCTCGCAGGAAGTCGAAGTCGTCGTGCTCGAGGTCGATTCGGACAAGCGCCGCATCAGCCTCGGCCTCAAGCAGGCCCAGCAGAACCCGTGGGAAGCCTTCGCCGAGAAGCACCCGGTCGGCTCGACCGTGGAAGGCGAAGTCAAGAACGCGACCGAGTTCGGCCTGTTCATCGGCCTCGATGGCGACGTCGACGGCATGGTCCACATGTCGGACATCGCCTGGGGCATCTCGGGTGAAGACGCGCTGGCCCTGCACCGCAAGGGTGAAGAGGTTTCGGCCGTGGTTCTCGACGTCGACGTCGAGAAGGAGCGCATCAGCCTCGGCATGAAGCAGCTCGAGCGCGGTGCTCCGGCCGCTGGCGGCGTTGCTGCCTCGGGCGGCGAAGGCGGCCTGCGCCGTGGCCAGGTCACCACCGTGACCGTCCTCGAAGTCCGCGACGGCGGCCTGGAAGTCCAAGCTGGCGACGATGGTGCCACCGGCTTCATCAAGCGTTCGGACCTCGGCCGCGACCGCGACGAGCAGCGCCCCGACCGCTTCCAGGTCGGCCAGAAGCTCGACGCCATGGTCACCGGTTTCGACCGTTCCAAGAAGCCGAACTTCTCGGTCAAGGCCCGCCAGCTGGCCGAAGAGAAGGAAGCGGTGGAGCAGTACGGCTCGTCCGATTCGGGCGCGTCGCTCGGCGACATCCTCGGCGAAGCGCTGAAGGGCCGTTCGTAAGGCTGAGCGCAGCAAGCCAGGCGACGTTCGCCCCGCGAACGGTAGCCTGGCGACCGACCGTGCGAAGCCGGCCAGCGGGCGCAAGCCCGTCTGACGTCACGGGGGGAACCCCGTGGCGGCCTGCCACGCCAGCGACAAAGCAAGGCCCGTCCGGAGCGATCCGGGCGGGCTTTTGCTTTGGGGCGACGATGATAGGCTGCGGGCATGGAACTGCGCGCCCGAATCGCCGAAACCGTGGGCCGCAATGCCATGGCGCTTGCCGCACTCCTGCTCGCCTGCGCATGGACACAGATCGCGGCACAGCTTCTCCATCGCCCGCTCTCGCCATGGTTCACGGTGCCGCTTGGACTTGCCTGCATGGCAGCCGTGCTCGCCGAAGGGCTGCGCAACCTGTCCGCCAAGCCGGACGAGGGAGCCGCGCGCCGCAGCGGGGCGAGCCTGCCATGGCGGGTCCTCGCGGCTCTCGCTTTCGGCTCCTACGTCCTTGTCGCATGGATGTGGTGGACCGAACGGACCGGCCCGGGCTCCACCGAATGGATGCCACTGATCGCCTGCTTCTGCATGCTCGGCTTCTCCCGTTCATCGGAAGCTGGCGGGGCCTGATCGCGGCCACGCGCAACCCTGCCCGCCCATTGCTCGTTGCCTCGCCATTGAGAGCAAGGACGAGCCCATGCATGCAACCCCCTTCCTGATGTTCCAGGGCGACGCGCAGGACGCGCTCCTGTTGTGGAAGCGCGCCTTTCCCGACCACCTCGAAGTGACCGAACTCGACCACCACGGCCCCGGCGAGTTCGAAGGCAAGATCGCCCGCGCCAGCTTCGCGCTCGGCGGGACGGTCTGGCACGTGCTCGACAGCGACGTGCCGCACGGCTTCACCTTCACGCCCTCCACCTCGATCTTCGTCGACTGCGACGACGAGGAGCAGTTGCGCCACGCCGCCAAGGTGCTGGGTGCCGACGGCAAGGTGATGATGCCGCTCGACGCCTACGAGTTCAGCGCCTTGTTCACCTGGCTCAGCGATCCCCACGGCGTCAGCTGGCAACTCAACCTGCCCTTCCCCGACGCCCGCTGAGCGCCTACATCTCTCCCCGCAAGGAGAGAGGCCCCATGCTCGAAGTCCACCAGTTCCCCTGCCTGTCCGACAACTACGGCTACCTGCTCCACGACAGCGAGAGCGGTGAAACCGTGTGCATCGACACCCCCGACGCGGACGAATACCTGCGGCAGGCAGCGCACAAGGGCTGGCAGATCACCCAGATCTGGAACACCCACTGGCATCGCGACCACGCCGGCGGCAATGCCACGATCAAGGCGGTGACCGGCTGCCGCGTGACGGCGCCTGCGGGCGACGCCGGCAAGATCGAGGGCGTCGACCGCACGGTCGGCCAGGGAGACGTCGTCACCATCGGCGACCGACAGGCCTTCGTGATCGACGTGGGCGGCCATACCAACGGCCATGTCGCGTACCACCTGCCCGGCGCCTGCATCGCCTTCGTCGGCGATTCGCTGTTCGCGCTGGGCTGCGGGCGCATGTTCGAGGGCACGCCGGAGCAGTTCTGGGCCTCGCTCAAGCGGCTGAAGTCCCTGCCCGGCGCGACGATGATCTACTGCGCGCACGAGTACACCGCGTCCAACGCCCGCTTCGCGCTCCATGCCGATCCCGACAACGCGGAACTGCAGGACTATGCTGAAGAGATCGCCCGGAAGCGGGAAAAGGGCCTGCCCACCGTCCCCGCCAAGCTCGAACGGGAACTGGCGACCAACCCCTTCCTGCGCGCCGACGACGCCGCGATGCAGACACGCTGGGAACATCCCGGCGACGCCGTCGCCACCTTCGCCGCGCTGAGGGCCGCGAAGGACAGCTTCTGATAAGGGGCAGCCGGAGACGGGACCTCCGCCCCGGCTGCCGCACGCATTTTCAGCGAACGGTGAAATCGAAGATTCGCGCCGTCATTGCGCCGTTCGCACCGCCGCCCGACAGGGAGTAGATGAACCCGTATTCGCCGGGTTCGAGCGCCGCCGAAGGCTCGACGACATAGACGCCAGGGCGGATTTCCGAATGCGTAAAGGCGATGCGGTCCTTGTCCATGACACCGCTTTTAGCGCCGCCGATGTTCATGCTGCCGACCCTCGCCTCGCGGCGTCCGTCCTTCTTGGTGAGACGAATCAGGGTGAGCTCCGCGGGCGAGGTGACGACCGTATTCATGCCGCTTGCCCAGGCCGCCGACTGCTCACCGTTCGATTCCGCCGAGAAGAAGTAGAACTTCGGCTGCGACGAAACCGGAACCCGTGATGTCTCGTTCTGCAGCGCCGCCTTGACGCTCATCGACGCGATGCCGCCAGTGAGCGCATAGCCGAAGATACCGCCCGTCTTGGCCTGGTTGGTCACCGCCGGCTCCATGCGCTCCATGCGGGCCGCGCCGTCGGTCTGCAGGGCATAGAAGCCCGTGACATGCGGCAAGGTCGGGTTGGGCGAATCCAGCGATGGCTGGATCTTCTCGACGTAACGGTTCGAGATCAGCGCCGCGATCACCGGGGAAGACACCCCGCCCTTCTTGAGATTGAGCATGTCGTCCGTCGACAGATCGAAATCGACCTTGTCCGCCTAAATCTTGGCAACGATGGCGTCGTCGCCAAGTCCGAGTTGCGTCAGTTGAAGCACCGAAGGCCTGTCGAGCGGCTTGGCTTCAACTGCCGACGAGCCGAACGCAAAGAGAAGCGCAGCAGACGCCGCTGTAATGAATTTCATGAATACCCCCACGTTGACTGCCCCCCCGGGCAGTTAACGTGGGATATGAAGATGTTTTTTCGCCGGGCGTCAATGAGATAAGAGCTAACGCCCGGATCACGATCCCGCTCAGGTATCGGGGAAGGAAAGCGTCTGGTTGAGGCGTTCCATCACTTCGGCGAGGGGCTCGACGACCGTCACGGCGCGGCCTTCGCCGAAGCGGATGCGGGTGCCTTCCTCGACTTGCGAAATGAAGGTGACCTGCGCGGCGTTGACGGCGGTGGCGGTGCGGTCTGCGCCGGTGAACTTTACGAACATGCTATTCCTCTCCGTTCTTTGTCGGAACGAAGGAGAGTAGGCCGACTTGAGCGCACAAAAAAGCCCCCGTCGATGACGGAGGCTCTGTTGTCTCGAACCAGTGCCGGACCGGCCGAGGATCAGATCCCGGCGATCGCCTGGTCGACCAGCGCCTTGTCGGCATCGGCCGAATGATTGGCGGCGATCAGGGTCCGGGCAGCGGCTGCCGCGGCCGTGGCGGCCTGGTTGCGCAGTTCGGTGACCGCGGTGAACTCGGCGGCGCCAATCTTGTCCTGCGCCATCTTCTCGCGGCGGGCGACCGTCTCGGCGGCGTCCGCCTCGGCCTTGGCGACGATCGCCTCGGCTTCGTGGCGGGCGTGGTCGAGCATGGCGACCGCATCCTTCTCGGCACCGGCGATCTTGTCCGCATATTCCTTGCGCAGGGCTTCCGCCTCGGCGCGCAGGGTCTTCGCTTCCTCGAGCTGGGCCTTGATCTCGGCGATCCGGGCGTCGAGCCCGCTGGCGAGCAGCTTGGGCACGCCCTTCCAGGCGAGGATCGCAAGCAGCACGATCATCGAGGCACTGACGATCGCGACCGGCGGTGCGAAGCCCAGCAGCAGCGGTTCGGCGTGATGCTCGACGGCGGCGTGCGTTTCCGCACCGGTCACTTCGGCGCCTTCATGGGCGAGACCATGCTCGATGGCGGCGTTGGTTTCAGCCATGGACCAGGTTCTCCTTCACCGCGCCGCGCACGGCGGCGTCGTCGAGCGAGAGGCCGGCGATGCGGCTGACGATCTCGCGGGTGGCGTCGGCGGCGACGGTCTCGATTTCGGCGGCGGCCGAACGGCGCGCCTCGGCGATACGGGTTTCCGCTGCGGCGATCTGCGCGTCGATACGTCCCTGCGCGGCGGCAAGACGGTCTGCGGTGGCAGCGGCGCCCTTGGCGCGGGCGTCGGCGATGAGCCCCTGCGCCTGGGCGCGGTTGGCGTTCTCGCGGGCGCGCCATGCGGCTTCCTCGGAGTCAGCCTGGGCACGTGCCGCTTCGGCAGCCTTGAGGTCGTCGGCGATCTGCTTGTCGCGGCTCGCGACGGTGTCCATCACCTTGGGCACCATGCCCCGTCCGACGACGAAGAAGGTGATGCCGAAGAAGATCAGCAGCCAGAAAATCTGGCTGGAGTAGAACTCGCCTAGCTGTGCGATCTGAGGCATGGGTCAGCCCTGTCTCGAGGTTGCCGTTAAAAATCTTGGGCCGGGAAGGCCCGGCCGCCTGACCAAAGGGTTCAGGCGGCCGGAGCCGATCCGGTCAGGCGCTTGCGATCAGGCGAAGATCAGCAGCGCGGCAATGACGAACGAAAGCAGGCCGAGAAGCTCTGCACCGGCGAAGCCGATGAACAGGCGACCCTGCTGGGCGTCAGCGGCGCCCGGGTTGCGCAGCGCGCCTTCGAGGAACTTGGCGAAAACGTTGCCCACGCCGATCGAGGCGAGACCTGCGCCGATAGCGGCGAAACCAGCTCCGAGCAGCTTTGCAGCTTCTGCGTCCATTTCAAAAACTCCCTTTGGTATGCCCGATAAGTGGCGAAAAAATCAGTGAAGGTTCTCGGCGTCGTTGAGATAGACGCAAGTGAGAAGAGCGAAGACGTAGGCCTGGATGCCGGCAACCAGCAGCTCGAGAGCGCAGATGCCGACCATCAGGACGAAGCTGGGCAGGCCGGCGATCACGAAGAGTGCCGGACCGGCATTGCCGCCGCTGATGACGAAGCTCGAAAGCACTTCAAGCAGGACGTGGCCGGCCATCATCGCGACGAACAGTCGCAGGCCGAGGCTGAACGGGCGCACCAGGAACGAGATCAGCTCGACCACGAAGATGATCGGGATCATCGCCACCGGCGTGCCGTGCGGCACGAACAGCGAGAAGAAGTGCAGGCCGTGCTTGGCGAAGCCGACGATCAGCACGATCCCGAACGACAGCACCGCGAGGACGCCGGTCGCCGAGAAGTGGCTGGTGAAGGTGAAGGCGTGGACGCCCACGACGCCGAGCGGCATCAGGCCGAGGAAGTTCGCGAAGAGGATGAACATGAACAGCGAGAAGATGTACGGAACGTACTTCTTGCCGGCCTTGCCGACGTTCGCGGCGAGCATGCCGTCGATGAAGCCGGTGAAGGTTTCCACCGCCATCTGCCAGCGACCCGGCACCACGGCGCGCTTCATGCCGCCCGCGACGAACACGATCAGCGCCAGCGTCGCGATGGCCATCCACAGCGCGCTGTTGGTGAACGCGACGTTGTAACCGGCAATGTTCCAGTCCGCGCCCGCCAGCTTCTCGAGCTGGAACTGGTGCATCGGGTCGAGCTTCGCTTCGGCTGCCACGCGAATATCCCTGTCGCCAATGAACGACAGCGCCCCACCATCCCCCCTTTTGGGTCAGTCCGGGCGCCGGTTCGTAATCCGGATTATGTTCCTGAAGGCAATGCCGATTCCGACGAACAGCATCACCATCAGACCCCAGGGCGATGTTCCGGCGAAGTGGTCGATCAACCACCCCAGGAACAGGCCGCCCGCAAGACCCCCAAGCAGCTCCGAAAGGACGCGGTTGCCAAGGCGATAGCTCGCATCGGTTTCCGCACCGGCCTTCGGTCGGTTGCGTTGCTCTTCCCGCTCGCGAAGGGCCTTGAGCCTTTCGTCGAGCGAATCGATGCGCGCATCCTCGCCTGCAGGGCCCTGGACAGGTTGTTCGTCGTTCATGTCAGGCTCCTCTTTATGACAACAGGAACGCAGGACGCAAACGACGGCTGCCCGCCAAGAGCGCCGCCCCCTTAGGGTGGGGCTTTTCCCGAGTCAACCGTGGCCCGGCCCGAGCTTTGCTGCATGTTGACGCATTGTTGACAGCCCCGGCGCTCTACAGCGGCGCGAGACCAAGAAAAGCGCCGCGCATCCGTCCCAATACCGCGATGGCGATACGCCCGCGAAGCTCAGGAAAAAGGCCGGAAAAGCGCGATCGCTTCCCGGCCTTTTCTTGATTCGTCGTCGGCCGGCGCAGTTGCCGGTGGGCGGCGACCAGTCCTTTTGGACAGGGACGCCGCCAGCGCCTTGCGGGAAGACCGCGCGAAAGCCTCAGGGGCAGCGCGGATCGAGTTCCGGCGCGCCCGCGCCGCGGGTCTTCCACGAGCCGTCGAGGCCCTGGTACTTCTCGCCGGGGCGGGTGTCGCGGATCAGCTTGCAGCCGGTGGTGAAGGCGTACTCCTGGATCGTGCTCTTGCCCGCCGCCGCGCTGGTGTAGACCGCGCGGCGCTGGTTGTTGAGGTCGCGCACCATGGCGGCGACGTCCGCCCCCTGGCTGCCCACCACACCGAGGTAGCCGTCGGTCTGCTCGCCCACCTGCCCGGCCGCGCGCGCGGCGGTGTAGGCCGGGCTGCGGGCGCTCTGCGCCTGCGCGAGCGACGTTCCGGCGACCATCAGAACCGCGGCGGCGGCAACTGCGCTGGAGAAACGGACCCTCTTCATCAGAATATACCCTCGTTCTGCTCCACCGTCTTGGCGGCATCGGCGGCAAGACGATAGACCACTTCCTGCCGGATGTTGATGTTCAGCTCGATCACGATCGGCTTGTCGGGCGCTGCAACCTGTATGCAGCCGCCGAGGCCGACCGTGCCCGAGACCGCCATCGCCAGTCCCGCCATCCTTGCGGCGCGAGCGGCGCGCCTGCCGGACCATTTGCCTGCCCACTGCGAGATCGTCTCATGCCCGTCGTTCATCGGCGGGTTTTTCGCAGCCGGAACGCTTCCGGTCAATTCGAACGACGTCATGGAGTTTTCTCGCTGACTGGAGGCTGAATGTCGGTGAGTGGAAGCGGCGGAGGAATGACAGTCGCGTCGGGAGCGGATCGCGAGCGCTTGCCCTCGGCGTCCACCAGCCCCAGCACGCGGGGGTCGGTGACGTAGGCGGGATCGTAGAGCGAGCGCATCGAGCCGAACAGGCTGAAGAACGGTGCCTTGACGTTGACCACGAAGCGGATCGGCAGCTTGGCGATCTGCTTGGTCAGGAAGTTCTTGCTGGCCCCTTCGCCCTGGCTCAGCCCGTCGAAGCTGATCCGCGTCAGGATCTCGCCCGAGAGCGAACCGCCGAGGCCGATCTCCATGTTGCGGTAGTCGACCGAGCGCAGCGCATCGAAGGCGAAGTTGCCCATCGCCGAGAGGTCCTTGTAGGTCAGCGCGCCGTTATACGAGACGTTGCCGCCGGGCGCGCGGCTGACAAGGTAGCCGTTCTCGATCCGGCCGCCGTTCTCGTCGAACACCATCGGCATCTCGCCGTCGAAGGTGCCGGTGGCGCTGATGTTCTCCATCTCCAGATGCTGGATGAAGGTCGCGGCATTCAGGCCGGTGACGCGCAAGGTGTAGTGGCGCGTCTCGGCGACGCCGATCTGCATTCGCGCGGGATCGAGGTTGAGCGTGCCGTCCATGAACGGCCACTGCGCCCCGTTGACCTGGAGATTGTAGCCCGGCCGCATCTCGTAGGAGAGCACGCCGTCGGTCACCTCGATGCCGGGGTTGACCGAAGCGATGCGCACGGTCTGGTTCGGCGCCGTCACCATGCCGAGCAGGTCGGTGAAGACGACTTCCCCGGACAGGCCCCGCACCGGACCGAAGGCGGCGGCGAAGTCCACGCCCTCGGTGGCGAAGCGGCCGCGGCTGGTCACCGCACGCGTGTTCCAGTCGATCCGGCCGGTGCCGCGGACCTCGCCCTTGAGGCCCGAGACCACGCCCAGCAGCGTGCGCGAGAGCGTGTCGGCCTGGAGCCGCTCGTCGAAGACGATGCCGTCCACCGCCAGGTCGGCGTGGCCGGCGGCGCTGGAGAGGTCGTGGGCGATGTCGGCGCGGACGATGGCGCGGTCGGTCGTCGGTTCGCGCAGCAGCGCCTGCGCGGTGATGCGGTTGTCCACGAGGCGCAGCGTCGCATCGCGCGACACGAGCGGCTGGAACCGCGCGACCGGCTGGCGATCGACCAGCGTGAAGCGGGCACCCTCGATGCCGAGCACGCCCCCGGCGTAGTGCCAGCGTCCGGCCGCCTGCTTCATGTCGAGCGGGACGGCGGCAAGGCCGATGTCGGCCTCGTCGAAGGTGCCGGCGATGTCCTTGCCCACCCGCGCGTCAAGGCGGCTGATGGAGAAGTGCGAGGCGGTCTGCGCCGGGCCGAGCGCCACCTTGATCGCGCTCGCCTTGATGAAGCCGGACGAGCCGCCGCCCATCGCGAAGCCGAGCGGGCCGCTGGCGATGCGGATCGGGGTCTCGCCGAGCTTTCCGGACAGGTCGAGCGCGGTGGCGCCCGCCGCGAACAGCAGGTTGTCCGGCTGGCCCTGGACGATGGCGCCCCCGCGTGACGGGCACAGCGTCAGCCGCCGCCGGTCGAGCGCGAGGCTGGAGAACCGCAGGGCGTCGAACTCCACATCGGTGCAGCCGCGCCACACCGCAAGGTTGCCATCGGCGCCCCAGCGTCCGTCGAGCGGCACCAGCAGGTTGCGCGTCGAGCCGCCCGGAAGGTCGCCGCTCATGAGGACCTGCCCGCTGAAGCCCAGCGCGCCGTCGCGGTCCTGGACCAGCGCCAGGCGCGGCACGCCCACCATCGCCGATCCGGCGCGATAGTCCGACATCGCAACGCGCATCGTCAGGCGACCGTTCTCCGCCGTTTCCATGCGGCCCCAGATCTGCGGCAGGTCCCTGCCGCCGGTCACGAAGTTGCCGGTGACGTGCGGCGCGCCGTGGCCCGCCCCGCCGAACAGCGCCTGCACCCGCGACAGCGCCAGCAGCGAGGCCCCGCTTCCGCCCCGCAGCGATCCGCGCGTGACGACGAGGCTGAGGCCGTCCTCGGACCGGCGCAGGATGAGGTTCGCGTCGAGCGTGCTGCCCCGCGTCTCCCGCGCGAGCGCGCCGCGGATCCGGGCGGCGATCGGGGCACCGAGCGTGCCGGCCGCCGCGTCCTGCGCGGACAGCAGCGCGCGGTCGAGCGTGTCGCCCAGCGCGATCCCGCCGCCCGTCAGGTCACCCTCGACGTCGAAGCGGGCGATCCCGCCGGTCGAGCGGGCGCGCCCGTCGAAGACGAGATTGGCCAGCCGCGCCTGCGGCGTGTCGAGCCCGCGCGCCGTCACCTTGTACGCCGCGTTGAGCGCACGCTTGCGGTAGGTCAGCCTGCTCGTGGCGGTCAGCCCCGCCAACTTCTGCGCGCCGTAGCTGGCGGCGCCTGCGGACAGGCCCAGCGTAGCCTCGCCGCCGTCCAGCGCCTCGTCCAGCGTCAGGTCCAGTTGCGCGCCCGCTTGAGAGAGCCGCATCGCCCGGTCCGGGCAGGCCAGCGCCTGCGTGCGCACCGGCCCCACGAAGCGCGGCTTCGCGGCGGAAGTGGTGAGCCTGCCGTAGAGCGTGGTCCGCCCGGCCGTGCATCCTCCCCCCTCGAGCGTCGGGGCGACCGCCGCGATCTCACCCGCGAAGCCGCCGCGCAGGGCGCCCTCGCCGGCCAGCTTCACGCCGATGCGGCCATGGTCGCTGTCGACCAGCGCCCGGCCGTCGACGATGCCGACGTCGAGGTCGGGTATCTCGAATGGGCCGCCCTTCCCGCCGAACAGCACCTTGTCGAGACTGCCGAAGCTGACCTTGCCGCCGCGATAGGAGCCATAGAGGCGCGGCCTGACCACGGTAATGCGGCCGATGCCCGGCAATCCCCAGGCCAGCCGCGTCGCGACCCGCAGTTCCGCGACGGTGAGGTCCGGGCGCCTGGGATCGCCGATGGAAAGATTGCGGATCACCTGCTCGGAAGGGCCGATGCTGACGATCTCGTAGCGCGCCGGAAGGCCGAGCGAATCAAGCTCGCTGGCGATCAGGTTGTCGGCGATCTCCTTGCGCGAGAGCCAAACCGCACCGAGCGAGAGCAGCAGCAGGCCCTCGACCACGAGGATCGGGCCGCGCCATCGGCGCAGCAGCCGCAGCGAGCCTCCCAGCCTCGGCCCGAGGCGCAGCGCGGACGGCCGACCGCCTCCGGTCTCGCCCCCGGTTTCGGCCTCATCGTGTTCCGGGGAGTGGTCCTGCTCTTGCGCCATCCGCTCCATCACTTGCGCTGGCCGCGCAGGAAAGGCAATTGTTTGTACGCACTATGCCCGATCAGACCCCACTCTTCGATGACGGTTCCCGCGAATCGGCGCTCGCCTCGCCCGATCCCGGGCGCGCCAGCCTGCCGGATGCGGCCAACGACCCGAGCGGACACCGGGCGCGGCTGCGCAAGCGGCTGCTCGATGGCGGGACGGAGGCATTGGGCGATCACGAGGTCGTCGAACTCCTGCTCATGCAGGCGGTTCCCCGCCGCGACATGAAGCCGTTGGCGCGCAGCCTGCTGCAGCGCTTCGGCTCGCTCGCCGGGGTCCTGCAGGCCGACCCGCGCACGCTGGCCGCGCATCCCGGCATGGGCGAGGCGAGCGCGGCGGCCTTGCGCATCGTCACCGTCGCCGCCACCCGCATGGCCCGGCAGAAAGTGCGCGAGGCGCCGGTGATCGGCTCGTGGCAGGCGCTGATAGACTACCTGACGATCGACATGGCGCACCTCACCGTCGAGCGGGTGCGCGTGCTCTACCTCAACACCCGCAACATGCTGATCCTCGACGACCTGGTGGGCGAAGGCTCGATCGACGAGGCGGCGATCCACCCGCGCGAGGTCATCCGCCGCGCGCTGGACCTTGGCGCGGTGGCGCTGATCCTCGTCCACAACCATCCCTCCGGCTCTCCGCAGCCCAGCCGCGCCGACATCGAGATCACCAACCGCATCGCCGAGGCCGGGCGCCTGCTGGGCGTGTCGGTTCACGACCACGTCGTGATCGGGCGCGAGGGCCACGTCTCGCTGCGCGCCAAGGGGCTGATCTAGCGCCATGTGCGTCGCCGCCATCGCCTGGGACGCGCATCCCGACTGGCTGCTCGTCGTCGCCGGAAACCGCGACGAGTACCACGCTCGCCCCGCCGCGCCGCTGTCGCGCTGGGAGGACGGGTCCGGGATCATCGCCGGCACCGACCTGACGGGCGGCGGCACCTGGCTGGGAGTGACGGAGACAGGCCGCTTCGCCCTCGTCACCAACTACCGCGTGCCCGAAGGCGCGCAGCCCGGCCGCCCATCGCGCGGACTGCTGGTGACCGACCTGCTGACCGGCGCCATGCCCGACGACATGGCGCGGATGAACCCTTTCAACCTGATCCTCGCGGAAGATGGCCGCGCCTCGTTCCTGACCAACCATCCCGCGGTCGAAGCCCGCCCGCTCGCCTCCGGCATCCATGGACTCTCGAACGGCGGCTTCGACGTGCCCTGGCCCAAGACGCTGCAGGTGGGACAAGCCATCTCCGACTGGCTGCTGGTGGGCGAGGACGACCTGGAACCCATGCTCGCCGCCCTGCGCGACGAACGGCCCGCGCCGGCTCCGGCGCCCGGATGCCCAGAAGCCGGACCCGAGCCGCGCTTTGCCCCCGTCTTCATCCGCGACGATGTCTACGGCACGCGCTGCAGCACGGTGATCGCGGTCGATCGCCGTGGGCGCGGCACGATCGTGGAGCGCAGCTTCGATCCGCAAGGCCGCCACAGCGGCGAAGTGCGGATGGAATTCGGCTGGCCGCAGTGAGCGGATCGTAAGCCGGACTAGGCCGCGATGAGCTGGTTGCGGCCGCCGCGCTTGGCGGCATAGAGCGCCATGTCTGCCCGGTTCAGCAGGTCGATGCCGCCCTGCCCCGGCGCGCGGTGGACGAGCCCGCAGCTGATCCGCGCTTGCGCCTGCCCGCCCAGCGGCAGCTCCACCGGCATGGCGGACACGCTGGCGACGATGCGCGCGCAGATGTCCTGCGCGACTTCGGGTTCGGCTGTGCCGATGAGCACGACGAACTCGTCCCCGCCCAGCCGCGCGACGAGGTCCACGGGCCGCAGGTTGCGCGCGATGCGGCGGCCGATCTCCGCCAGCGCGGCATCGCCCGCGACGTGCCCCAGTTCGTCGTTGAGCGATTTGAAGCGGTCGACGTCAACCAGCGCGACGCTGAGCCCCGCTGCGGGCGGGTCAGCCAGCGCGGCCTCGAACCGGCGCAGGAATCCCGCGCGGTTGGCCAGCCCGGTCAGTTCGTCCGTTTCCGCCAGCCGCGCGAGTTCGCTTTCCCGCGCCTTGCGCGCCGATACATCAACCAGAGTGGCGACCGACCCGGTGACCGCGCCATGCTCGTCGCGCTCCGCTCGGAACGTCGCCTCGACCCAGATGCCGCCCGGCCGCTCGATCTCGATGATGACCGGGCGCTCGCTTTCTCCGGCCCGCAGGTGCGCCGCAAGCAGCGCCTCTCCCAGCGGCGGGTCGAGGTCGCCGACACGGGCGCCGGGCAGGCGTTCAGCGGCCTCGCCGATCAGCGCGGCGACATCGCCCACCACGCGGCTGCAGCTACCCTCGGCGGAGAAGCGCAGCAGCACGATGGCGGAGCGATCGGCCAGCAGCTTGAGCGATCGCTCGCTCTCGCTCAGCCGCTCGATCAGGTCGCGCCGCGCCGCGAGGGCGGCGGCGACCGGCATCATCAGCATGAGGATCGTCGCGAGGTAGAACTGGAGGAACGCCAGCTTGACGCCCAGGTCCCCGCCCGAAAGGCTGACCGGCCCGTGGTCGAACACGGTCGCGACACCGCCCGTCACCGCCACCAGCATGACGCCCAGGCTCGTGCCCTGCCAGCCGAGGCGGAACGCCAGCAGCATCAGCGGCACCAGCGGCAGGAACAGCAGCGGGAAGCGGTTCTGCCCGAAGACCCCGAGGCTGACCGCCAGCACGCCCATGTAGAGCAGCGCCATGTTCACCCGCTCCGCGCGCGAGGCATCGCGCAGGGTGCCCATGTAGTCACCATGGAACAGGCCGAAGAAGAACGGCGTGAAAATCATCAGCCCCAGCGCGTCGGCGCTGAACTTGGTGGCCAGCGCGGCGCCGACCGGCAGGTGGAACGCGATCGCCGCGATCACGGCGGCCAGCAGCGATCCGACGGCCGGGGCGACGATTCCCGCGCAGACGACGAACCGCCCCACCGATGCGTGGTGGTGCAGCAGCCGCCCTTCCCGGTTCACCGTGCCGCGCAGCATCCACGCCGCCAGCGCCATCTCGACCACATTGGCCACCGCGAAGCCGACCGGCGCCGCCAGGGTTCCGCGATTCGCGGCGCCCGCAGCGACGATGGCGACGAAGCCACCGACGAGGAAGCGTCCCCACTCGCGCGGCGGGCGACCCAGCAGCTGCGCGAGGATCACCGCGTTTGCCGGCCAGACCGACGCGAGGTTTCCCCGAAAGCTGAGATACTTGATCGCCGCCGCCGACAGCACGAAGCAGAGCAGCGCGGTCAGGACGGGTGCTAGCAGGGGCCTGATACGGGGCATTCGCGGAACGGCACCTCGAACGGCGGTGCGAAAATTGCGCCGCCTGGAAGTGCAAACGTTTGCGCGAGTCCGGTTAAGATTCCTACCTGCATATGGCCGCTCTCGGCGATTTTCATCTGCCTGTGCCCGCCGCGCATCTGTGCGCCCCCGGCCTTGCCTTTCGAGCCCGCCCCGCCTAGCGGCAGGCGCGCCAGCCAAAGGAGTCGAACATGGTCCCCCGCTATTCCCGCCCCGCGATGACCGCGATCTGGGAGCCCGAAGCGCGCTACCGCATCTGGTTCGAGATCGAGGCGCACGCCGCCGTGAAGATGGGCGAGATGGGCACCGTGCCGGAGTCCGCCGGCAAGGCCCTGTGGGACTGGTGGGCGACCAACCCGAAGATCGACGTCGCCGCGATCGACGCGATCGAGGCCGTCACCAAGCACGACGTCATCGCCTTCCTCGACTGGGTCGCCCAGCAGGTCGGCCCGGAAGCGCGCTTCATGCACCAGGGCATGACCAGCTCCGACGTGCTCGACACCACGCTCAACGTCCAGCTCGTCAAGGCCGCGGACGTCCTGATCGCCGACCTCGACGCCCTGCTGGCCGCGATCAAGCGCCGCGCCGAGGAGCACAAGTACACCCCCACCATCGGCCGCAGCCACGGCATCCACGCCGAGCCGGTGACTTTCGGCCTCAAGCTCGCCGAAGCCTATGCCGAGTTCACCCGCTGCAGGAAGCGCCTCGTCGCCGCCCGTGAAGAGGTCGCCACTTGCGCCATCTCCGGCGCCGTGGGCACGTTCGCCAACGTCGATCCGGCGGTGGAACAGTACGTCGCCGACAAGATGGGCCTCGAGATAGAGCCCGTCTCCACCCAGGTCATCCCGCGCGACCGCCACGCGATGTTCTTCGCGGTGCTGGGCGTCATCGCCAGCTCGATCGAGCGCCTCGCCGTCGAGGTCCGCCACCTCCAGCGCACCGAAGTTCTGGAAGCAGAGGAATACTTCTCGCCCGGTCAGAAGGGCTCGTCGGCAATGCCGCACAAGCGCAACCCGGTGCTGACCGAGAACCTCACCGGCCTTGCCCGCGTGGTCCGCTCGGCGGTGGTCCCGGCGATGGAGAACGTGGCGCTGTGGCACGAGCGCGACATCTCGCACTCCTCGGTCGAGCGCTTCATCGGCCCCGACGCGACGATCACCCTCGACTTCGCGCTGGGCCGCCTGACCGGCGTGATCGACAAGCTGCTGATCTACCCCGAGCGCATGCAGAAGAACCTCGACCGCATGGGCGGCCTCGTCCACTCGCAGCGGGTACTGCTGGCGCTGACGCAGGCCGGCCTCAGCCGCGACGAGAGCTACCGCCTCGTCCAGCGCAACGCGATGAAGGTGTGGGAATCGGACGGCCAGCTCTCGCTGCTGGAACTCCTCAAGGCCGACCCCGAAGTCGCCGCCGCGCTGCCGGCCGAAGTGATCGAGGACAAGTTCAACCTCGATTACCACTTCAAGCACGTCGACACGATCTTCGCCCGGGTGTTCGGCGCCTGATGCCGTCGTCGTCCCCGCGAAAGCGGGGACCGCTGGGTAGTCTTGAGGCGTTGCCTTGCCGGGAGGGCGCTTGGCCCGGCCAGCGGTCCCCGGTCGAGCCGGGGACGACGGAATGGCCCAACCCCTTCCCTTGCCCCGAAATCCCGCCTAGCATCCGTGTTTCCGCGGGGGAAAGCAGGAGGTAGCATGCAGGTCATCCGCACCATCGCATGGGTCGTGGTCACCGCGATACTCGTCGCGTTCATCGCGATGAACTGGAACCGGGCGCCGGTGAATTTCTGGCCGCTCGAGAACGGCAACTACATCCACTTCGACTGGCCGGTGGGCTTCGTCGCGCTGCTGTTCTTCGGGCTCGGCATGTTGCCGGTCTGGCTCTACCTGCGCGCCGTGCGCTGGCGGCTCAACCGCCGGATCGCCAGCCTCGAGAACTCGCTGCGCGCGAATTCCACCGCCGCGCTGGCCATGCCCGCGACCGTGCCCGTCACCACCCCCGCCGCCGTCCCCGAGACGGACCCCGCAATCACGTCAGAAAACCCGTCGGAACCGCTGAAGCCATGAACCACAATCCCGTCTACCTCGCCCTCGATCTTCCCCGCCTCGACGCCGCGGAGGCGCTGGCGCGCAAGGTCGCGGGGCATATCGGCGGGATCAAGCTGGGGCTCGAATTCTTCTGCGCCCACGGCCACCACGGCGTCCACGAACTGCACAAGACCGGCCTGCCGATCTTCCTCGACCTCAAGCTGCACGACATCCCGAACACCGTGGCGGGCGCTATGCAGGCGATCCACGTGCTGCAGCCCTCGATCGTCACCGTCCACGCCGCCGGCGGGCGCGCGATGATGGAGGACGCCAAGGCTGCTGCGGGAGAGAACTGCAAGGTCGTCGCGGTGACCGTGCTCACCAGCCTCGACGGTGATGATCTCGCCGCCATCGGCGTCAGCGCAGCCGACCCCCACGCACAGGCGCTGCGCCTGGCGGACCTCGCGCATTCCGCCGGGCTCGACGGCATCGTCTGCTCGGGCCACGAGGTCGGCGCGGTGCACAAGCAGTGGAAGGACGGCTACTTCGTCGTGCCCGGCCTGCGTCCTGCCGAGGGCAAGGCGAACGGTGCGGCCAACGGCGCCAAGGGCGACCAGAAGCGCATCGTCACCCCGCGCGAGGCCCGCGACGCGGGTGCCAGCGTGCTCGTCATCGGCCGTCCGATCAGCCGCGCGGAAGACCCGCTGGCCGCAGCCCGCGCGATCGAGGCGACCCTCTGAGAAATAGAAGGAAGGCCCGGGGCCATCGCCCCAGCCCCCTTTAACGTCGTCGTCGAGCGTGACGAAGCTACGCGCATGACCTCGACATTCCGAGGGGAGCAGGGGGACTATGCCCCCTGCTTCTTTCCTTCAACTCCACTCACCTTAACGATCGCTCGCCCTGTCGTTCAGCGCCGCGCAACCCCTCGCGCTCCAGATCGTTGCTCCGAAAACAACGGAGTGCGACCTGAGATGAAACCCCTGAACCTGATTGCGGCCACGGCGCTCGGCGCGGCCATGCTTCCTGCCGCTCCCGCACTTGCGCAGCAGGCTCCCATGCCCGCGATCGAGGCCGGCCACACGCTGCTGACCGTTACCGCGCAGGGTTCCTCCACCCGCACTCCCGACCTCGCCAGCTACTCCGCCGGCGTCACCACGCAGGGTGCCACCGCGAGCGAGGCACTGTCGGCCAACTCCGCGCGGATGACGCAGGTGATCGCCGCGCTCAAGCGCGCCGGCATCGCCGACCGCGACGTGCAGACCAGCAACCTCAACGTCAATCCGGTCTACGCGCAGCCCAAGCGCTTGCCCGACGGCAACTACGAGGACGGCCCGCAGCGCATCGTCGGCTACCAGGCCACCAACAACGTCTCGGTCCGCCAGCGCAAGCTGGGCGACATGGGCAAGGTCATCGACGCGCTCGTGGCGGCGGGCGCGAACCAGGTGAACGGCCCGAACTTCATGCTCGACAAGCCTGAGGCGGCACAGGACGAGGCGCGCCTCGAGGCGATGAAGGTCGCCCGCGCCCGCGCCGAACTCTACGCCAGGGCCTCGGGCCTGCGCGTCGCGCACATCGTCTCGATCGGCGAGAGCGGCGGCTACGTGCCCCAGCCGGTCATGTACATGCGCAAGGAAGCCATGGACGTTGCCGCCGCGCCCCCGCCGCCGGTCGCCGCCGGGGAGCTGGAGATGAACGTCAACGTGACGGTGCAGTTCGAACTGGCGCCGTAAGAGCGCCTGCAAGACGTCGTTCCCGGCTCGACCGGGGACCGCTGGCAAGGCCGCGCCCACTTCTCGACGAGAACCTGCGCCTGAAGAACCGCCAGCGGTCCTCGCGTTCGCGGGGACGACGATACGGTCAGGCCATTGCGGTGGGAGCGCAGGGCGCTAGATAGCCCCTGCAAACCCACACGCGAGGCCACGACCCATGCCGACGGCGGCGATCAAGATCTGCGGTATCAGCACGCCCGACAGTCTCGAGGCGGCAATCCGCGCGCGCGCGGCGCACGTCGGTCTGGTGTTCTTCCCGAAGAGCCCCCGCGCGGTGACGCCTGCCGAGGCTGCCCACCTGTCCGCGCGGGCAGAGAGCCGCATCGGGCGCGTTGGGCTGTTCGTCGATGCCGACGACACCCTGCTTGGCGAGGCCGTCGCCTCCGCGCGGCTCGATGCGCTCCAGCTCCACGGCGAGGAAACGCCCGAGCGCGCCGCCCAGCTTCGCGCCCGCTTCGGCATTCCCGTGTGGAAGGCCCTGCCCGTCGCCAGCGCAACGGACGTCGCGCGCGCGGCCGCCTATGCCGAGGCGGTGGACCTCGTCCTGTTCGATGCGAAGACCCCGAAAGGCACCCTGCCCGGCGGCATGGGCCTCAGCTTCGACTGGAGCCTCGTGGCGAACTGGAAGGGGCCGGTGGCCTGGGGCCTTGCCGGAGGGCTCGATCCGTCCAACGTGGCCGAGGCGATCCGGCGAACGGGCACCCCGCTGGTCGACACCTCCTCCGGCGTGGAGAGCGCGCCCGGCGTCAAGGACGAGAGCCGCATCGCCGCCTTCTGCGCTGCTGTCCGCTCGGCGGCATAAAGCCGTCCGCTCCGCCCAATAAGAAAAGGCGGCCCGTTTCCGGACCGCCCTTTCCTGGCCTCGCGCTCGCCCACTCGGGACTTGCGGCGAGCGGAGGCTATTCAGTCGCGAGCGATCAGAACTTCACGCCCACGCCAACCACGCCGCGGTCGGCGTCGGGGGTGTTGTCGCCGATCAGCAGGTGCTGGTACTCGGCCTTGACGTAGTAGCGCGAACCGACGTCCTGCTGGATGCCGCCACCCACGCCCACGGCGCTGTTGCCGTAGCGGGTGTTCTTCGACTGCCAGTCGGCCAGGGCGTAGGCCTTGGTGGCGGGCGTGACCTTCAGGCCGACGCGGCCACCGGCGCCCCACGACACGCGGGTGCCGCCGGCGAGGATCTTGTCCGCCGAACCCTGCACGCCCACGAACAGCTTGTCGCCGAGGTCGTAGTCGTAGCCGGCCGCGACGCCCGCAGTTGCCTCGGTGTCGCTGCCGTTCCAGATCACGCCGCCGCGCGTCTCGACGCGGGCTTCGTTGGCCATGGCGGGAGCGGCGGCAGCCAGGGTGGCAACGGCGGCGAGCGAAACAAGTGCAATACGCATATTCTTGACTCCAGTATTCAAAATCCCGGCCCTCACCGGGAGACCCGCCGCTGGGCCTCGCCTCCTTGCGCGCAGATGAACGAAAATTTCCCTATACCGGTCAAAACGTCACAAAACTGCAGCGTTGAGACATTATGATGCTTTTGACGCATTCTAGTTGCGTTCTTTGCAATTGAAACCCCGCCCGTCGGTTCCCATCGCACCTGCAGGCGGCCAGCTGCTGCAAAGGCGTCTGGACAAGCGCCTGCCCCTCTGCCAAGCGCCGGTGTCATGACAGCTCAACCGCCCGCGAACCTGGCCAAGAACTCCTGGCGCACTCTCCCCGACGAGACCGGTCACTTCGGCCAGTTCGGTGGACGCTACGTCGCCGAAACGCTGATGCCGCTGATTCTCGATCTCGAGAAGGAGTATCGCGCGGCCCGGCACGACCCGGAATTCCAGGCGCAGTTCGACGACCTGCTCAAGACCTTCGTCGGCCGCCCGAGCCCGCTCTACCCCGCGCCCCGCATCACCGAGCACTTCCGCGCGCTGGCGCCCGAGGGCAAGGGTCCGAAGATCTACTTCAAGCGCGAGGACCTGAACCACACCGGCGCGCACAAGATCAACAACTGTGTCGGCCAGATCCTGCTCGCCATGCGCATGGGCAAGACCCGCATCATCGCCGAGACCGGCGCGGGCCAGCACGGTGTCGCCACCGCCACTGTCGCGGCACGTTTCGGTCTGCCCTGCGTCATCTTCATGGGCGCCAAGGACGTCGAGCGGCAGAAGCCCAACGTCTTCCGCATGAAGCTGCTCGGCGCCGAGGTCCATCCCGTCACCAGCGGCGCGGAAACGCTCAAGGACGCGATGAACGAGGCGCTGCGCGACTGGGTCGCCAACGTCCACGACACGTTCTACATCATCGGCACCGCCGCCGGCCCGCACCCCTACCCCGAGCTGGTGCGCGATTTCCAGAGCGTGATCGGCAACGAATTGCGCGAACAGATGCTCGAGGCCGAGGGGCGCCTGCCCGACATGCTGGTGGCGGCGGTCGGCGGCGGATCGAACGCGATCGGCATGTTCCACCCGTTCCTCGACGACGCCGAAGTGGCGATGGTCGGCATCGAGGCGGCGGGCCACGGCATCGAGAGCGGCCAGCACGCGGCCAGCCTCACCGGCGGCAAACCCGGCATCCTCCACGGCAACAAGACCTACCT
>DATKFS010000318.1:0-15002 GCA_035511275.1 Novosphingobium sp.
TCTCGGTTTCCATGTCGACTTCCACGCTGGTCACCAGTGCATCGAGGTTGAGGCTCTGTTCCGCGTCGACCACGCGCGCCGTAGGAATGCCGGCCGGGCCCATCGGGTCGAGCCAGACCTCTTCGGCCGCGCTCACGGCAAAGCGTCGACGGAAGACGCCGATCAGCTTTGCCTTGAGCGCCAGCGCGGCCTTCGCGTCAGCGCCATTCTCGAAATAGCCGCCCTCGGGCGCTTGCAGGCCGTCGCGCGCGTTCGGGCTCTGCGCCTTCACTGCCGCGTCCTCGCGGGTAACGACGCGAGCTTGCCGGGTCGCGCGGATGATGTCGGATGCGAGCGCGGGCATCAGTACCAACCCTTCTGTTTCATCGCCTTGAGGTAGGACCCGAAGTCGGCGAACGACGAGATGAGGTTGTCATTCTGGGCGATCGTCTGCTTCAGGAGGCTGTTCGTATCGGTGAGCAGGTTCGCCGTGTCGCTGGTGCTGGCCGCGATCAGGGAACTGAACGGGTCGGTCGCGGCGTCGGTGCTCTCCGTCGTCACGGCATCGATCAGATTGGCGGCGTCGCCGGTCAGCTGCTTGATCTGGTTGAAGGTGTCGAAGAAGCCGGTCGAGCTGCCGTTGATGGACCGCTCGATCCCCAGCAGCGCCTGTGCCGCTTCCTGGAAGCCCTCCTGATCGATCTTGCCCGCCGCTGCGCGCGCCGCTTCCTCGGCCTTCTTGATGTCGGCCGCCGAGGCGCCGCCGGCCTTGAGCCGATCGAGTTCGGCCTGAGCTGCCTTCGCCGCCTCGATTTGCGCGGTGTAGGGGGAGAGCGCTTCTCGAGCCGACTGCTCCTGCTGGCGTAGCGAGAGCGGGCTGTTCGACCCGACGGACAGGCTCGACAGGAAGTTCTTCAGCGTGGCCGAGGCATCGCCGATCTGCTTGATCGTGTCCTCTCGTTCGAGCTGCCAGAGCTCGCGCGCCTGGGCGATCTGCTCCGCGCTGGCGCCGCCTTCCTTCAAGGTCTCGGCCAGTTCCTTGTACTTGCCGTCCAACTCCTCGAGCGCAGCGCCGAGCGGGTCGAGCCGCTGTTTCAGCAGCTTGGGGATGCTCTCGATCGCGGCGGCCTTCGTGATCGCCTCTTCCAGATCCTGCCCGCTCTTCAGGATGTTCTGCGCGGCCTGGCTGACGCCGACGAGGACGCCGTCGTTGATGGCGTCCTGGATCGCAGCGGCAACCGCGGCCTCGGCGTCCTGGCCATATCCGACGGCGCCGTTCTTGAGCTTGAGCGAGGTGCCGTTGGTGTTGACGCGATACTCGTCACCGCGCGTGCCGATCGTGGTGTTGAAGCTGCCGAGCTCCGCGCCCAGGGCGGCGGCGATCTGCTGCAGGCCGTCGACCACCGATCCGCCCAGGCCGCTTGCTGCGCCGTAGTTCTTCTTGTCCTTGCCGCCATAGGTAACGTCGCTGATGCTCGTCAGGTGCGCGTTGGCGGTGCGGTTCGGGTTGAGCACGCCGTCCAGCAGGCTTCCAGCCAGCGTGCCAAGGATGGCACCGCCGATCGCACCGATCGGGCCGCCGAAGCTGCCCAAGGCGGCGAGGCTAGATCCCAGAGCCTGACCGCCGATACTGCCGACCATGCCGCCGAGCTGGCTCCCGGTGCCGCCGCCACCGAGGCCGGTCAGGCCGACGAGGCTCGATGCCGCCAGCGCGAAACCTGCCTGGTCCAGCAGCGAGCCCGACTTGCCCAGCGCGCCGGTGCCGGTACCGGTGCCGGGAATAGGCTGGTCGCCGGGCATGATGTTCGAAATGCCGAGGTCGGAGAGATCCTTGAAGGCGTTCTGGAATGTCGCGCTGGGCTGGTTGTCGTTCGCCGCACCCGATCCTGTCAGGCCACCGAACAGCGAGCCCAGCGGGGACGACATGAGACTGGCGTTGAAGGTCTGGCCGACGTTGATCGATTGGCCCGAGATCGTCGCCAGCGTCCACTTCGCCGCGACCTCAGAGATGACGCGCAGGCCGATGGACTTGAAGTCCTTCCAGACCCGATCGACGCCGCCGGTGAAGAGGTCCTCGTAGAGGTAGGCGATGTCGCGGATCGCCGCTTCCTGCTCGCGCTTCCACTTCTCGGTTGCTTGCTTGTCGATGCGCGCCCGCTCCTCGGCGGCATCCTTCGCGGCCTTGGTGGCTTCCTCCGCCGCCTTCTTGTCCACCTTGGCGCCGGCCTCCCGGATCGCGCCCTGCTTCGCGACCTGCAGCTTGTCGATGTCGGCCTGAAGCTGAGCCTTCTGTTCCGTGGTCAGCATCTTGTTGGCGGTGACGATGTCCTTCGTCATGCCGAGCATCACGGCGAGTTGAGCGACGGTCTTCGCCGCCTCCTCGGGATGCTCGCGCTCGAAGGTAAGCCGGGCCTCTTCCTGCGCGGCTGCGCGCTCGCCCATGCTGGCACGAACTTCCTCGACGCGCACCGAGTCCTGCTGCTTCTGGATGGTCTCGTCGACCGTGGAGCTGAGCTTCTTCTCCTGCTCCCACGCGCGCTTGATCGCGGCCTCACGCTCGCGCTCAGCCTTCTCGGCCGCCTTCTGCGCTTCGGACTTGCCGCGCGGCTTCTTGGGATCGACGTGGGGCGCGACGGGGGCGTTGATTGCGGCCTCGCGTGCCTCGCGGGCGAGATCCATCATGCTGCCGACGCCGAAGTAGTCGGGGGCGGACTTTGGTTTGCCGATGTACTTGGACTCGCGGAAACCGAGCGTACCGAGGAACCCCGCGACCGGCTTGTCTTCGAAGCCCAGCTCGCGATCGACCTGCGCCTTGGCCGCGTTCTTCTGCGCTTCGGTGAGATCTTTGCGGGCGTAAATGTCCGCGTAGCGCTGCGACTTCTCTTGCACCGCGCTCCGGAACTTCAAAAAGTCAGCAGTGCCTCTGACCGCCGCCGACGCCAGCCCCAGCACCTGATCTGTAAGATAGCCGATGCTGTCCGCATTTTCCGCGACCACCGTAGCGATTTTGATCGACAGGATCTGCTGCATCCGGTCGATCTTGTTGTTGGTCTCGTCGAGGTCGCGGATCGCGTCCGCGCTCAGGACCACGCCGTACTCGCGCGCCGATTCGGTCAGCTCATCGAGCCCGCGCGCGCCGCCCTGTGCCAGAGGAAGCAGACGATCGAACTCCTCGCCCAGAAGCCGCGACGCCAGCTCGGCGCGCTTCGACGGATCTTCGATCTTCGAAAGGCGCTCGGTGACGTCGCGGAACACCATGTCAGTCTCGCGGGCCCGGCCATTCACCGAATCGAAGCCGACGCTGAGATCGACGAAGCTCTGCTGGGCATCGCGGTTGCCATCGTGCGCGGCGCGGATCTTGTCGTTCAGGGTCCCGAGACTGGCGTCCAGTTCCTCGGCGCTGCCGCCAACATCGACAGCGGCGGCGCGCCACAGCTGCAGGCTCTCCACATTGACGCGAAGGCCGCGCGAGGTTTCGCCAAGTTCCTTGGCGAGGTCGAGCGACTTGCCGATGGCCTGGCCAACGAGCGCCGCAGCGCTGCCCGCCGCAATCGTCAGGCCTGCGAGCTTTGTGCCGAAGCCGCTCGAGAACCTGTCGCCGGCCTCGCTACCCGCCCGCTCGGCGGCAACCGGCACCTTGCTGAATTGTGCGTCGAGTTCCTGGGAGAACTGCTCTCCCGAGAGGCGAAGGCGCGCGAGGATATCACGTTCGGCCATGCTCATTTCCTCTGGAATTGATTAAAACGGAAAAGCCCCGTAATCCCGGCGATGCCGAAACCACGGGGCTCCAAATGAAGATCTTGTTCGCTGTGATCGGGGTCGTTCTCGCCCTGGCCGGATTTGCAATGTTGATCGAAAATCTAGGCAGTATTCGAGATTCCATGAGTGATCCTGCTCTTGTTCCCGACATGGGCCTTCGGATCGTCGTGGCAGTCAGCGCCGGTGCTTCTCTGGTTGCCGGCTCGGTGTTCATTGCGACCGCCGCACTCCTGCACCGCCGAGCTTGATCCAGCATTTTTTGGCGCCTGCCGGGCGCACTGTGGGGTTTCGAATGTCTACGAACGCGACCGCGAAAATCGGCGAGGCTGCAGCCGTTGGTGCGGGTGCGGCGGTGGGCGCCGGGGTCGGGGCCACCATCGGCGTTACGGCGGTAACCACCGTTGCAGAAGCGGCAGCAGCAACCGCGCTGGTCACAGGCGGCACTGCAGCGACAACGACCGCCGCATTGGCGACCGCGGGGGGTGGCAGTGTTGCGACCGGCGGTCTGGGAATGGTTGGTGGCGTGACAACGATCGCAGGTAACGCAGCGTTCGCGGCGGCAGTGCCGATCATCGGGTGGGCGGTCGGTGGGGCGTTGCTTGTTGGTGCCGGCGCGTGGGTTATCTACAAGCTTTTCGAAGGGCCGGATGCCGACAGTGCCCTCGGTAAGCCCCCCCTTGATCCCGCAGAAAGCTAACTCCCGATCCTGCCAATCCGCCGCGTCAGCGTCTGGGCGAGGTAGCGCTCGGCGAGACTGAACGCGCCTGCGAGGTGAACCGTGTTCCGGTGCGGCAGGTCGGGGATGAGCGCGAACACTAGCACCGTCTTCGTCTTGCTGACGTTCTGCCCGCCTCGCCGCTTCGCTGCGCCCTTCGCTGGGGCCAGGTACTGCCCGCGCCCGGTGACGGCGCCCTCGGCCACCAGGAAGAGGTTGCCGTTCTTCGCCTTGAAGGGGCGCAGCTTGGTCTTGTAGATGTTCTCCCAGCGCCGGGGTGTGATCGTCTTGCCGGCATAGGTCTGTGTCGCGGCGCGCAGAGGGATGGCTAGATACTGCCCGCGCGTCGGCCGGACCGTCCCCGGCGAGGACCAGAACGACAGCATGCCCTGCGTCCGACTCCCGCCCTTGCCGAAGACTTCGCCGACCGGATCGTAGGCGGGCACATCGCCCTTCGGATAGACCTGCGAAGACCACGCCCGCCACGCCTTGTCGCCGGGCACGGCGATGGCGGTCAGCCTCTCGAACTCGCGCTCGAGAACGCGGGTGGTGTCCCGGATCGAGCGTGTGCCCGCCAGCAACATCTCGGACGTGATCTCGCGCGCGAGCTGGTCGACGGCGGCTTTGTCGACGCTGAGCGAGACGCGTGGTCCCCTAACCATCTTCCTTGCGCTCCTGCAGCCAGCCGTCGAACAACCTGAAGGCGTCCATCACGAATGCGGTCTGGTCCATGTATCCCCCCGCCCGGGGCATGACCGGCGCGCCCGCGACGGTGATCATGCTCCCGCCGGCCGCCGCGCCCATGGTGCGGATCTCCAACCATCTACGGCAGAGACGCAGCAGCGACGCGGGGACGGTGTAACGGGGGTTCTCGGTGAAGTGGTGCTTGCCGATGATCCATCCGCCCTCGGCATACCGTGGGAGCTCGAACTCCTGCGGGGCAAGCACCAGCTCGAGGGCGGCTCTCAGTTTCCCGCCTGGCCTTGGCCGTACTGGGTACTGTACGCCTCGAGGCCGACGACGCGGATGACCAGCGGGTCGATGCGGCGCAGGATCTCATCCGGGATCACGCCTTTCTCACGCGCATATTCGACCGCGACGCCCTTGCGGTCGGACAGGCCTTCCCAGCCATCGCACCAGCGCATGAACGCCAGCGTCGGCACCATCCGCGCCCGGCGCGCCTCCTGCTCGCGCGCGGTGCGGTAAGCCGGCCAGAGCTCGGCGAGCACGTCGATCGCCGCTTTCAGCTTGGCCCCTTCCTTCGCCTCGAGCTTTTCGCCGCCGTATTCGGCATTGATGAGGTCGATCAGCTCGCCCGCTTCATCCTCGAGCAGGGCGGTGAGGCCCTCGACGGCGATGTCGCGCAGCTGGAAAGGCGCGATCTCGGCGGCGCGATAGGTGCCCTCCATTTCGGCGTCGAACTGGTCGCGCTCGATGATCGACGCCAGCTTGATGAAGAAGCGCGGGACGGACTCCGAACTCGCCTCGGCCGCGACGAGCTCGGCCTCGGCGGCGCTGATCTCCTTCTTCGTCGCCTTGGCGGCCCTCAGCTGGTCGACCTTGGTGCGCGCGAGCCTGGGCTTGTCGAGCCACATCGGAGTGAAAGTGATGCGATCCATGGTCAGCCCTCAGTAGAAGCAGAGGACGGCTTCACCGTCGCGGCCGGCGGCATCGAGGCCGGGGTTGAGCGCGCGCAAGGTCAGGTCCTCCTTGCGGTAGATGTCGCGTGTCCCGTTCTCGATCCCCGCGATCATCAGGTAGGGCGTGGTCAGCGACCAGCGGTTCGCCACCGCTGCGCCATGCCGGACGACGCCGGTGTAGGACACGCCCTGCTCGATGTCCGAGATCGGGTCGCGGTTCGCCTTGAAGGTCTTGAGCGGGTCGATCACCAGCGCCGGCGCCCGGCCGCCCAGCTCGGGCGTACCGAAGCCGAAGGGGGTGTTGGGATCGTCGGTGTTGGCCTTCTCTTGCGTGTCGTTGAGCGACCAGGTCGAGACCTTCAACTCCTTGCGATTGATGACCAGCGCCGGCGTGACGCCGCCGGCACCCATATTGAGCGTCGGGGCGCTGTGGCCGGGAACGCTGACGACAGGCACGTCCGCGTCCGAGAAGCCGTTGTAGATCCCGGTGAGCGCGAAGGTGGCATAGCCCGGGCGCGCGGTCTGGCCGCCGAAGTCCGACATGTTGCCCCGGCACCCCACGAACTTGTGGAGGATGCCGTCCTCGTAGATGTAAACCGTGGCGCTGGGCTGATCGGTCAGGCGCGCCGCCGCGCTTTTCGGCGACGTTCCCGCGTAGGTCCAGTTGGCCGGCATGGCGGCGTTCACACCCACGTCGAGCGCGGTGGCGAACACATCGGCGAACGTTGCCGCGCGCCCTGCGGTGTAGTCGGTGACGTGGACGAGGCGCCCGCCGCTGTTGCCGCCCGACAGTACCAGCGGCATGCCGATGTAGCTTCGCGCGATGGCGGCGAACGACGTCCCCAGGGTCAGGCCGGACGTGGTGCCCCCAGTGGTGCCGCCAGCTGCGATCGCGGCAGTGAAGAGCCCGCGTCGGCCAGTGCATTCGAACAGGACGTGGTGCGGCGGCTTCACCGTCGGCGAATAGACCTTGCCGGGGCCAGCACCCTTGATGCGGACCCGGATGGAGACCTCGGCGGGGCGGCCGACGATCAGCGGTGCGCCGGCGACGAGCGAGCCGTTCGCCTCGTTGCTGTCCTCGGCGGTGTAGGGGGAGTTGTAGCTCCATCCGTCGTTCTCGAACGGGATGGCATCGTCGGCCGTGGGCAGGGCATCGACGCCGGGCGTCGTTTCCAGCTTGACGAGGATGACGACGTTGCGCGGCCGAATGGTGGCGAAGTTGTCAGCAGGCATGGGAGGTTTCCTTTCAGTCGATGACTTGCGGCATCCCGCGCCGCGTCGCGTAGTAGAGGTTGAAGGTGCGCTCGAAGTAGAGCTGGCGGCGCTCGGCGCGCTCGACGATGCCGGGTTGGAGCCGGTCGGCGGTGATCTCGGTCGCAAGCCCGCCCAGCACCGGCTCCACGAAGAGCGCCTCGATCACCGCGGTATCGAGAGCATTCATGGCGGCGTGCGCCTCTGCCCCCGTGTCGGCCTGGACCATGCCGGTGACGGCGAAGGTCATGACCCATCGGTCGGTGCCCGCCTCGCCGGTTGCAGGAACATCGCCGAGGTCGACGATCTCGACGGCGGGATAGGCGATCGGGTCGCCGGATGGCATGCGCTCGATCTCGGGCGCGACCTGGGCGGCGGTCAGCGTGTCGACGATCGCCTCGAAGATCAGCTCGCGAATCGCGGTCACGTCCGCCACTCCACGGTGACGTGCCACGCCAGCACATCATCGCGCCGCTCGCTCTCTGTCACGTACCAGGCGCGGCCGGATGCATCGATGCGGTCGTTCTTCGCTGGCGGCGCGGGGAGCTTTGATTGCAGGATTTCGAACCTGCGGGTGCGTAGCGTGGTAGCGCCGTCCATGCCGGAGGCGTCATCGTTCATTTCCACCGCGGTGATCGGGCCAACGGTCGAATAGACGATCGGAAAGGCGAACGCCTCATGGATGGCGATGAGATCGGCGGCGCTATCAGCGATCTGCATCGGTCAGTCGGCCTTTGTCTTTCGGGCCTTGCCGACGGCCGGGGTTTCATCGGCGAGGTCACCGAGAGGCGGAAGGGCCGCGCGCTGCGCGTCGGTCAGGTCGAGTTCCGACGGCGGGTCGGACAGGTTTCCTTCGGGGACGTCGATGGCCGTACCGTGCTCGTCGAGGAGGCGCGCCTGACCGTCGGCGAGCTCCTGCATCTGCAGGTTCTCCTGCTCGGACGCGAGGTTGCGGTCGACGAGGTCGGCTGCAACGATACCGGTGATCTGGTTCGAGGCCTCGCCGATCTCGATCGTGTCGCCGGCGGCGCGGCGCGTGCGCGAATTGTCGAGGTGCGCGGTGTGAAGGATGATGGCCAGCATAGCCTGTTCTCCTGGCTGCAGAGGGGGAGACGCGGACCGCTGCGCGAGGAAGCGGCCCGCGCCGAGGTCAGAACGACCCGTTGAGCCGAACGCGGCCGGTCGTGTCGTTGGCACCGCCGGCGACGGCCGCCACCGCGGCGCCGACCAGCGTGTTGCCGCTGGCGACGTTGGTGAGAACGCGGGCGGTGTTGTCCCAGTAGATCTTGGCGCCGAGCGTCCAGGCCTGCGATGCGGTCTTGGCGTGGTCGAAGACACCCTTGACCACGAACACGCCGTCGTCGCCGGCCTCGACATCGTTGCTGGCGATGCCGAAGATCGCGCCGATCAGCGCGCCCTGGCCGGACTTGCGATCATAGGGGGCCGGGAGGGTCAGATTGTCGCCCGGCTGAACATAGTTCTTCATGGGGGTTTCCTTTCAATTCAGCCCGCGCGTCGTGGCCGGGCAGGTCTGGTGGACCGCCTCAGGCCGAGGCGGCGGGGGCCTTCGCGGGCTTCTCGTCCTTGACGATCTCGCCGGCCTTTTCCTTTTCGATGAGCTTGGCCTCGTCGGCGGCGACCATGATCGGGCCTTCCTGAGGACGACGAAGCTTGCCGGCGATGAGACGCGGCGATTCGAGCTGCACGGCAACCTTGGCCATGGGCATTTCCTTTCTGTGGTGAGAATCGCGCCGGTGCTGGACGCGAAAGAAGCCCGCCCCCCGAAGGGGACGGGCGGGTCATGGCCGGATCAGTTGCCCGGGTTCTTATAGGCGCCGCGGTAGTCGATCGCCTTGCCGACGTAATCGAGGCGGCCCTTCCACTCGGTGCCGTCGACGTCGAAGCCCTCGCGGGTATCGAGAAAGACTTCCTCCTGGCCCTCGAGGTAACCGGCGACGATGCCGGAGCGGCGCGCGTCGGCCAGCAGGTACCAGGAGTTGTCCGTGATGCGCGGGTCAGTGATCGGCACCAGCTTGCCCGCGAACGGGTTCGCCTTGGTGGCATCGGCCGCCGTGATGGCGCTTACGACCTGCTCGGCCTCGGTCTGCTTGTTCGGGCCGGTGACGAGGTACTTCGGGTAGTTGCCGCCGATGTTGCGACCGCTAGGGCTGCGCTGCCTGGACATGGCCGCGCGACCGGCGCCGATGGCCTCGATCGTGATCGCCGTTCCGGCAGCAGCGAGGTTGCCGTGGTCGACGTGGAAGAGCGCCTTGCCATCGTACATCATCTGGTTGCCGGTCAGGATCGCATAGATCGTGTCGGACTCGTGGTCGGCGGCGAGATACCCCATTTCGTTCGGGATCTCGACGAAGATGCCGGCATTGTCGTTGACGATTGCCTGCCGGGTCACAGCGAAGATACCGCCGTAGGTCGAGAGCTGGACGGTGTCGCCCATGCTTTCGGCATTCAGTCGCTTGAACTCGGCATTCTCCTCGACCAGCAGGAACGGCGAGAGCGTCGCCAGACCGACCAGCGTGTCCGGCTTGAAGTCGGGCAGGGTCTTGCGGGTCACGAAGTCCCAGAAGGTCTGCTCCGCTTCCTCGTAGCCCTGAAGGAGCGAGGTGCGGGCCACGTTCTGCAGCGCGGCGCCGAAGTCGCTGGTGCCATGGGCGCCGAACCGGCAGGCGGTGACGAACAGTTCCTCCTTGCGCATGCCGAGGGTACGCTGACCCTGGGCGTGCAGGTAGAAGCGCGCGAGCTCGATCAGGCCCATGCCGCGGAACTGGCGCGCATCCTCGCTGACCTGCGACGGGCGCTGGTTGCGCGAGAGCAGCGCGCCTTCGATGGCGCTGCGAAACTGGTCCCCGCTGGCGACGGCGCCGTAGACGGCATTGTTGCCGTTTACCGAGCCGTTCTGGCGGGTGGTTTCGAGCTGACCCGCGATCGCGTCGGTCAGGTCGGCTTCCGACATCGGCGTTTCCTCGTTGCGCGCGATGAGATCGAGCGCGAAGTCGGCGCCGAGGTCGGAGCGGCCGACGACGTCGCGGATGCGGCCGGCGGTCAGCGCGGGTGGCTGGCGCTGTTCGGTTGCCACGCCAGAAGCGGGCGGGGTTGGGGTCTGGCGCTGACCGGCGTTACCCGCCGGCGCGCCCTGAGAGATGGTCTCGGCAGGCATATGGTTTCCTTCGTTGGAGGCTGCGGGGACGCCGCGAATGGTGCAGGGGAAGCCGCCCTGCTCGGCATTCTGGGATCGCACCTGCGCGCCGCCATCGGCGGGCACGGGCACGAAGCTGATCTCGACGGGTTCCCAGTCGTCGGCGCGCATCACGGGGCGCTCGCCGTCGCGCTCGGTGCGCGTGTACTGGTGGACGATGTAGCCGACCGAGATGTTGCGGATGTGGCCCGCGACGATCTTGGCGACGGTGTCGGCGCAGTCGGGGGTATCCGACAGGCGCACGCGCGCGATGCCGAGGCCGTTCTCTATGCGCGCACTGCCGGGCTCCACCGATCCGATGACCGAGCTCAGCCGGAACTGGCTGTGCGTGTCGAGCACCGCTGCACCGCTGTTGAGGCGGTCGAGGCGGACCGCGCCCTCGTCGAGCGACAGTTCCTCGTTGTAGTATTCGCCGTTCCACCAGTCGAAGCGGGTCACCGCCGCGCCGGTGGACCAGCACACCTCGAGGCTGTTGTCTTCCTCCCGATACGAAGAAGGCCGCGTTTCCGCGGCCCTCACGATCATCGGTGCATCTCGCCGGTCCAGGACCGGCGCGTCAGTCTGTTGAGGCATCGTCTGCCTTTCCTTCCGTGTTGCCGTCGCCGGCCGTGGTGGTTTTGCTGCTGGCCTTCGCCGCCGGGCGCGCCAGATCGGAGAGGCCGAGCTGGTCGAGCAGCTTCCGGTCCTCGGCGATTTCGTTCATCTGGTCCTCGAAGCTCTCGCCCTTCGAGCCGACCACCTTGCGAAGGCTGGTCGAGCCGTTCGCCATTTCGAGAGCATCGGCTTCGGCGTCCTTCTTGCGGTCGATCGATTCGAACGCGGGCGGGGTCCAGGCCATCTCGTAGTAGCGCTTGGAGAAAACGCCGGTCTGGTAGGCGTCTTCGCAGACCCAGTCCCAGATGCGGTCGAGCATGATCGGGATAATGGTCAGCCACTGGTACCGGCCGCAGAAGCGCTGGAACTCCAAGCTTCCTGCGCGGTAGCTCGAATAGTTCACGTTCGAGAGGTCGCCGGTCCCGTGCTCATAGGTGACACCAGCGCCTGCGGTGGCGCCGAGGAGGGTGACGCGGGCAAACTCCGAGATTGCCGCCGACGGCTTAGGCTCGCCGAACTTTACCTCGTCACCGGGGCGGAGCCGCTGGACCAGGCCCGGCTCGAGGACCTCGACGTCGAAGTCGTTGGCCGTGGTCTCGTCGCTCTCCCCGCCGATGCCGAAATCTTCCGCCGCCGAATCCTCGCTGGGCGTGATGAAGGCGGCGAAACAGGCCTCGATCTTTTTGCGGACAACTTCGGCGTCCATGTACTCGTCGAAGTCCTCGAAACGCTTGATCGCGGGCTCGAAAACCGAGACGCCGCGCATCTGCCCGGGCCAGTCCTGGCGGAAAAGGTGGATCACATCCTTCGCGTCGAACGTGACGGCCTTGCCGGAAAAGGCCGAAAGGTGGCCCGCCCTGCGCTCGCGGAAATGGTACTTCGAAGGGCGACCGTCCCTGTCGTACTCAATGCCCGACCCATCGGGCCCGCCGCCGAGCATGTCGGCGTCGAGCACCTGAATTCGGGTAGGGATCACCCCGGCGCGCGAGCGATCGAACCGGCGCACGATGAAGCATTCGCCGTCGCCGATCGTGGTCCCGACCGCCAGCTCCTGCAGGCCGTAGAAGTCGCACCGGCCCATCCAGTCGGCATGACGAAGCCAGAGCTTCCACGCCTCGGCGACCTTCTTCGGCGTGCCCTTGATCGGCGTGCCAGTGATGCCGAACCCGACGAGGTTGTTCAGCAGGGCATTGCGCACCTTGGCCGCGTAGGGGTTCGTAAGCACGATGCGCCTGACGCGCTGGCGCGACAGGACCATGCGGGGGATCGCGTCTTCGACCCGGCCGGTGTTGATGCCCCACGAGGCGTCGCGTCGCGCGTCGTGATACCGCTTCTGGCTGCGCGCACGCACGCGGCTGACCTCGGCGAGCTGGACGCGCGTGGCCTCGCGGCGCAGCGCAGCGCGCGGCGAGAAGGTGCCGACGAGGCGGTCGAACCAGTTCATCGGCTGCGGCGCACCCGGGCAACGGTGGCGCGCCGCGGGTTCACCTGGCTCGCGCCGGCGGCCAGTTCGGCCTTCACCTCGCGACGCACCGCGCGCACCTCGTCGAGCGAGTGATACTCGATCTTTCGCCCATCGGCGAAGGTGAAGCTCTTCTTCCCACTGAGAAGCGCGCGGTCGAGCGAGTCCAGATCGTCTGTGGTCCAGGCCATTGCTACTTCCTTCGTTTGAGCCAGTCGCCGCGGCGCTGACCGGTCATGGTGTTGCGGGCCCGCTTGGGTGCAGGCTTTGCGGGCGCCTGCGGGGCGCGAGTGGCGGGCGGCGCAGTCTCCGCCGCAGGGGTTGCGGGCGCGTCGGGCTGATCCTCGCCCTCGGCTTCTTCGGTCGCGACGATCACTGCGGGCCACTCGATGCGGAAGCCTCGCGGGACCCAGCGCATATGCGGTTTGCTTTGTGCGAAAGGCGGCCGAAGGATTGCCGCCTCGGCGTAGACGAGAAGATCCCACGTCTCGTTGCGGGTGCGGCGCTTCGCCCACTTGCCTTTGACGATCTCCTCGGCCGTCAGCTCGTCGAGGTGCTCCTCGGTCAGATCCTCGGGCAGATGGATGTAACCCGGACCGGGGACGGTGCGGCGCAGGCGGGCGTCGATCATGTTCTTGATCTTGTGGACGTTGGGGATCCACAGCCTCGCCGATGTCTTGCGAGCGCCCCCCTTCGTCTTCTTGTCCGCGAACTGGCCGGTCGGCATGAGCTGCCCGTTGATGTTCGAGCCGCCCTTCACCAGCGTGATCCGGTTCGGCTTGATCCCGGCGGCGCGGGCCTCCTGCCAGAAGAATTTCGCGCCTTCCGTCGCCTGGTCACCGGCCTTGTCCGAACCGCCGGTGTCGATGGTCACCGACAGGATCGGAGCTTCGCCAATCTTTCGGCCGCCCTCCATCATCGGATAGCGGCGATCGAACAGCGGCAGCAGCACCCGCCAGTGCTCCTTGTGCACGAACGGTGCGAGGCCAGTTAGGCCGTCGTCGAGAACGTCGACTGCGAAGCGATCGACAAGCCAGGTCTCGCGCCCCGTCGCGGTGCCGACCACCGCGCATTCGAATCGATCGTGCTGGACGTCAATCACCAGCACCAGCACGACAGGGCCGCGCGGCACTGTGCCCAGCAGCCAGCCATTTTCGCGACGATCGCGCAGCGCCGTGCTCTCGATCGGCTTCTCGCCCGACAGTTTCGAGCGGTAATTCTTGCCCGCCTTCGTGTTGTAGAACGTGCGCAACGGGCCCTCGTCCTGCAGGTCGTCCCAAGCGATCTGCGCGGCGCGCCACTGGCGGGCGAGATCGTCCCAAGAGTTGAGCGAGAGAAGGCCGTCGCGGCGGAACGTGCGCCGGTATGTGCCCGCCGATCGATTGTGCGCGACGAAGCCGCGGCGCGGTAACTCCTTTAGGCTGCGGAGCAGCTCGTGCCGCGCCTCGGGTTCGAGGATGCAGCCGTTGGCCGGGCACACGACATGAGCGGTCTCGGCCGCCAGCTCCGCATCGCCACCCAGTTCGAACTTGAGATCGCGGATGGTGTCGAGCTCGATCCGATCGCCGCAGTCCGGGCAGACCGGCTGCAAGCGCTCATCGGTGCCCGCCGCAACGAATGCCTCGATGCCTCCCTTTTCCTTGGCCGGTGACGAAGAGACGAGCTTCGTATCCTGGCCCTTGAAGAACGCGAACCGGCTTTCGAGCAGGCCGACCGCATCGCCTTCGCCCTCGATGTCTGCCGAGATCGCGTCGAAATCGTCGAGCCAGCCCCGGCAGTACGGTCGACCGCGAAAGTGCGATTTCACCGGCCACGCCGCGCCGAGATAGACACCGCTCTTGAACAGCTTGAGGTGCATGTTGTCGGAGCTGACGCCCGGCGCCAGTTCCGCCTTGAGGACCGGCATGCTGTCCATGAGCGCATTGACCCGAAGCTTGATGAACGTCTCGGCCGCGATCTTGTCCGGCTGCGTCATCAGGAACGGCTGCGGCTCCTGATGTATGGAGAACCCGATGAAGGCTTCGCCCACCAGCGACTTGCCGCCCTGGGATGGACCCATGTCCCCGACCTCGCCTGTCTCCGGATCGGAGCAGGCATCCATCACCTCGTCGAGGAATGGCAGGAGGCCCGGGTCGTACTTGGGCATGAACTTCGCCGCCCACTGCGAAAGCGTCAGTTTCTCCTTGGGTCGCAGCCGGTGCGCGAGGCGCGCCACGATCTGCGGCCCTGTCTCAAAGGGCGGGATTACCGTCTGAAATTGCACCGGTTCGTCCCAACTTCTCCAGCTTGTCCGCAAGCTTGTTGAGCTCGTGGTCCAGCATTTCGTCGATCAGCGCCTGTTGCTTGCGCGTGAGTTGCGACCGTTTCGATAAGCGTGCCGACAGGCCG
>DATKFS010000319.1:0-13484 GCA_035511275.1 Novosphingobium sp.
TCGGCAGGCTCGATGAGCGCCTATAGTCGGACCGTTCATAGCCCGATCAGCGTGAACCAAGAGGCCCATCATGGCACGCACATTGGAACAGGAAAGAGCCGCGCTTGAAGAAGAAGGCCGCAAGCTGGAAGAGCGGCGGCAACGACTGGAAGAGAAGGAACGCGAGGCCGCGATACAGGCGATCGAGAAGACCGGTCTTCTCAAGCTCGACGGCAAGCGATTGAGTGGGCTGGTCGCCCGCATAAAGTCGCTGGGAATCGAGGAAGTGGAAAAGCGCCTGACGGCCTGAACAGCCCCCGCCGCGACCCTTGTCGCGGCACGGGCATGGGGGGCTCGATGCCCCTCATGCCCGTAACATCGCCACACAAAAAAAGGGGAGAGGCGCCCGCGCCCCTCCCCGTCTGTCTCAGAATTCGTCAAGCCGCCCGCCCGGCACGCTATGGACGATCCGGTCGATGATCGTCATCGGCAGCGCGCCGTAATCCCCCTCGTCGATGGTGATGTAGCCGGCCTCCTCGTCCGCCACGACATGCTGGTCGAAGTAGCTGTGAAGCGCGCGACGTTCGGCGTTCGCGATGGCGGCGAAGAAGGCGGCGTTGTCGGCGGCGGCGCTGGTCGAGATCATCTGCATGATAGGCTCCTGTCTGTCTTGAATGACAGGAGCGGCGCGTCGGGCGGCCGAGGCCGGGTCAAGGATCGCGAAGCGACCGCGAAGCGGCGGTGGGGGTCACGATTTTCTTCGGCGGCCAGGACGCCGAAGGAGAAGCGCCGCGCCTGATCCGCCGGAGAAAATGGTGGGGCCCCGCCGTCCTTGAGGCGGTCTCGGGCGTCCGACAGAATGGGAAGTCTGTGAGAGATGTTTCCTCTCGTCGGGAGACCCCGGCAAGGCGTAGCGGCGTGCGGACCGACGGGTCCGCGCGGCACGCGAGCGAGCCGGGACTTGATGCCAGCGGCAAAAGAAAAGGGACCGAGCGCGAGGCCCGGTCCCGGATGGCGTCAGGGATGACGACCGCAGTGGCAGTAGTTCTCGTCGATGCCGCTGATCGAGCAGAGGCCTGGTCCGAAACCGGCGGCCATGATCTCGGGATCGTCGATATAGCCAAGCTCGGTGGCGATCGCGATTGCCTGTGACCGGAGCGCCGGATCGAGCTTGTCGATGGTCGGCTCCAGCGCCTCCGTGAACCACCGCTCATACATCTCGTAGCTGCCGCCGGCGGTCTGGTGCATCATCGCTTTCGAGACGCGGTCCGCCTCCTCCCGAAACTGCGCCAGACTATCCGATTGGGCGGCTGCGGATAGCGGATCGTCCTGCGGAGTGTGCGCCTGTTGTGGGCGGTGTTCGGCTGCGACCTGGTATGTCCTGCCGCAGTTCGAACAGCGGGCGCATTCATCGACTTCGTCATAATGCTCAGGATCGTAGAGCGTCGCGCAGTACGGGCAGATCGGAGCGTTGAACAGCGCCCGGAGATCGTCGGAAAGGTTGTCCATAAGAGCCTCCATCAGGATGATGCCGTGCTCCCCATCTCTCATCGATGAGGATGGGCTCATCGGGACGCGGTGTTGAGGCGGTCAGGGACGGCATGGCCGCCGCGAAGCGGGCAGCGGGGGAGCCGATTTTGTTGCCGGGTAGCGGAGCGGATCGGCGGCAAAATTGGGGGGACCGCTGATCCTTGACGGCCGAGAGACACCCAGCGTCAAACTGTGGCGATGAAGCTCCGTCTGATGCCGAGATGTGAGAGTGGTTTGGCTTTGCCCCCGAGCGTCGTGCGGGCGTCCGGATGGACCGCATCGCACGTCTAGGAGCGGCTCGCACAGAGGCAACTTGGTGTCGTTCCATCTCTGTGATAGGCGAGCGCTTGCGCCACCAAGGCCGTGGCGCCGGGACTGGTAATCCCGTCGAGAAAGGCAGCTCGGTGTGGTTTCACGCCGGGGTGCCTGCGCATATGTCCAGGTGCCTCGGTGCTAAAAGCGTAGGCGCATGTCTCGACGTGTTACCAGCCCCGGCTCCCGCGCCCAGAGCGCGGGAGTTTCGGCAAGGGTTTGGCCCTTGCGCATCCGGGGAGCGTGGGATGAGCAAGTCAGGGCAGAAGGTGGAGTCTCGTCCGCCGGAGATGGCATCGCGAGCGGCTGAAGCGTCGGACGCGATCGACCATCTGAGAAACGATCCGGAGATCCGGCGCGCGCTGGCTCTGGTCCTGATGCGGCAGGCGATGAAGGCGCTCGAAGAGGCCGAAGAAGACAGGGCCTGTTGTCATCTGCAGGCCGCGATCGACAGCCTTCTCGAGCGTTATGTCGATGGCGTTCCGTCGGCGACGAACTGACCGTTCAGGCCCACGCAAACCGAGCGTCATCATGCGCCGGCGCGCTCGCGACGAGACGCTCGAGCCGGGGCAGATAATGATCGACGCCGCGCAGTGCCGCCCGGCTCGGCGTGGCCGGATCGGACAGCCGGGCGCGGAGGAGCTCGACGGGAATGTCGCCGACGCTTTCCGCCTCGATTGCGAGGGCTTCGAGCAGCGCATAGGCATTGCCATAGGCGAGATCGAGTTCGAGGCCCTGATCCGATGTGAGGGCGACGCACAGCGTGATCTCGGCGCTGGCGGGGCAGTGATGGATGGCGATGCGCCGTCCTCTGAACTGGGCTTCCTCGATGACCGCGATCACGGCGGCGTCATGGTCGAAGATGCTGGTGATGGCGGCGAGCGCGAGCGGACAGACGCGCGCCTCGAAGCTGTCGCCGAGATACTCGTCGGGTTCAAGCAGCGCGACGCCGATGCGGTCTCCCTCGGAGCGGAGGAACCGCCGGAGCGCCGCGAGTTTCCGCGCCGTGATGATAGCGCTGGGCGAGAGAGCATCGTCGGCCGGTTCGGTGATGCGAAACAGGATGGACACGGGCTTGGTCTCCTCGACTGAAGGCGCTTTGCCCCTCCCCTCTCCTCTTTCTGGCGGCCGCCCACGGTCAGCTTGTCGGGCCCGTCTTGGCGGGACGCTGCAGTCGCGGCGCACGGGGGTTCGATGCCCGCGTGCGCCGCTTCCTCGCAGCAAGAAAGAAGAGAGGCTCCGGCGGATGCCGGAGCCTCTCGAGGGTGCGTCAGCGACGACGCTGGCGACCGCCGTTCACCATGTCGCGGTAGTAGTCATCCTGCGTCCAGGGATCGAACTCGTCGCGGGACTTCGGGAGATCGGTCTTGGGCTGGGCGAGCCGCGCCTTCACGGTCTCATCGAGCTTCACGACATGGAGAGGCACGCCTGCCTGCCGCAGCTTCTGGGCGAGGTTCATCTGGATGCCCGAGCCTTCGCAGACGACGGCTTCCACCGGCCTCAGGGCCAGCAGCCGGTCGTTGCGGACGAAGGCGGCCTTGGCGCCCAACCGGCGGTCGAGCTTGAACAGAATGACCTTCACGCCGCGCGCTGCCGCCCATGCCTGCGCAATCGCATCGCAGCCCTTGGTCTGGGCGGTCGTTGCGAGGATCATTTCCGGGATGCGCGCCTTGATCGAGTCGAGCCCGCGCCAGAGACCCTCATGGTCTTCCCAGACCTGCCCGCCGGAGAATGCGACAACCGGACCTTCGGGCGCGAACTGCTCGCGGCGCTCTCGAATTCGGGAAGCGAGATAGTCGCGGGCATCGATCATCGACGCGGTGACGCCTCGGGACACCCGGCTGCCGCGGGTCGGCGAATAGGGCCGTCCGGTCTCGACGCGATAGACTTCGGAGGCGTGGTCGCGCATGCACTCCATCGCATCGCGGCACCCTTGCAGCGTCTGGCAGAGAAGCTGGGCGTCTTCGAGCTGCGCGGCGTAGATCTCGCTCGGGTCAAAGTTGCGGGCGAGTTCGCCAAGCTCCTTCGCGGCATCGTCTTCTCGGTCGTTGATGCGCTTCGCGACGACGTGGAAGCTGTTCACGAAGCCCCAGGCGAGATCGGCTGCATAGGGTTCGAGGCGCGTGTCGCGGAACACATCGAACAGCGTCGCCATCACCATCTCAACGGCCACACGGGCCTGCTCCGGGTCGGGCATGTCGAGCTGCTCGGCCTCGTCGACCGGCGAGAGCTTCGCGCGTTCGTCATGCTCGATGAAAGCGTGTTCGTAAGTGGCGGCGCGGTCGTGGCTGTCCGTCTCGCTGGCGATGAAGCTGGCGAGATCTGCGAAGTTCGAGAAAGACTTGGTCATGTGAGCCTCCATGGGTTCTGGATGTCTCATCCTCGGGATGAGGCCTGGCTCAGGGCATGCGGTGGTCAGGGAGGTCGGGCACGTTAACCGGGAAGCCGGCCGCTCGCGGCCGGACCCGGGTTAACGCCGCCGCGCGGGGAGCGGGGGAGCCGATTTTTTCGGGGGGCCGCGCCAGCGGGCGCACGCAAAAATTGGGGGGACCGCTCATGCTCGACGGACCGCCAACCCCGCATGCCACACTAGGCAGACACAAGAGAGGAATAGGAATGAAAATCCTTCCCCGCTCGTCAACCGCAAGTGGGATCGTGACCCGGCAGGGCGGAGACGAAGCTCCGCTTCGGCTCCGTGAGCTTAGCCGGGGCTCGCGCGGCACGCGCGGGCGGCGGCTTAGCGAATAGAGCCCCGGTCCCGTCCTTCGCCCGAGCGAAGGGCGGGATGCGCCAACCCTTCTTGGCCAGCCCTATCGCAGGACCGATGACCTGGACCTCGCCGGCCCCACACAGCCCGGTTTTCAGACGAAGTCTGATCGATCGGTGAGATCCCGCAGCACGAGCAACTTACGCCGCAGCCAGCACGCAGCACCGCGCGGCACGCAGACGTGACGCGAGGCGACATTCGCTTTGAACCCGGTCCGGTCAGAGGCGGGTGAGCACGGCAAATGCCCGCGCCGCCATCGAGGGCGCCGCGCCGCGAGTTTCAGGGGATGCTGGGCGGGTGGCAAGCTCGCCCTAGGCACGGGGCGAGGCCGGCGTGTGCCGACCTCGCCGCCGGCATCAGGTCGGCCTGATCCAGTCGGCGGCGAGCTGCCATCCAAGGATATCGCTGCCGCTGTCACCGACGGCATCGCCGGAGATGTCGCGCCAGGGCGAACGCGGCCGGTAGGTCGGCATATACCGTACCGTCATCAGCTCGAATGTGGAGCAGGTATAGCCGCTCAACCGGATCGCAAGCACCGGCTGGTTCTCGGGCGGCAAAGCACCGAAGATCGAGATGAAGCCCGAGGGGATCGGGTGCAGTGTCGCATCGATCATCGCGCGCGCGAGCCGGGTCTCCAGTTCGCTGGCCTCGCTGCCCCAGGGATGGGCATCGATGTCGAACAGATCGGCGGCGCCGGCCGCGGGCACATAGGAGAATTCGCCGGACCAGCAGCGGCTGTCCGGATTGAGCGCGGCGATATCGTCGCCGAGGCGCGGATCGCCGGTCTCGCAGCGTAGCCAGTCGGCAAGGGCCGGCGTGAGCCGGCCTGAAAGCTTGCGGGCGCGCAGCGGGGTCGCATCGAGATCGGGAAATTCGACCAGCCACCAGGCGAGGCGGTGGTGCATGATGATGCCGAAGCAATGGTCGGCGGACCGGGCGGGCGTGGATTGTGCGTGCATGAGCGTTGTCCTGTTGGAAGGCCGACGGGTCAATGGACCGACCCGTCGTGCGCGAAGATGGAATGGGGGACGATCAGTTGGTGCTCGCTGGCGACCAGCGACCAGGCCGCGGCAAGATCGTCATAATATTCGCAGTCGACGATCGCGTCGGCGCTGGCTTCGCCGAACTGCGCCTGCTCGAAGTCGCGGGCGTGGGCGGCGTCGGTCGCCTCGGTGATCGCCTGGCCAAGGCGGGCGGCGATCTCGTGGCGGCCCATGCTGTCGGCCGCGCGGCGGATGCGCTCGACCATGCAGGGGTTGGTGGTCTCGATGCCGTGGGCGATGCCGGCGATGTCGTCGAAGCTGGTGAGGGTGAACATTTGTGCTCTCCATCGAAAGGTGGAGGGCGGCCGCGCGCGACCGCCCGGAAGGACGGTCAGAGGAATTCGATTTCCTCGGCGACGATGTCGGTGTTGTAGTAGGTGCGACCGTCGCGCTCGTTGCGGCTGTAGCGGATCTCGCCGACCACCAGGAGCTTGTCGCCCTTCTTCTTGTGGTTGGCGACCGACTTGCCGAGGCCGTTGAAGGCCTTGACCGTGTGGAACTCGTCGTAGGTCTCGGTGTAGCCGTTGTCGTCCTTCTGGACCTGGCCGTCCTTGATGACCGGCTTGGAGGTGACGAGGCTGAAGCTGACGCCGCCCTTGCTGTCCGTGCCGAAGCGGCTGATGTCCGAGGTGATGCGGCCCGAGAGAAAAACCTTGTTCATGGCCTGATGCCTTTCGCGTCTCACGCCAGCGGGCCGATCCCGCTGGGATGAACTTGTCCGAAGGCCCGTGATCGAGGGGACACCGCACCCGAGCGCCAGCGAGGGGAAACCCCCATTTTTCGAGTGGTGCGGGCAGAGGCCGCCAGGCCTCAACACGGTCGGAAAATGGCGGGTTGCGGAGGCCCCGCACGGGCGTAGCGTTCATCCACTCAAGCGGATGGCCCACCGGCGATATCGCGAAGGCCCTCGCCATGGACGGTCTTCACTCGGGGTCAGCCAAAGCGAGACACCTGCCCTGCACGGCGGCGGCGCGTCGGATTGTCGGCCTCGCCCGAGCGGTCTGGGGACGGCCTCGTGTGCGGGATCGACAGGGCGCGGCGTCCGGGACGGCGAGATGCCATCAGGTCATGCCGGCCAGCGGTCGGCGAGTGCCATGCACGAGGAAGGGCATGGCGCTGGATCGTCCGGCAAGAGGACAGCGCACCGCGGCACGGCGACGGGTGCTCCGGCTCGAGCGATATCAGCGGTCGGCAGGCAGAGACCTCGGCGACGCTTCCTGCGGTCGGGCCGGCCCGCCTGTCGCCAAGATGGTGGCTCGATGCGGCCTATCGGCGAGGAAAGCCGGGAAGGACGGCGAGGCTATCTACCGCAGACGGGCGAGCCGGCCTGGCGGTATCCCGCGGAACAGGGAGAGGGAGCCCGCGCCGGTCGCGGCGATCAGGAAGAAGCCGCCCGCCATGGTCGCGTTCTTCAGGATTTCGGTGAGATTGCCCATGTGCGCCTGCTTGGCCGTGGCGAGACACCAGAGCCCGAGCAGGATGCCAACCGTGCGGACGGGATAACCCAGGACGATCGCGATCCCGCCGACAAGCTCGCAAAGGCCGATCAGATAGGCGAAGATCAGGGGGTCGGGCAGGCCGATGGCTGCAAGTCCGGGAACGAGGGCGGCCGCGCCGCCCATGAGCTTCATCGCACCCCATACGATGAAGGGGATGCCAAGGAACAATCGTGCGAGAAATAGCCCTCGGTCGTTCATGAGCATCCCCCTGTGATCGGCCTCGCCATGACAGGAGGACGCACGGAAAGGTCGTGCGTCTACCCGGGCGGGCTTCTTGAAGACTAGCGCCCGTGCGGGCGTGCAACAACGGGTCTAGTCCTGGACGGGCTTTCCGGACTTTTCTTCTTCGAAGGAGAGCGCGACGTCGGCGTTGGCGGAGAGGCGGACGCGGTCGCCTTCGACACCGGCGACCAGGCCGATGCTGATATAGTGGTGGTGGCCGCTGTGGGCGCCGTGGCTGTCATGTTTCCCGAGCTAGATCCGGTCGCCCTCGAGACGATCGACGGTGCCGACATGGACGCCATCGGCGCCGATGATTTCCATGCCTTCCTTGATGTCGTGAGCCATCGCTAGTTTCTCCTTGATTGGCGGAGGTCGCGAAGCAACTCTCATGCCACCGGCATGATCCAGCGATGCACGTGCATAGTCAGCGACATGCGGCGATGCTCAACGCAGGCGAACGACAGAATGTCCCGCATTGCGGGGCAAATTGTCCAAGGCAAACGGTACTCGTCCGTTCAATGCTTGCGGACGAATTCTGCGCGCAAGACCAGCCCCTTGATTCCATCGTATCGACAGTCGATCTCCTGGGCGTCGCCGGTGAGTCGGATCGATTTGATCACGGTGCCCTTGCGCAGGGTCTGGCCTGCGCCCTTCACTTTGAGATCCTTGATCGTGATGACGCTATCACCATCGGCGAGAAGGTTGCCGACGGAATCGCGCACTTCGATCGCCTCGGCGGCGTGGGCATTCGCGGCGGCCTCGGCCGGACTGATCCATTCGCCGGAGGCTTCGTCATAGACATAGTCGTCGCTGGTATCGGTCATGGTCGGTCGCGCCCTTCAGGCCAGACGCGCTTCGAGCGCGCCGAGTTCGGCGGTCAGCGCCGCGGGCAGGCGGTCGCCGAAGCGTGCATAGTCGCGGCGGATGCGCTCGGCCTCGGCGCGCCATTCGTCGTGATCGACGGCGAGGAGGGCTGCCACGGCTGCGTCGGAGAGATCGAGTCCCGCCAGATCGAGGTCGTCCATCCTGGGAAGGCGGCCGATGGCCTTGTCCTCGGCCTCGACGCGCCCGTCCAGGCGATCGGCGATCCATTTGAGGACGCGGGCATTGTCGCCGAAGCCGGGCCAGAGGAAACGGCCGTCGACATCCTTGCGGAACCAGTTGACGTAGAAGATGCGCGGCAGCTTGGCCGCGTCCGACGCCTCCGCGCCCAGCTTTAGCCAGTGGGCGAAATAGTCGCCCATATTATAGCCGCAGAAGGGCAGCATCGCGAAGGGATCGCGGCGCACGTCGCCGATCTTGGTCTCGGCCGCGGCCGTGCCCTCGGACGCGACGTTGGAGGCCAGGAACACGCCGTGCTGCCAGTCGAAGGCCTCGGTGACGAGCGGAGCGGTCGTCGCTCGGCGGCCGCCGAAGAGAATGGCCGAGATCGGAACGCCCCTGGGGTCCTCCCATTCGGGCGCGATTGCCGGGCATTGCCCCGCGGGGCAGGCGAAGCGCGCATTGGGATGGGCAGCCGGCGTGCCGAGATCGGGAGACCAGGCCTGGCCGCGCCAGTCGGTCAGCCCGGCGGGCGGCTCCTTGGTGAGGCCCTCCCACCAGACATCGCCATCGGCGGTGAGCGCTGTGTTGGTGAAGATGGTGTTCGCGTCGAGGCTGGCGAGCGCATTGGCGTTGGTGGTCGCGCTCGTGCCCGGCGCGACGCCGAAGAATCCGGCCTCGGGATTGATCGCGTAGAGCCGGCCGTCGTCACCGAAGCGCATCCAGGCGATGTCGTCGCCGATGGTCTCGGCCTTCCAGCCCGGAATGGTCGGCTGCAGCATGGCGAGGTTGGTCTTGCCGCAGGCCGAAGGGAAGGCGGCGGCGACATAATGCACGCGGCCCTCGGGTGAGGTCAGCTTGAGGATGAGCATATGCTCGGCAAGCCAGCCATCGTCGCGGGCCATGACCGAGGCGATGCGCAGGGCGTAGCATTTCTTGCCGAGCAGGGCGTTCCCGCCATAGCCCGATCCATAGGACCAGATTTCGCGCGTCTCGGGGAAGTGGACGATATATTTGGTCTCGTTGCAGGGCCAGGCGGCGTCGGCCTCGCCGGGCGCGAGCGGCGCGCCGACCGAATGGACCGCGGGCACGAATTCGCCGTCCTCGCCCAAGGCGTCGAGCGCGGGCGTGCCCATCCGCGTCATCACGCGCATGGAGAGGACGACATAGGGGCTGTCGGTGATCTCCACTCCGAGCGCGCTGATCGGCGAGCCGATCGGGCCCATGGAGAAGGGCACGACATACATGGTGCGCCCGCGCATGCAGCCGTCGAACAGGTCCTTGAGCGTGCCGCGCATCTCGTCCGGCGCGCGCCAGTTGTTGGTCGGTCCGGCGTCGGCCTCGTTTTCGGCGCAGATGAAGGTGCGGCTTTCGACGCGCGCGACATCGCGCGGGTCCGAGGCGGCCCAGAAGGAGTTGGGGCGCTTCGCGGGATCGAGGCGGCGCAGGGTTCCGGCCGCGACCAGCTGCTCGGTCAGGGCATGCCATTCGGCCTCGGAGCCATCGCACCAGTGGATATGGTCGGGTTTGGTGAGGGCGGCGATCTCGTCGACCCAGGCAGCGAGGCGGCGATGGCGAGTCGGAGCCGCCAGCGTTTCAGCGATAAGGGCGTCCGACATCGAAACTCTCCGAATAACTGGGGCGTCGCGGCAAGCGCGCGCGGTTTGCGAGGGGGTTGATGCCCGGTTCGTTAGCAGTTTGAGGACGCCAGATGCAAGTTTAGGATCGCTATTCAGATAGTCAGCCTCGCTTCTGAGCAATCCTTGACGTCATTCCTGATGTATTTTACATCATGGCGATGCTCACCCCAGCTCAGCTTCGCGCGGCGCGCGCGCTCCTCGGAATCGACCAGCGCACGCTCGCCGAGCGCGCCGGCGTCTCGCTGCCAACGATCCAGCGCATGGAAGCGACCAGCGATGGCTATGTCCGGGGCGTGGTGGATACGCTGACCAAGGTGGTCGATGCGCTTGAGCGCGAGGGGATCGAGCTGATCCGGGAGAATAGCATCAGCGCGAGCGGCGGGCGGGGTGTCCGGCTGCGCGATCCCACCAGCCCGACCTTGCGCGAGCCCGTGCGGCGCACGCAGGACAATGCATCGGCGGCGTAGGCATGCCTGACGGTACGGCGACAGCCCATCTCTTCCGGCCGAAGCTCGTCACGGCCCTGAGCGAAGGCTATTCCCTCTCGTCGTTGCGCAAGGACGTGCTCGCTGCGGTGACGGTGGCGATCGTGGCGCTGCCTCTGTCGATGGCGATCGCCGTAGCCTCCGGCGTGTCGCCCGAGCGAGGGCTATATACAGCGATCATCGGCGGGTTCCTCGTCTCGGCGCTGGGTGGGAGCCGCTACCAGATCGGGGGACCCGCGGGGGCCTTCATCGTTCTGGTGGCTGCCACGACGACGAAGTTCGGTCTGAACGGGCTGCTCGTGACCGTGATGCTGTCGGGCGCGATGCTGACGCTGATCGGGCTTTCGCGCCTCGGCTCGCTGATCCGCCACATTCCCCATCCCGTGACCGTGGGGTTCACCTGCGGCATTGCCGTGACGATCTTCTCAGGCGAAATCCGGGATCTGTTCGGTCTGCATCTCGCGGGCGCGGAACCCGGCCCGCTGATCCCCAAGCTGCTGGCGCTCGGCAAGGCGGCAGCGACGGCGACGCCTGCGGCGGCGGTGCTGGGCCTCGGCTCGGCGGCGCTGATCTTCGTGCTGCGCCGGTATCGGCCCAACTGGCCCGGCATGTTGATCGCGGTGGTGCTGGCGTCCATCGCCGCCGCATGGATGCAGCTTCCGGCCGAGACGATCGGCAGCCGCTTCGGCGATATCCCGCGCGGCTTGCCGACGCCGCAGGCACCGGAGATGTCATGGGCGCTGGTGCTGCAGCTCCTGCCGTCGGCGCTCTCGTTCACCCTGCTGGGCGGCGTCGAGAGCCTGTTGTCGGCCAAGGTCGCCGACAGCATATCCGGACGCAAGCATCGCTCAACATGGAGCTGGTCGCGCAGGGTCTCGCCAACATCGTCTCAGCCCTGTTCGGCGGGATCAGCGTCACCGGCACGATCGCGAGAACCGCGACGAACATCCGGGCTGGCGCGATCAGCCCGGTGTCGGGCATGCTGCATGCGCTGTTCGTCCTGCTCTTCATGCTCGTGGCTGCGCCGCTGGCGCGCTATGTACCGCTCTCGGCGCTCGCCGGCGTCCTGCTGGTGGTGTGCTGGAACATGGCCGAGAAGGCCGAATTCCTGCGCCTGATCCGTAGCTGGCCCACGGCCTCGGTGCTGCTCGCGACCTTCGGCCTGACCCTGGTGAAGGACCTGACATTCGGGATCGTCGCGGGGTGTGTCGTCGCCGCATTGCTGGCGATCGTCCGGCGAAGGGTCCCGCAGGAGGGCGATTGAAGGTGCGACGGTGCGGAGCAAGTGGCTTGCCCGCAGAACAAAAACAGGGCCTGCCTCGCGGGGAATGTGCGAGGCAGGCCCTCAAGGGTCGTGCGCGGCCGGGAGGCGCGGGACCGGGCACGTCGGGGAGCATGTTGGAGGGCGGAAGAAGCGGTGGGACCAGGTTCGGGCCGTGAGCGCCATTGAGCGACCGCGTCGCGGTCAAAGGGTTCAATCGGTCAATGCGGAGAGCATACGCGGTGCCGAGGCCGATCCGATCGCGCTTGTGAGACGCGTCGCATCGGCAATGGTGGACGCCGTTCCGAGCCATTCCAGGGAGCCATCATGGCGTTCAGCATAGATGGCGTAGGAGGCGGGGACTTCGTCAGCGTTCTGCACGAGGGCATGTTCGCCGGACGCATCACGCAGGCCCGCGATTGCGATCTGCCGGCTCCATGCGAGAGGAACGGGACGAAGCTCACCGCCAGAGGGCGACGTGGAAAAGTTCTCGGACCATCCTGGGCAGCGCTGGTCCACGAAGTCGATTGCGGCGGCGATCCGACCGTTGGTATCGCCATGGGCAAGGGCGAGACAGGCGGGCGCGGCTGCGATCATATCCGCCAGCTTCGCCGTAAAGGTCTCGAACATCGCATCGCTCTGGAAGTCGCCATCCTCCGGGGGCACGGGCCTTTCCTCCGTCAACACGATTTGCAGTTCGTGAAGCGCCGCGAAGGCCAGGCCGGACGCGTGTCCGGTGGTGAGGTCAGGCCTGTCGAAGATCAGGTCGTAGGGCCGGCCTTCCGGATCGGCGAAAGCCTGATCGAAGGTCAGGTGCGAGATCGATTCCCAGGTCTCTCGGGAAATCTCGCGCGCATCGACATAATATTCGGGTGCGGGAAGGCCGAGACCCGCATCGAGACCATCGAGGCGCAGACGGGAAAGCTGGGCCGTTTCGCTATTCGGATGCTCTTGGCGTTCCAGCAAGGTCGCGAGATCGGTCTGGTCGAGCGCGATCCAGTGCGGGGCCGACGCGCCGTCGCGCGGAAACAGGCCACGGAGCTGGATCAGTCGCTCGATCTGCGAGGCGTCCCGCAGGTCATAGGCGCCGCCGAGGATTTCGGCGGCGATGTGGTGCCAGACGTGCCAGGGATAGCTCGCGAAGGGCACAACATGGCGAGCAACCAGACAATCGTCATCCAGCATGCATTCCCGGCTGCCGTCACCGGCCCAGAATTTGCCCACGCTACCCTCGGCGGAAACGATCTCGGCGCTGGTGAGCGCGACGAAGTCGGCAGTGAGGCCGCACAAGTCGTGGGGCGATCGGGTCGGGAGACTGGATTGGGCAAGTGAAGGCATGGAGGGATCCTCGCTGTTGGTCGGCGTGCGGGTGCGCGCTGTCAAAAGAGACAGGGCCCGCTTCGCGACGTGCGAAACGGACCCTGCAAGGGGCCGCGCCCGGAGGCTGGGCGCGGCGGGGGAGATGGATCGCGTCAGGCGGTCGCGTCGGCGGTTTCGGCCGGTTCGGCGGCCTCGGAACCGTGCGGCTTGCGCTGGCGGCGACCGCCTTCCTGGGGCTCGCCACCGAAGGCATGTTCGGCGGAGGACTGGCCGAGGCCGGCCTCGGCGCCCTGGGTGGCGGGGCCGGCGGTCTCGTCGGCGCCGGGCAGCGGCGGCAGGCCCTCGTCGGCCTTGGGCGCCATCTCCGCGGCGAGATCGCGGCGAC
>DATKFS010000320.1:0-8075 GCA_035511275.1 Novosphingobium sp.
CGCTGGCAGCGCGACAGCACCGTCACCGGCACCTTGTTCACCTCGGTGGTCGCGAACAGGAATTTGACGTGCGGCGGCGGTTCTTCGAGCGTTTTCAGGAGCGCGTTGAAGGCGTTACGCGACAACATATGCACTTCGTCGATGATATAGATCTTATAGCGCGCCGAGACTGCGGCGTAGCGCACCGCCTCGATAATCTCGCGCACGTCGTCGACGCCGGTGTTCGACGCGGCGTCCATCTCGATCACGTCGATATGGCGGCCTTCCGCGATGGCGACGCAGGGTTCGCACTTGCCGCAAGGGTCGATGGTGGGGCCGCCCTGCCCATCCGGGCCGATGCAGTTGAGGGCCTTGGCGATGAGGCGCGCGGTCGAGGTCTTGCCCACCCCGCGCACGCCCGTCATCAGGAAGGCGTGGGCCAGCCGGTCGCGCTTGATGGCGTTGGCGAGGGTCTGGACCATCGCCTCCTGCCCGATCAGTTCGGCGAAAGTCTGCGGACGATACTTGCGCGCGAGCACGCGATAGGGCTGCGCGGCGGCGGCGGCAGGCGCGGATGGCGGCGCCTTGGCAGCCGGGGCTTCGACGGGTCCAGCCTGAGCGGCAACCGTAGCGGGTCGGGGTGCGGGTTCCGGTTCCACCTTCTGCTCGACCCGTGGTTCGGGATCACCGAACATCGACTGCTGCCCCGCCGCCTCGAGTTCGGCCGCGTCGGGCGCGTTCTGGTCCTCGTCCTCGTCGTCCCAGGGAGGCGTATCGCCGAACATGTCGCGTGAATCGTCCATCGTCGCCCAAACTAGGCGCTGGGCCGGGGAATGTCAGGGGAAAAGCACCGTCCTCCACAGCCATCGCGCCGCGACGACCGTAAAGTCCGGAGATACGCCCGGGGCGCCAGCGATGTGGTGAAGAAGGAGCCGGGCGACCCGCCGCAATCCGTTGTGGCTGCTTCCTTCCGGACCTGACCAAGTTGGCGGACGAAAACGCCCGCCCGACTCCCGGGCGGGCATATGGCGGGGTCGGTCAGGTTTGTCCAGCCCCCCTGCCGACAAACCCGACCGGCGCCGTTCTCAGCGGAAGTTGTCGGCGTAGGCCTGGATCTTGAGGCGACGCGGCGGAGTGGTGTGGACTTCCGCCTCGATGCCGTAACGGTCGGCATAGGCCTTGGCCTCGTCCACCGTGGGGAAGCGCAGGATGACCTGTTGCTGCGTGTCGCCCGAACCGGCCCAGCCCATCAGCGGATCGGGCTTCTTCGCTTCGGCCGGCGCGAACTCCAGGGTCCACTGGTCGAGCAGCGCCTTGCCGGACTGCATGGCGTTCTTCGGGCGTTGATAGATGCGTGCGCTCATGGCCCGACGCCTTGCCCCCGAATCGGCCCAAAAATCAAGATGCAATCACGTCCGGATCACCCGTTGCGGCCCCGCTCGAAGGCATTGCGGGTCTTGAGGCTGGGGTCCTCGTTCCACGGCTCATCCGGCCAGCGGTGGCGGGGGTAGCGGCCTTTCATGTCGCGCTGCACGTCACGCCACGATCCGCGCCAGAAGCCCGGCAGGTCCCGCGTGGTCTGGATCGGGCGACCGGCGGGCGAGGTCAGCTTGAGCAGCAGAGGTTGCGAGGGGCTTCCGAAGCCGGGATGGCGGTCGAGCCCGAAAAGCGCCTGCACGCGCACTTCCACCGAAGGGCCGCCCTCGTCCTCGTAGTCGATCGCGTGAGTGCTGCCGGCGGGGCTGCGGAACTCGGGCGGGGCAAGGCGTTCGAGCGCCTGCTGCGCGTCCCAGTCGAGCCGGTTGCGCAAGGCCTGCGAGAGCGCCGCCGCGTCGAGCGCGTCGAGGCGGCGGCCGAGCAGCGGGCCCAGCCATTCCTCGAGGTCCGCCAGCAGCGCTTCTTCCGAGAGCGCGGCGATGCCCGCATAGCGCGCGCGGCGCAGGAGCGATTGCCCGCCCTTGCCAAGCGGCACGAGCGACAGGCCCCGCGCCCGGATGCGCTCGATCAGGAAGGCGCGGATCGCTTCGGGATCGGGCGCGGGATCGGGCCCGGTCGCGAGCGTGATCGCGCCCAGCCGGCGTTCGAGCCGGGCTTCGACGCGGCCGTCCTCCTCGTTCCAGCGCAGGACGGTGCGCCGCTCGATCGCATCGGAAAGCCACGCTTCGACCTCGGCGGGCTCCAGCGAGGCGCCCGACAGGATGCGCGCGCCTTTGGCCTGCCCTTGCGCGTCGCCGATCACCATCCACTCGCGCGCGGCGAGCGGCGATGCCGGGTCCAGCACATAACCCCTGCCCCCGGCGCTGAGCCATGTCTCGCCCGACCCATCGCGACGCCGCGCCAGCATCTCGGGCCGGCCGAGCGCCAGCAGCACGCCTACGGGCACGTCGCCGGACCCTCGCCGCGTATCGACCAGCGCCTGCGCCCGCCGAGCCCAGCCCGCCGCGAGCTTGCGCGAGGCCTGCGCGCGTGGGGATCGGTCGGCATCCCAGCGCGAGAGGCGCTGCACGAGATCGTCGCTCCGTCCGCCAAGGCCGCGTTCCTGCAGCAGCAGCGCCAGCCGCGCCGCCATCTCGCCCGCGCCCAGTTCGCTCGCTCGCAGGATCATCGCGGCCTGCGCCGGGTCCATCGGCAGGCTGGCGACCTTGCGACCGAACGGAGTGATGCGCCCCTCCCCGTCGAGCGCTCCGAGCGTCGCGAGGCCCTTGCGCGCGGCGTCGAGCGCGGGCGGCGGCGGCGGATCGAGCCAGGCCATCGCCGCCGGATCGCCCGTCCCCCACTGCGCCAGCGTCAGGGTGAGCGGCGCGAGATCGCTGGTGAGCATCTCGGGCGGATCGAACTCGGGCCGGCCGGCGTGGGCGGCCTCCTCCCATAGGCGATAGGCCACGCCCGGCCCCTGACGCGCCGCGCGGCCCGCGCGCTGGGCGGCCGAGGCGCGACTGGCGCGGTGGGTGACGAGCCGGGTAACGCCCGCTGCCTTGTCGAACTCGGCGCGCCGGGAAAGCCCGGCATCGACCACCACCGACACGCCGTCCAGCGTCAGCGAGGTCTCGGCGATCGCGGTCGCCAGGACGATGCGGCGTCGCCCCTCCGGGTCGCGGCGGATGGCGGCGCGCTGGGCGGCGGGTTCGCACTGGCCATGGAGAGGCAGGACAAGGGCCGAGGGCAGCTTCTGCGTCAGTCCTTCGGCCACCCGTTCGATCTCCCGCACGCCCGGCAGGAAGGCGAGAAGGTCGCCGCCCTCCCCGGTCGCGGCCGTCTCGCGCCAGGCGGTCAGGATCGCGGAAATCATGGCGTCCTCGATCCGGCGATCGGGTGCATGGCCGAGCCAGCGGACCTCCAGCGGCCAGGCCTTGCCCGCGCTTTCGACGACCGGCGTCCCTTCGCCAAGCAAGCGGGCGAAGCGGGTGCCGTCGATCGTGGCGGACATCACGACGATGCGCAGATCCTCGCGCAGCACCGCGCGGCTTTCGATGGCGAGCGCGAGGCCGAGGTCGCTGTCGAGGTGGCGTTCGTGCGCCTCGTCGAACAGCACGGCGGACACCCCGGCAAGTTCCGGGTCGTTCAGGATGGTCGAGACGAAGATCGCCTCGGTCATCACCAGCACCCGCGTACGGGCGGTGCGCTTGACGTCGAGGCGGGTGACGTAGCCGATTGTTTCGCCCGCCGCCTCGCCGAGTTGGTCCGCCATGCGTTCGGCGGCGGCCCGCGCGGCGACGCGGCGCGGGCTGAGGAGGATGACAGTGCCGGTGCACCAGCCCTCGCCCAGCAGGGCGGGCGCCAGCGCCGTGGTCTTGCCCGCGCCGGGCGGCGCGATCAGCACGGCGCCGGTATTCCCGCGCAGCGCGGCGAGGAGGTCCGGGAGGACGGCATGGATCGGAAGCGTGGTCACGCACGTTGCCCTAGGGCCTGCGCCTCGCCGGGGAAAGCACCGAGATCAAAGGAAAAAAGCGCCGGGGCGGGGGCGGTTTGCGGCAGTTCATATCCAGAGTGGATCAATCTACGCAAGGCATCCACCCTTCCTAAAGACTTGTCATCAATAACGGACCCCTTCACGCTGTACCTTCAACAATGCGCAGAATCCCACCATAATGCACCGCGCCGGCCAGTATCCCCTCAGCGTCGCACAGTATCTGCGGCTGCGTGAGCACATACCGCCAATGTACGGGTTGCTGTCGATCAACGCCGCCGTGCTCGCCTTCACGCATCGCGGACTGGCGCCGCCGCTTCTGGTCTACACGTTCCCCGCGATCCTCATCGCCGCCTGCATGATCCGCATGATGACGTGGATGCGCCCGGTCGTTCCGGCGGAGCTGGACCCGGAGCGGGCGAAGCGCAGCATGTCTCGCACCGTGATCGTGGCGATCCTGATGGCGCCCGCCTTCGTCGCCTGGTCGCTCTGGCTCGACCAGTACGGAGGGCCCTACGAGCACGGGCACGTCGCGGTCTTCGTGTCGGTGACGCTGCTGGGCTGCGTGTTCTGCCTGAGCTTCCTACCGCTGGCAGCACTCGCGGTCAGCGTCATCGTGCTGGGCACGTTCCTCGCCTATTCCTTGTGGATCGGCACCGAGGTCCTGATCGCGATCGCCTGCAACATCGTGCTGGTGGCGATGGTGATCCTCAAGATCCTGCGCGATTCGTATCACGCCTTCGTCGAACTCGAGACGTCGCAGCGCGAACTCCACGTCGAGCGGCGGCAGGCGCAGGTGCTGGGCGAGGAGAACGCCCGCCTCGCCCAGACCGACGCGCTGACCGGAATGCCCAACCGGCGCTACTTCTTCGCGACGCTGGAAAACCTGCTCCAGCGTTCGGGGCCCGACGACGTGTTCAGCGTCGGCCTGATCGACCTCGACCGCTTCAAGCCGGTGAACGACACCCACGGCCACGCGCACGGCGATCGCCTGCTGCAGGTGATCGGCGGCCGCATGATGGGGCAGTGCCCGGGCGACACCATCGTCGCGCGGCTCGGCGGCGACGAGTTCGGACTGATCGTCATGGGCGGCCCGCAGCAGGCCGAGCGGGTCGCCAACGAACTGTGCAAGGCCATCCGCGAGCCCGCGCGGATCGGCGACGTGCTGGTTTCGGTGGGCTGTTCGGCGGGGCTGGCGGTCTTCCCCGAGACCGCCGCCAGCGCCGATCTGCTGTTCGATCGCGCCGACTTCGCGCTCTACCACGCCAAGAACCACAAGCGCGGCCAGTGCGTGCTGTTCTCGGAAAAACTGGAGCGCCTGATCCGCACCGAACAGGCGATCGATGCCGCGTTGCAGGGCGCCGACCTCGAAAGCGAACTGTCGCTGGCCTTCCAGCCGATCGTCGCGACCGAGGATCTCGACGCCATCGGGGTGGAGTGTCTCGCGCGGTGGAACTCGCCCCGCCTCGGCGAGATCGCGCCCGAACTTCTGATCGCTTCCGCCGAGCGCCTCGGCCGGGCGCGCGAAGTGACGCTGACGCTGTTCGACAAGGCGCTGGACGGGCTGGCCCGGCTGCCCGCCCCGCTGCGCGTCTCGTTCAACCTCTCGGGCAACGACATCGGCAATCCCGGCACGATCGACGCCCTGCTCGCGCGGGTCGCCGCCTCGGGATGCGATCCGCGGCGCCTGCTGATCGAGATCACCGAATCCTCGCTCATCGCCGAGATGGACAAGGCCGGCACCGCGCTGGAGCGGCTGCGCGAAACGGGGATGCGCATCGCGCTGGACGACTTCGGCACCGGTTATTCCAGCCTGTCGTCGCTGCACCAGCTGCCGCTCGACATGGTCAAGATCGACCGCAGCTTCGCGACCCGTCTCGACGAGGCGGCGGGCCGACGGCTCATCACCGCGATCCGCCATCTCGCCCGCTCGCTGTCACTGGAATGCGTGATCGAGGGGATCGAGACCGAAAACCAGCTCGTCAGCGCAAGGCTTGCCGGCTTCTCGCTCGCCCAGGGCTTCTACATCGCGCGGCCCATGGCTCTCGACGACCTGATCGAGCGCCTCGCCCAGACCGGTCCCTCGCCATGGAGCGCGACCGGCTGACGATCAGCCGGCGCGACGTCCGTAGTCGATCCGGATGCGCACCCATTCGCCGATCTGCGGCTTGCCGTTGATGCGCGGCGGCAGGACCTGGAACTGCCAGGCGGCATTGAGCACCGCCCGGCCGAAGCCCGATCCGCGCGGCGATTCGCCCAGGATCTGGCAGTTCTCGACACGGTAGTGGTCGATCGTCTGGCAGGCGATCATGCCCCAGCCGTTCGGCGGGACATTGGCGGGCAGATATCCGCCGAGCTGCGCGTCGGTGGGTTCCTTGAACCAGTCGGCATTGTACAGCACCGCGCCGCCCGGCCCCTCGCCCGGACCGTAGGTCGAGCCGCTGTTACCCCCGCCGGGCGCGGGTGCGCCGTTGCCCGACTGCTTCATCGCGCCGATGTCGGCCGCCGCCATGTCCGCGCGCGAGACCTTGAGGAACGAGAACGCGGGCTTTTCGACCGGCTTGGGCGTTTCCACGGGCGGGACCGGCGCCTCGACCTTCACTTCCGCCTGCTTGGGCTGCTCCTCGTCCGCCTTCTCGGCCTTCTTGGCCTTTTCCGGCGCCTTGCTGCCGCTGTCGGCATCCTCGCCCGGAATGTCAAAGGTGACGGGATTCTGCGCCTTCTTGAGCGCGGGCGCCACGGCCGTCTGGTAGATCGCGACCAGCAGGGCGAGCACGATGATGCCTGCCGAAAGCAGCGTCGAGATCAGGCGTTGGCGGGGCGAGCCGGGCTGGTAGCCCGTGACTGCCCGATCGGCATCGGAGGGCATGGCGCCGTTTCAATAGTCGAGCCAGGCTCGCGCCGCAATTACGGCATTGTTTCAGACTGTCGCAACGACCCTTACCGAAGACCGCCGGACGGCCGATCCCACGGCCCGTCCGGGCGTGAAATCAGTACCGCCGCGCGACCGCGAACTCCACCGCCTCGGCCATGGCCGTGCGGGCTTCGCCGGCCGGGAAACCGGCAATGGCGTCGATCGCGCGCTGGGCATAGTGGCGCGCCCGCTCGCGCGTCGCTTCCACGCAGCCGTGGCGATTGATCAGGCCGACGGCATGGGCGAGGTCCTCGTCCTCCGTGCGGAAGCCGGCGATGGCGTCCTCCCAGAACTTGCGCTCCTCGGCGTTGCCGCGCGCATAGGCGAGGATCACCGGAAGGGTCATCTTGCCCTCGCGGAAGTCGTCGCCCTTGTCCTTGCCCGATTCGCTGCTTTCCGAATCGTAGTCGATCGCATCGTCGACGAGCTGGAACGCGATGCCGAGGTTCCGACCGAAGGCATCGAGCGCCTGCTCCTCGCCCTCGCTCTTCTCGGCGACGATGGCCGGGATGCGGGTAGCGGCGGCGAACAGCGCGGCAGTCTTCGAGCCGATGATCTGGAGATAGTGCTCCTCGCTGGTCTCGATCCGGCGCTGCGCGGTCAACTGATCGACCTCGCCTTCGGCGATGATCGAGCTGGCCTTGGAGAAGATCTTCAGGACCTTGAGGCTGCCGTCCTCCACCATCAGTTCGAAGGCCCGGGTGAACAGGAAATCGCCCACCAGCACGGTCGCGGGATTGCCGAACACGATGTTGGCGGCGGCCTTGCCGCGCCGCATGTCCGATCCGTCGACCACGTCGTCGTGAAGCAGCGTGGCGGTGTGAAGGAACTCCACGGCTGCCGCCAGCTTGTGGTGGCGCGTGCCCTGGTAGCCGCACAGTTCCGCTGCGGCGACCATCAGCATCGGGCGCATGCGCTTGCCGCCGCCCGAGATCAGGTGGCCCGCCAGCGCGGGTATCAGCGGAATCTCGCTCTGCATGCGGTCGAGTATGACCGCGTTGACGCTGTTCATGCCGGGAGCGGTAAGCGCCAGCATGGGAGCAAGGGAAGGCTGGGGCCTGCGGGAACGCAGGGCGACGACATCTGCACTCATCGCCCCGGGCTTTGGGCGCAAGCCGTCCGCAACGCAAGTGCAATTGCCACGAACCGTTGGATCGAGCCGACTGGAAGAGCCGGCGCAGGCGTGCTAGCGGGCGGGCCCATGACCGACGCCACGCCCGCCGCAACCCCGGCCGCCGACCCCGTTCTCGCGGGCTTCCGCGCCAGCATCGACAA
>DATKFS010000321.1:0-2542 GCA_035511275.1 Novosphingobium sp.
CGATGGCGCCGGAGCGGCCAGTTCGGCCGGCGCGGGCGCCGGAGCCACCACGGCGGGGGCCGGAACGGCGGCCACCGGCGCGGGCACTGCGGGAGCAGGCGGCGCGGTGCCGACATCGCCGTCGACCGGCAGGTTGCGCGCCGAGTCCATCGACCACAGCGTCAGGCCGCCCAGCGCCGCCACGATCAGCACGCCGGCAGCAAGGCCGAGGCCGTCCGCCTTCTTGCGCTGCGAGACGGTGGGCAGGACGTTGCGGGTGGCAAGGTCGATGACCTGCGCGCCGTCACCGTCACGCGGGTCGGTTGCGGCGGCCGGAGCCAGGCGTTCACGCAGCGAAGAGTTGGGCGCCATGTGTCAGTTCCCCGAGGAAGTGGGTGCCACCGTCGCGACGGACGGTGTGGTTGCGGGCGAGGTTGTCGCAGGTGTCGGAGCCGGCGTCGCGGTCGCCACGACGGGCTTGGGCGCCCCGGCCGCGGGAGCGACTGGCGCGGGCCGCGATGCGAGGGGGCGGCCGTTGACGAGTTCCGCCCTGGCCTTGCCCGAACGCAGGACGATGCTGTTCGGCACGTCCTCCAGCACGATCGTCGCGCCGCGCACGGCGTAGTTGACCGGGCCTTCGTCGCCCTTCTCGTTGGTGACGAGGATCGCGGGCACCGGGGCCTTGTCGGGCCACAGGAGATAAGTGGAGGTGCCGTCGTCGTAGATGCGCGAAGGCATCAGCTTCTCGACCCCGACGCGCTTCCACGAGAAGTTCAGCGCGGCGGGGTCCGCCGGGATCGCGGCGGGATCGCCCGCGGCCAGCGCCATCTCCGAGGGGTCGAGCGGAGCCCCGCCCGCGGCGAGGCCGGTGGGCGCGTCCTTCGGCTCGTCCTTGTAGGTAAAGCGCAGCATGTAGAGCGGCTTCGCGGTGGCCGAGGCGACGAGGTCGAAGAAGTAGGTGTGGCGGTTGGTCACAACCGTCATGTTGGTGCGTGCCTTGGCCTCGAGCGGCTTCACGAAGAGCAGGTCGGCGCGCTTGTTGGGCGTGATCTGCCAGGCCTGCGAATCGCCGACCGCGACGTTCTCGATCGCCTCGCCGTCGCCGAAGGCGATGGTCGCCTGCACGCCTGCCTTGCCGTCGATGCGGACGACTTCGTTGTCGCTGAAGGCGTGGCTGATGAGACGCTCGTCGGCCTGCGCGGGGATTGCCAGCGCAAGGGCGCCAAGGCTCGCCGCAGCGGCGAGGTTGCGCGAAAGTGCGCGGATCATCGTGTCTTCTCCTTCGCCGGCAACCTGCCGGAGTCGTTCGAGGCGCGGAAACGGCTGCCGATACCCTTGGCGCGCGGGCCCGAATCGCCTTGGCGAAGAGGTTCGATCCCCCCGCCCACGACCTGCGTTACCACGGTTCGCCGTTCGCTTGAACGGCCTGCACCGCCACTGCCCTGCGCCGGGGCCTCCGCCATCGCTGCGGCGCCGGCGGTGGAAATGATCGAGGCACGGCCTTGATAGGCCGATGCTGCGGCAGGTACCGCCGGTGCGCCGGACGCGGCGGGCGCGGAACCTTGCGAGGACGATCCCCGGTCAGCTTCGCGCTCGCTGCCGCCGGCAAGGCCGAAGACCTGCCAGCCGGCCACCATCGTGCTCGCGACTTTCACCACCATGATCATCAGCGCGACGTGGACCGAGGCGACGAGGAAGAACGCCATCGCGCCACGACCGTCGATCTCGCCGGCATTGGCGCTCTGCACCAGGCCGGAGATGATCGGCACCAGCAGTTCGAGCGTGATCCCGCCGCCCAGCACCACGAAAAGAGGCGTGATCGCGGTCAGGGCGACGCCGCGCAGCCAGCCCGCGGTCAGCCCGCGCGTGCCGCCGAACAGCGCCATGATGACGAAGATCGGACCGAGCGCCAGCAGGACGGCCAGCGCGATGCGCGCGGTGAGCAGCACGCCAACGGTGCCGAGCAACAGCAGCAGCGCGCCCATCCACATCACGCTTTCGGGCGTGAACAACCCGCCCGCGCCCTTGGCGGCAACTGCCGCTCCGGCAGCGGCAGCCCCGCCCTCCTGCGCAGCGCCAGTGCCCTGCTGGGTGGCTTCCGAAATATCGTTGATGGCGGCGAAGACGATGTCGATCCGGTCACCGAACAGCTGCGTCGCCGAACCCTTGGCGCCCATCAGGACGCCCGCGATCCAGTCCGGCCCACCGACAGCGAGGTTCCAGACCACGCCCTGGTAGGCGATCCAGCTCGTCGCGAAAGTCAGCACGACGCCGAGCCGCAACATGCGCGGCGTCAGCGCCGAGATGCCGAGGCTCGAACGGCCGGTCAGCAGCGAGAACGCGAAGAAGGCGATATAGAGCGTCAGCAGGATGGTGAGCACCGGGCCCATCGCCCCCCCCGCCCCGAACAGCCGCCCGAAAGCCGAGGCCGCCATTTCGTTGGCCACGCAATCCACCGCGCGGAGCGCCGGAGCAGGACGCGGACGGCGGCAGCGGAGGAAGCGCGCCGCGGGTTTGATGCGCAAGGGATGCACTGGCGGCGCGGTCTGCGCCGCCGGGAACG
>DATKFS010000322.1:0-3937 GCA_035511275.1 Novosphingobium sp.
CTATGCCTGGAACGGCGGCATCTTCGCCTTCCGGGTCAAGGACTTCATCGCCGAACTCGCAGCGCACAGCCCGCAGATCGCCGCCGGCGTCGCCGAGGCGGTGGCCGAGGGGAGCGAGGACGGCCAGCGGTTCCACCCCCACGCCGATCTCTTCGCGAAGGTCCCCAGCGATTCGGTGGACTACGCGGTGATGGAGAACACGACGCGTGCCGCCATGGTGCCTGCCGACATGAACTGGTCCGACATCGGCAACTGGCACGCGCTGCACGAGGCGCTGGACCGCGACGCCGACGGCAATTCGGTGCGCGGGACCGGCGAGGTCGAGATGGTCGACTGCCGCAACGTGCTCGTCGACAGCGACGGCCCGCGCGTCTCGGTGGTCGGGCTGGAGGACGTGATCGTCGTGGTCGACGGGAACGACATCATGATCACCACCGTTTCAGGGGTCCAGAAGGTCGGCAAGCTGTCGGGAGCCGTGAACCAGTGAGCATTGTCCGGTGAGCGTCGTCCTGCCCATCCGCGAGGTCGAGAAGCCCTGGGGCAAGGATGTCCTTCCTGCGCCGTTCGCGGCGCCGGAAGGCAAGCGCATCGGCGAGATCTGGTTCGAGCCGCCGCCCGGACTGCCCGAACTGCTGGTCAAGTACATCTTCACCAGCGAGGCGCTGTCGGTGCAGGTGCACCCGACCGACGCGCAGACCGTCGCCCGCGGCCTTGGCCGGCAGGGCAAGGAAGAGTGCTGGCTGATCGTCGCCGCCGAGCCCGGCGCGAAGCTGGGCATGGGCTTCCAGGGCCCGGTCTCGCCCGAAGCGATGCGCGCCGCCGCGCTCGACGGGTCGATCGAGGACCTGATGAGCTGGTACGAGGTGTCGCCCGGCGATTTCTTCTACATCCCGGCCAACACCGTCCACGCCATCGGCGCGGGCATCAGCCTGATCGAAGTACAGCAGAACAGCGACATCACCTATCGCCTCTACGACTACGGCCGCCCGCGCGAGCTGCATCTGGACGATGGCGTGGCTGTGTCGAAGGGCGAGCCCTATGCCGTCCTGCGCTGCCACGCGCACGTTGCGCCGCATGGTTCCAGGTCGCTGGTGGACGGGCCGCTGTTCGTGCTCGACCAGGTCGCTGGTTCGCCGTCGGACGAGGTCGCCGCGCGCTATCCCGCCGCGCTGCTGGTGATCCCGCGCGAGGGCGAGGTGGAAGTCTCGGGCGAGATGGTGGCGCCGGGCGGCTGCGCGCTGGCCTCCGGCCTTGCCGACATACGGTTTGCGGATAACGGCGTCTGCCTGCTCGCCAGGGCCTGTGCTCCGCAGCCGTAATATTGCATGGAGGGTGGCATGATCGTCCAGACCATCCAGCTTGCCCTGACCCCGGTCTTCGTGCTGGTCGCCATCGGCAACATCCTCAACGTGCTGTCGTCGCGGCTGGGCCGCGTCGTCGATCGCGCGCGCCTGCTGCAGGAACGCCACGGCATCACCGAGGGGCCGCAGCACGACATGATCGTGATCGAGCTGCGCCTCGTCCACCGGCGCACCACGCTCATCACCCACGCGGTGCGCATGATGGTGCTCTCGGGCCTGGCGATCGGCGTGACCGTGGCGATCCTGTTCCTCTCCGGCCTCAGCGGGCGGGACTGGCACACGGCGGCGGCGATGACGTTCCTCGCCTCGATCGTGCTGCTGCTCGTCGCGCTGGTGCTGTTCCTGCGCGAGACGCAGGTCGCCGCCAAGGCGCTGCGCATCCCGATCGACTACCTCGAACTCCACCGCGAGATCTGAGCCGCTCCATCGCCGCGGCGGTTGGCGATTGCCCGGATTGCCGTAGTGTCCCCTCATAAAGAGGAGAGGCATATGGGCACACGGGGCGAAGGCGCGCGGGAGGAGTGGAGACGCGGCTGGCCGATCGTCGTCGCGGCGATGGCGGGCTTCTCGTTCTTCTCGGTGCTGCTCTCCGCGACCGGCCTGTTCATCGAGCCGCTGGAGCGCGAGTTTGGCTGGGACCGGGCGACGCTTTCCATGGGGCCGGCGATCGCCACGGCCGTCACCGCGCTGCTCTCGCCCTTCTACGGCGCGCTGATCGACCGCTTCGGCTCGCGGCGGCTGGGGCTGCCCGGCGTCGCGGTGACGATGGCGGCGACCTGCATGTTCGCGCTCGCCAGCGGATCGAAGGCGCAGTGGGTGATGATGTGGGTGGTCTTCGGGTTCATCCTCACCAGCATCAAGTCGACCATCTGGACCACCGCCGTCGCCGGGGCGTTCAGCAAGGGCAGGGGGCTCGCGCTCGGCCTTGCCGTGACCGGTCCGGCGATCGCGCAGACGCTGGTGCCGCCGCTCGGCAACTTCCTGATCGAAAGTTTCGGCTGGCGTGCGGCCTATGTCTGGTTCGGGGTCGGCTGGGGCGGGGTCACGTTGCTGCTATGCTGGCTGTTCCTCACCGACGCGCACGACCGCAAGGCGAAGGAGGCCAAGGCGGGCCTTGTCGCGCGTCCGGGGGTGATCCTCCCCGGCCTCACCAAGCGGCAGGCGCTGCGCAGCGTGGCGCTGGCGCAAGTGGCGGTGTCCTCGTTCGTCGTGATGGCGATGACGATCGGGCTCGCCATGCACCTCTTCCCGATCCTCACCGAATCGGGCGTGCCGCGCGGTCAGGCCGCATGGCTCCTCTCGCTGGGCGGGATCGCCGGGATCATCGGCAAGCTGGTGACCGGCGCGCTGCTGGACCGCTTCCGCCCGAACTGGACCGGCAGCCTCACCATGGGCGTGACGGCGGTGACTTTCGCGGTGCTGATCTGGTGGCTGGATTCGACGCCCGCGCTGGTGCTGGCACTCGTCATCAACGGCTATGCCGCCGGCTCCAAGACCCAGATCACGGCCTTCCTTACCGCCGGTTACGCCGGGATGCGCAACTTCGGCATGATCTACGGCGCGATGTCGGCCTTGGTGGCGCTGGCCTCCGGGCTGGGGCCGTGGATAGCGGGCAAGGTCTACGACGCGGCGGGCAACTACGAGCCGTTCCTGTGGACCGGCGCGATCGCCTGCGCACTCGGCGGAGCGCTGCTGCTCGCTCTGCCGCCGATGCCGAAGTGGGAGGAGGAGGCGACGGCCTGACGGCGTCTCACGCCACCTGCGTATCGTCGCCGGTGCGCGGGTCCGGGTCGGTGTCGTCCTTGCGGATGAAGCTGATCTTGCCCTCGGGCTCGAGGATGGCCCAGGCGATCTGGTTCAGGCTCGAAATCCCCGCAAGCCGCATCTCGATCGCCAGTTCGTCGTTGTCGATCCGCTCCTCGTCGAGGTTGCCGGGGAGCAGCTTGCCGTCGCGGATCAGTACCACCGGCCGGCTCTTGAGCGCCCGCCGCATCTTCGGGATACGGTGGGCGATGAGCCCGAGCGCAAAGCTCCAGGCCGCGAAGGTGAAGATCGCCAGCGTGGCGCCCGTCAGGGAGAAGTCCTGGTGCGTCACCCCCTGCTGGATGAGGTCGCCCATGACGATCAGCGAGACCAGTTCGAACGGCGCCATCTGCCCCAGCTCGCGCTTGCCCATGAGGCGCAGCAAGGCATAGACCAGCAGGAACATCACCGAGGCGCGGATCACGATCTCCATTACGGCAGCACCGTGATCGAGAGCGGGATGGCGATGAGATCGGTCTTGTCGTCCGCGATGGTGATGTCCCCCGCCAGGACGCGCAGCGCGCGGGGCTGGATCTGGCCGTCGAACTTGATGCGCAATGGCTCGCCCGCCTTCACTTCGCCGAAGTGGTAGCTGAAGGTGCCGTCGAGCCCCTCGGCGCTTTCGGCATCGGGCGCGATGGTGTCGATGCTCATCCCGCGCCAGAGCGGCTGGTCGACCGCCATGACGAGGTCCTTGACGTCGCGGGCAGGGGTCACCGTGAGCTGCGTCTCGAACCAGTTGCCGCTGCGCAGGATCGGCTCGTGTTCCAGCA
>DATKFS010000323.1:0-10508 GCA_035511275.1 Novosphingobium sp.
CGAATCGCCGGCCAAGGCCAAGACCATCGAGAAGTACCTCGGCAAGGACTACAAGGTCCTCGCCAGCTATGGCCACGTCCGCGACCTTCCGCCGAAGGATGGCTCGGTCCGCCCGGACGAGGAGTTCGCGATGGACTGGGAACTCTACGGCGACAAGCAGCGCCAGGTGAAGGCGATCACCGACGCGGCCAAGACTGCCGACCGCCTTATCCTCGCGACCGACCCTGATCGCGAGGGCGAGGCGATCTCGTGGCACGTCAAGGAACTGCTGGCCAAGCGCAAGGCGCTGCCCAAGGACGTGCAGCGCGTGACGTTCAATGCGATCACCAAGGATACCGTCACCAAGGCGATGACCCAGCCGCGCGAGCTGGACCAGGACCTGATCGACGCTTACCTCGCCCGCCGTGCGCTCGACTACCTGTTCGGTTTCACGCTTTCGCCGGTGCTGTGGCGCAAGCTGCCCGGTGCCAAGTCGGCGGGCCGCGTGCAGTCGGTGGCGCTGCGCCTGATCGTCGATCGCGAGCGTGAGATCGAGGCGTTCCGCCCGCAGGAATACTGGTCGGTCGCGGCGCAGATGGCGCACGACGGCACCGATTTCACCGCCAAGCTGGTGACGTTCGAGGGCCAGAAGCTCGACCGCCTGAGCCTTGGCGAAGAAGGCATCGCGATGCGCGCCAAGGCCGCCGTGGAGCAGGGCGCCTTCAAGGTCGAGCAGGTCGAGACCAAGCCGCACCGCCGCAATCCGCAGCCGCCGTTCACCACCTCGACCCTGCAGCAGGAGGCCGCGCGCAAGCTCGGCTTCTCGGCCAGCCAGGCGATGCGCGTGGCGCAGTCGCTCTACGAAGCGGGCGCGATCACGTACATGCGTACCGACGGCGTGCAGATGGACCCCAGCGCCATCTCGGCCGCGCGCGCTGCCATCGCCGATCGCTTCTCGGGCCACTATGTCCCTGAAAAGCCACGTCATTATGAAACCAAGGCGAAGAACGCGCAGGAAGCCCACGAGGCGATCCGGCCCACCGACTTCACCAAGGACCGCTATGGCTCGGGTGACGAGGCGCGCCTCTACGACCTGATCTTCAAGCGCGCGATGGCGAGCCAGATGGCCTCCGCCGCGCTGGAGCGCACTACCGTGACCCTGCGCGACGGAACGGGGCGCAACGAACTGCGCGCCACCGGCACCGTCGTGAAGTTCCCGGGCTTCCTCGCGGTCTACGAGGAGGGCCGCGACAACAAGTCGGACGACGACGAGGAGGCAGGCCTGCTGCCGTTCATGAAGGCGGGCGACATGCCGGCCAAGAAGGACGTCACCGCAGAACAGCACTTCACCCAGCCGCCGCCGCGCTTCTCCGAGGCGAGCCTCGTCAAGCGGCTGGAGGAACTGGGCATCGGCCGTCCGTCCACTTATGCCTCGACGATCCAGGTCATCAAGGACCGCAACTACGTGCGGACCGAGAAAAATCGTTTCTTCGCAGAGGAATCGGGCCGACTTCTCACCTCGTTCCTCGAACGGTTCTTCCCCCGCTACGTCGCCTACGAATTCACGGCGGGGATGGAGGACGAACTCGACGACGTGTCCGGCGGGCGGCAGGCCTGGAAGGACTTGCTCGCGCAGTTCTGGCGCGACTTCAAGCCGAAGTCCGACGAGGTCATGGAGAAGAAGCCCTCGGAAGTGACCGAGGCGCTCGACGAGTTCCTGTCCGACTACCTGTTCCCGCCCAAGGCCGATGGCAGCGATCCGCGGCTGTGCCCCAAGTGCGAGCAGGGCCGCCTCAGCTTGCGCGGCGGTCGCTACGGTGCATTCGTCGCCTGCTCGAACTATCCGGAGTGCAAGTTCACCCGCAAGTTCGCGCAGCCCGGCGGGGCCAATGACAGCGGGGATGACGAAGGGCTGGGCAAGGACCCCGAGACCGGCCTCGAGATCGTGCGCCGTTCCGGCCGTTTCGGTCCCTATATCCAGCTCGGCGAAGGCAAGGAGGCGAAGCGCGCGTCGATCCCGAAGGATATCGACGAGCTGACGCTGGAATGGGCGATCAAGCTGCTCAGCCTGCCGCGCACCGTGGGCAAGCATCCCGAGACCGAGAAGGACATCACTGCGAGCATCGGGCGTTACGGCCCCTACCTCGCGCATGACGGGAAGTACGCCAAGCTGCGCTCTACCGCCGAGGTCTTCGACACCGGCATGAACGCGGCCGTATCGATGCTCGCCGACGCGGCCAATCGCGGCGGCGCGGCGCGGGCGAAGGCGGAGCCGATCAAGGTCTTCGGCGCGCATCCCGAAAGCGGCGGCGAGATGAAGCTGATGGAAGGGCGCTACGGCCCCTACGTCTCGGACGGCACCACCAACGCGACTCTCCCGCGCGACGTGAAGCCCGAGGACCTGACCGAGGAACAGGCCATCATCCTGATCACCGACAAGGCCGCGAAGGGACCGCCCAAGGGCAAGAAGAAGGCGCCGGCGAAAAAGGCGGCTGCGAAGAAGGCCCCGGCGAAGAAAGCGCCCGCGAAGAAGCCTGCCGCCAAGAAGGCTCCGGCAAAGAAAGCCGTCAAAGCGGAAGCGGCGGAATGACGCTGCTGCCACTGATGGCCGCCATGGCACTGACCCTTCCCGGAATGGGGATGGATCAGGCCAAGGCGCTTAATCGGCAGTTCGAGTCTTCGGGAATTACCGGCGACGCAGTTGTGGAAGTCGAACTGGTCGTGCGCCCGGATGGCAGGATCGCTTCATGCGAAGTGGTGCGTGCCAAGGGGGATAGTCGAGCCGCTGCGGCATTCTGCCCGTTTGTGGGGGCCACCAGGTTGAGTAAGGTCGCCCGCATCGATGGCGAGCCGGCCTTCGCGAAAATCAGAACCATCCTCAGTTCCGGCGACAATGCGCGTGAGATCATCAGGAAATTTCCCAAGTCACCCGACGTCATGCTTGATGCAGCCAGCGCGCCGGTCCCCTCCGATGCGAAGCGGTATGTCTTTGTCGCGGCGCTGGTGGGTGAAGACGGCGCAATTCGCGAATGCAACGCCCTCAATGATGCGCCTGCGGCTTATGTTGATGTAGCCTGCCGGAAATTGGGCAACTTCGACGTCATGCGCGATGAAACGGGCAAACCGGTGTCGTATGTGACCAGCAAGATCGTTGGGTTCTCCGCGTCCGGCGAACGGTAAAGGAAACGTAGAAATGAGCGACAAGGTCGCCAAGCACAAGCAGCCGTGGAAGCCCGAAGAACTGCAGAAGCTGCAGGTCCTCGCGGGCAAGGGCAAGGGGCTCAAGGAAATCGCCAAGGCCCTCAACCGCACCGAGGAATCGACCAAGGACGCGGCTAAACAGCACAACATCGGCGTCGCCAAGGCCCGCTGATCGCCGTCGGGGCAAGGGGCTAGCGCGGGCTTCGCAGCCTCCAGAGGCCGAACTTGCGTCGGCCCAGCGTGACCACTCCGTACCGCTCGTAGCGGGCCTCCAGTGCCGCGTGGACGAGTGCGCGGGTTTTCATGTTCGGCTGGTTGGGCCGGCGCGACTGCGACACTACGATCACGCCCGGCCGGCTGGCCAGCACCCGGCGCGTCTCCGCGACCGCGTCCACGCCCAATGCAGCCGCTTCGTTCATGGCGTTGAGGTGGCTCGGATAGGCGAAGCGGGTCGGGATGCAGGCGTCCGTGGTCCGGTAGAGCGCGCTGTCGCCCTCATAGACGAACAGGCAGCGGCCGTGCAGTTCGCGGGCGATGGCGCGGGTCGCGACGGCAAACTGCACCGTGGTGCCGCGCTCCACCACCTGGGCCGCCGGGACCACGATCGCGCCGACCAGGCCCATGCCAAGCAGGAGATGACCGTACCAGCGCTCTGCGGGCGCGGTGCGGGCCAATGCGGGAGCTGCAAGCACGCAGAGCGGAACGAGCACGGGGCCGAGATAATGGTCGTACCAGGTGCCGAACAGCAGGAACCCGCCGACCGCGAACAGCGCCCATAGGCGCAGGTCTGGCGCCACGGCGGGGCGTTCGCCGCGCACCGGGGCGAGCTTGCGGGGCGCCAGGAACAGGGCGAGGGCGAAGGGCGTCAGCGCGACGGCTTCCTTGGCGAGGCGAACGAGGGCTTCGCCAAAGTCCGTGGAACGGCCCATGATCGACAGGAAGTTCGCCTGCACGAAAGCCTCGCCGTGTCCCGCCAGCACGTAGCCGAACAGGACGGCGGCGGTCGGGGCGAGGGCCATGCCGACCCAGGCAAGGGCGGTCGCAAGCGTGCGGCCTGCGCTCCAGCCATCGGCGCGTCCCCGGGCGAGGAGCATCAGGCCAAAACCCATGCCCTCGAACAGGACGGTATACTTCACCTGCATGGCGATGCCGAGGAGGAGCATCGCCTCCAGTCCGCGGCGGCGCAGCAGAGGGTCGCGCGGCCTTACCCGCGCCTCGATCACGATGAGCGCCGCCAGCGCGACGGGCAGGTTGTAGAAAACCGGCGACTGGCCGAGCGCGACGTTGAACACCGGCTGCCAGACGAGGTAGGCGAGCCCAGCCACCTGTGCAGCCCGGCGAGGCGCGATGAACCGGGCGATCCGCTCTATCACCAAGGCGGTCAGTACCGAGAACACAAGGCCGAGGAGCTGGTAGGACAGCACCGGATCGAACGGCAGGGCGCAGGCGCCGCGGAAGATCGCGAAGAGGCCCCAGGGCTTGCGGTCCCAGATGTCCACGAAGGGGACGGCGCCCTGCGCCATGCGCTGGCCGACGAGAAGGTAGAACTGCTCGTCGGACTGGAAAGCGGGCTTGCCCAGCATCATCAGTCGCAGCGCGCAGGCGGCGACGAGATAGAGGGCGAGGGAAGTGGGCCGCGAGAGACGGTGGGCCGACGGCGCGATCGTGGCGCGCGCAGCCCGATGCGCCGTGGCGGCAATTCGCGCGACCATCTGCGACCCCTTCTCCGAGCCGGCCATGGGGGCGCTCGTTCAGGCGCGCCTACGACCCGCAGGTTGCAGAATTGCGACGGATGATCCTCGTCGCGGAGGTCAGCTCCGGGGCGAGGGGAAAATCAGCCCCTGGTGCCGGGCGTGGGCTTGGCCGTCGGCGCCGGAGCGGGCACCGGCACCGCCGGCTTGGGCGCTCCCGGAGCGGGCATGGTCGGGGCCTGGCCCGGCGGGTTGGAGCCCGGCTCCACGGTGACCGTAGGCTTCACCGGCTTCACACCGCCCTTGATCAACCAGAACGCGATGCCATCGCCAGTGGCCTGCATCCCGGCCTTGTTGAGGTGCCATTGCAGGCCCTGGCGACCGTCGTAGCCCTGCGGTGAGCCGATCATCCAGGGTTCCTTGTCGCACGGCGTGTGCGTGGCCGAGGACTGGTTCATTTCCACCGCGACGATGCCGTGCGCCTGGGCGACGCGGCCGGTGATCTCGGCGAGGCGGCGGCCGATCTCGCGCACGATGGCGGCATCGGTCTCGCTCACCGGCGTCGCGGCGCAGAGACCGCCCGGCTTGGGCAGCGGGGTCAGGTACTGGACGAAGATGATGCGCGCTTGGGGCGCGGCGGCCTTCAGGCGGCGCGCGATCTCGTTCAGCTGGGCCTCGTCTCGGACGTAGTCGGCTTCGGTGGGAATGCGCACGGCGCCGCAGGCCCGCGTCTTCGCGCCCGAGGCGGCGATGATCTTCGTGTTGAAGGCGCAGGTCGCCGAGAACAGGTTGCCGATATAGGACAGGTCGTTGCCGCCGATCGTCACCGTGACGAGACGCGTTTCGGCGGTGACGCTGGAAATCTGCGGCGGCACCTCGCTCCAGGGACCGAGCACATGGTCGGTCGTCGCGCCGGAGCAGCTGCGGTCGATGAGGACCATGCCGAAGCGTTCGGCGAGGAGCGTCGGGTAGTTGTTGAGGCTCTGGCCGCAGCGGGCCGGCCAGCTCGGCTTGGCGGGCGGGAGTTGCGGCCCGGCGGCGAAGGACGAGCCGATCGCGACGTAGCGCGCGCCGACAAGGCTTTCCTCGATCGCGGTGACTTGCGTCTTCTCGGCGGCGACCGCCTTCATGTAGGGCGTGGCGCAGCCGCCGAGCAGCAGCGCCGTAGCCGTCAGTCCACCCAGGGCCGCTTTCATCACTTCACCCAGTCCAGCCTGATTTCCTCGTAGATGTCACGGGCGCTTTCCGCCCAGTCTTCCTCGACCTTGACGTGGAGGAAGAGGTGGACCTTCTGGCCCAGCACTTCGGCGAGTTCGGCGCGCGCCGCTTCGCCGATGGCCTTGATCTTGGACCCGCGCTTGCCGAGCACGATGGCCTTCTGGCTTTCGCGCGCGACGACGATCTGCTGGCGGATCTCCACCGAGCCGTCCTTGTGCGCGGTGTAGCTTTCCGGGCGCACGGCGGCGTCGTAGGGCAGTTCCTCGTGGAGCTGGCGGTAGAGCTGTTCGCGCGTGATCTCGCAGGCGAGGAGGCGTTCGCTGGCGTCGGACACCTGATCCTCGGGGTAGTGCCATGGTCCTTCGGGCATCAGCCCGGCAAGGAAGGTCTTGAGCTGCGGCACGCCGTCGCCGGTGAGCGCGGAAACGAAGAACACCTCATCGAAGGCGACTTCCCCGGTGAACTCCTGCGCGAGCTGGAGCAGCTTCTCCTTGGCGCTGGCGTCGACCTTGTTGAGCACCAGCAGCTTGCGCTCCGGCCGGTCCTTCAGCGTTTCGAGCAGGGGCGCGAGTTCGTGACGGCGCAGCTTGACCGCATCGACGACGAGAAGGATCGCGTCGGCTTCCTGCGCGCCTTCCCAGGCGGCGGCGACCATCGCCCGGTCGAGCCGGCGGCGCGGCGCGAAGATGCCCGGCGTGTCGGCGAGGATGATCTGCGTCTCCCCCTCCAGCGCGATGCCGAGCAGGCGGGCGCGGGTGGTTTGCGCCTTGGCCGAGGTGATCGCCACCTTCTGGCCGACAAGGGCATTCACCAAAGTCGACTTGCCCGCGTTGGGGGCGCCGAGCACGGCAACGAGACCGCAAGTCTGGGTCATGGCTTGGCTGTTCCCGAGGTGTGAGCGAGACGGTGCTTCGAAAAGCTCAGCATGAGCGGAATTCCATAGTAAATAAAACTGTTCCTGAACATTGCACCAAGCTCCGCTCGTCCTGAGCTTGTCGAAGGACGGATGCGCCGCACGCGCGCGTCATGCGAACTTCCTCATGAATTCTTCGGCCGCGCGGGTTTCGGCGTCCTGCTTGGAATGGGCGGTGGCCTGTGCCGTGCCGACGTTGTGGACCGACACTTCCACCGTGAAGCGCGCGGCGTGGTCGGGGCCGGAGCGGTCCACGAGCTTGTATTCGGGCATCCTGCGGCGGTTGCCGGCGGTCCATTCCTGAAGCGCCGACTTGGGGTGCTTGCGCTTGCCGGTCTTGCCCTGCAGGGTGTCGCCCCAAAGCCGCAGGACCATGTCACGCGCCGTCTCGAAGCCGCGCTCGGTGAAGCAGGCGCCGATGATCGCCTCCATCACATCGCCCAGGATGTTCTCCGAATCCTCGCCGCCGTCGTCGCGCGCCTGCTTGCCGAGGCGCATGTGGGCGCCGAGGCCGATCTCGCGGGCGATGATCGCGCAGGTCGAGCGGCTGACCAGTGCGTTGAGGCGCTGGGAGAGGCGGCCTTCCGCCTCGTCGCTGTTGCGGAAGAGCCAGTCGGCGACCGACAGTCCGAGCACCCGGTCGCCCAGGAATTCCAGTCGTTCGTAATTGCGCTTTTCGCCGGTGGACCCGTGGGTCAGGGCGCCGAGCCAGAGGGCTTCGTCGACCGGGGCGTAGCCGGCATGCTGGGTCAGGAAGGCGCGGGTCTGTGCATCAAGCACTCAGATCACGCTCCCGATGCGGGACCAGCGCGCGGCGGTGAACCAGGTCCAGGGCTTGATCCATTCGGACGAGCCGTCGGTCGAGAACATCATGACCGACGCCTTGCCGACGAGGTTCTCCTGCGGGACGATGCCGATGCCCGCGCCCTCGATCGCCGGGAAGCGGCTGTCCATCGAATTGTCGCGGTTATCGCCCATCAGGAACATGTGGTCCTCGGGCACGATGAACACGCCGGTGTCGTCCTGCGGGGTCTGGCCCATGTCGAGCACCGTGTAGGTCTTGCCGCCCGGCAGCGTTTCGCGGAACTGCGGGTAGCGGCAGACGGCGACGCCCTTGTCCGTGCTGTCGAAGCCCGGGCCGCAGTCGGTGTTGGGGCTGACGGGCACGACGAAGTCGGCGACCTTGACCTTGGGGATGGCCTTGCCGTTCAGCCAGACCTGTCCGCCCTTCATCTGCACTTCGTCGCCCGGCAGGCCGATCACGCGCTTGATGTAGTCGACGTCGTTGCCCGGGGGTGCCTTGAAGATCACCACGTCGCCGCGCTCGGGCTGGCTGGCCAGGATGCGGCCCGGGATCAGCGGCACGCTGAAGGGCAGCGAGTACTTCGAGAAGCCGTAGGACCACTTGGTGGCGAACAGGTAGTCGCCGGTCAGCAGCCGCGGAAGCATGGACTCGCTCGGGATGTTGAAGGGCGAGATGATGAAGCTGCGCAGGACCAGAACGCCCAGCACCAGCCACGCCAGGAAGGAAAAGAAACTCTCGTCCTTTTGCGGCGGTGCGGCGGGCTTCGCTCCAGGAACTGGGGAGCCCGCTGCGGAAGCCTCGGTCTGGGGGGCGCTGTGCGTGTCGCTCATGGGGCAAACCCTTGCCCATGCACGCCCGCTCCCGTCAAGTGCGATCCCCACGAAGGTGCGACGGCGACCGATAATTGCACAACTCACGCTTGGATTTCGCAGTTGCGGAACGCATAAGGCGGCCCTGAACGCCCAAGAGGAGATGCATGGCATGAGCGAAGCGGTCTGGAAGAAGCTGCAGGGGCTGGAAAAGCCGACTCTCAAGGCGCTTTTTGATGCCGATCCCGACCGTCTGGACACCTTCGCCACCCGTATCGAACTGGGTGACGAGGAAAGCTCCACGGGCATCCGCTTCGACTGGTCGAAGACGCACCTCGACGCCGCGCATGTCGCCGCGTTCGAGGAACTGGCCGAAGTCATGGACTTCGAACGCCGCCGTGCCGCGCTGTTCGCGGGCGAGATCGTCAATACCACCGAGGGCCGTGCCGCCGAGCACACTGCCCAGCGCGGCGTCGGCAAGGACGAGAGCGTCGCGCTCGCCGCGGAGTATCACCACCGCATGGCGGCGATCGTCGAGGCCATCCACCGCGGCGCGATGGGCGAGGTAAAGCACCTGATCCACGTCGGCATCGGCGGTTCGGCGCTCGGTCCGGCTCTGGCGATCGATGCTCTTGCGCGCGAGGGTGCGCTGGTGGACGTCCACGTCGTCTCGAACATCGATGGTTGCGCGCTCGAGCAGGCCTTCGCAGCCTGCGATCCGGCGACGACGATGCTGGCGGTCGCCTCCAAGACCTTCACCACGATCGAGACGATGACCAACGCCGACAGCGTGCTGATCTGGCTGCGCGAGAACGGCGTCGAGGATCCTTATGGCCGCGTCGTTGCGCTCACGGCGGCCCCGGAGAAGGCAATCGAGTGGGGCGTGGACGAAACGCGCATCCTGCCGTTCTCCGAAAGCGTGGGCGGGCGCTACTCGCTGTGGTCCTCGATCGGCTTCCCGGTCGCCATGGCGCTGGGCTGGCCCGATTTCGCCGAATTCCTCGCCGGTGCCGCCGCGATGGACGAGCATTTCCGCGACACAGAAGGCATGGCCAACCTGCCGCTGCGCGCCGCTTTCGGTGACCAGCTCTACACGCGCCTGCGCCGCTGCCAGACGCGCGCGGTCTTCGCCTACGACGAACGGCTGGCGCTGCTGCCCGACTATCTCCAGCAACTGGAGATGGAATCGAACGGCAAGAGCGTGAAGGTCGACGGTTCGCCCGTGGATGGCCCGACCGCGCCGATCACTTGGGGCGGCGTGGGCACCGACGCGCAGCATGCGGTGTTCCAGCTGCTGCACCAGGGCACGAACCTCGTGCCGGTGGACTTCATCGCCTCGATCGCTCCGGGGCACGACCTTGCCTTCGATCATCACCGCATCCTGCTGTCGAACTGCTTCGCCCAAGGTGCGGCGCTGATGGCGGGCAAGGCGAGCGAGGACCCGGCGCGGGCCTATCCGGGCGACCGTCCCTCCGCCACCATCCTGCTCGACGAGGTGAGCCCGGTCACCTTCGGCGCGCTGGTCGCCTTCCACGAGCACCGCACGTTCGCCAACGCGGTGCTGATGGGCATCAACCCGTTCGACCAGTTCGGCGTGGAACTGGGCAAGGAGATCGCCAAGCAGATCGAGCAGGGCGGGACCACCTTCGACCCCTCGACAGAAGCGCTGCTGGCGCTTGCCGGCATCGGCTGAACGGAAAGACCTCGTCCATCCCCTGAGCAACTTTTCACCAAGCGACAAGCATTTGCCCGTTATGGTAGAGGCTTGAGCATGATCGACCACCCGCGCCGTGCGAGGCGGGGGTGGTCGCGGTGAAGGGCGGCGGGGAAACATGAGAAACGGGGTGGCGGGCCCGGCGGGCAAGGTGCGCGATGTGCTTGCGGTGAGCCTT
>DATKFS010000324.1:0-2309 GCA_035511275.1 Novosphingobium sp.
CAGCCCGAGGGCGAGGCCGAAGCGCGGCCCTACGCGCAGGAGCGCTTTGCGGGCAGCTTCCGCCGTGTGATCGAGTTGCCGCAGGCGGCCGACCCCGACAAGGTGCAGGCGCGCTATGCCAACGGCTGCCTGTCGATCAGCGTCGGCAAGCGCGAGGCGTCGCGCCCGCGAGCCATCACCGTCAGTTAATGTGAGGAGGTAGCCATGAACGATTCGAACCAGGTCGTCCAGCGCGACCAGAACCAAACGGGCGGGCAGGGCGGCGCCGTGGCACAGCGCCGCGAGGACGCGCCGGCGATGACGCTGATCCCCGCCGTCGACATCTTCGAGACCGCCGCCGGCGTCACGCTGTGGGCGGACCTGCCGGGGGTGCCGCGCGACAAGCTCGAGGTCAACGTCCACGACAGCAGCCTGCGCATCGAGGGCGAGGCGGTGCTGCCGATGCCGGCCGGCCTGCGCGTGCAGCATGCCGAGGTGCGGCAGCCGCGCTATGCGCGTACGTTTACGCTCAGCCCGGATCTCGACGCGTCGGGGATCGAAGCCAACCTGCAGGATGGCGTGCTCAAGCTGACCATCCCGCGCAGGGAAGAGGCGCGGCCACGCCGGATCGAGGTGTCGGCGGGCTAAGGCTGAGGCTTAGGCTGAGGGTGTGCTCCCCTCTCCCGCTTGCGGGAGAGGGGCTGGGGGTGAGGGCAGGCGCTGGCATACCGACCCGCGTCGCTTCGTCGATACGCCTGGCCCTCACCCCGGCCCTCTCCCGCAAGCGGGAGAGGGAGTACCCAGGCGCCAAATCAATGCCAGCAGGCTTCGGCACATGCCTTGAGCTTGCCCTCAGCCCTGGTTGACCAGCACGCGCGCATCGCTGACATGCCCGCGGTACGCCTCGAAGATCCGGCGCAGCGACGCCTCCATCCCTATCCTCGGTTCCCACTCCAGTTCTTCGATGGTGTTGTCGATCTTCGGCACGCGGTGCTGCACGTCCTGGTAGCCCTTGCCGTAGAACTCGCCCGACGAGGTCTCGACGATGCGGGTGTGGCGCGCCTGCTGCGCGTATTCCGGGTAGTCGGCGGCCATCTCCAGCATCATCTCGGCGAGCTCGCGCACCGAGTGGATATTGCCCGGGTTGCCGATGTTGTAGATCTTGCCGCTCGCCACGCCGCCCGGATTCTCGATGATGCGCATCAGCGCGCTGATGCCGTCGGCGATGTCGGCGAAGGCCCGCTGCTGCGCGCCGCCGTCGACCAGCCGGATCGGTTCGCCGCGCACGATATGGCCGAGGAACTGCGTCACCACCCGCGACGAGCCTTCCTTCGATTCGAAGATCGAGTCCAGCCCCGCGCCGATCCAGTTGAACGGGCGGAACAGCGTGTAGTTCAACCCTTGCTCCATGCCGTAGGCGTGGATCACGCGGTCCATCAGCTGCTTGGAGCAGGCGTAGATCCAGCGCGGCTTGTTGATCGGGCCGTAGACCAGCGGCGAGGCCTCGGGGTCGAATTCTTCATCGCTGCACATGCCGTAGACCTCGGAGGTCGACGGGAACACCAGGTGCTTGCGGTACTTGACCGCGGCGCGCACGATCGGCAGGTTGGCCTCGAAGTCGAGCTCGAACACGCGCAGCGGCTGGCGCACGTAGGTGGCCGGGGTGGCGATGGCGACCAGTGGCAGCACCGCGTCGCACTTGCGGATGTTGTACTCGATCCACTCCTTGTTGATGGTGATGTCACCCTCAAAGAAGTGCATGCGCGGGTGGTCGACGAGGTCGCCCAGGCGGTCCGTGTTCATGTCCATGCCGTAGACCTCCCACGGCGTGGTTTCCAGGATGCGGCGCGTCAGGTGGTGGCCGATGAAGCCGTTGACGCCGAGAATCAGGACCTTTTTCATCGGTTTCCCTCGTTGGACTGTTCGGGTTGGAGATGCCTGGCAAGCGCCTGCGGCGTGACGGCCGAGCCGTCCTGTGCCAGCAGCTGCGTGACGAGCACCAGGCCGCCGTCGCCGCACAGGCCGACCACATCGCCGTCGCGCACCTGCAGGCCGATGGCCGCGCCGGCGGGCACCAGCGGTGCGGCGCCCGGCAACGGCCGGCGCGCCTGCGCCACGATGAAGCGCTGCCCGTTGATCTCGGTGAACGCGCCGGGGTAGGGCGGGGCGACCGCGCGGATCAGGTTGTAGACCTCGGCGGCGGGGCGGGTCCAGTCGATGCGGCCGTCCTCGGGCCTGCGCCCCGCGTAGTAGCTGCCTTCGGCCAGCCGGTTCGGGCTGCGGGGCGTTTGTCCCGCCATCATCGCCGGCAGCGCGCGCCACAGCGTCTG
>DATKFS010000325.1:0-1584 GCA_035511275.1 Novosphingobium sp.
GGCCGGCGCAAGGGGACGACGCCGTGGTTCGCCTTCGGTTTTCTCGCCATGGTGGCGGTGAACAGCCTGGTGCCGATTTCCGACGGGGTGCATGAGGGCGCGGCCGGGGTCACCACCTTCATGCTGGCGATGGCGCTCGCGGCAATGGGACTGGAGACGGACATCGCCAAGCTGAAGGCCAAGGGCCTGCGCCCGCTGGCGCTCGGGGCTTCGGCCTGGGTCTTTATCACCCTGTTCGGTCTGGCGATGGCGATGCTCGCCATGTAATGCTTCGGGCATCGCTTTGCCCAGCGGAAGGCCCTCCTCGTGACGCTCGAACAATTGCGCATCTTCGTTGCCGTCGCCGAGCGCGAGCATGTGACCCGCGCGGCGGCGGCACTGGGACTCACCCAATCGGCCGTGAGTTCGGCCATCGCCGCGCTCGAAGCACGGTACGATACGCGGCTCTTCGATCGTGTCGGGCGGCATATCGAGTTGACGGCGGCGGGACGCGAATTTCTGGGCGAGGCGCAGGCGGTGCTTGCCCGCTCTCACGCCGCCGAACTCGTTCTGAGCGAACTCGGCACACTCGGGCGGGGCACGCTCAACGTGCAGGCAAGTCAGACCATCGCGAGTTACTGGCTGCCGGCGCGTCTCGTCAATTTTCGCAAGGCCTATCCCCGGATTGAAGTGCGTCTCGCCGCAGGAAACACAGAGACGGTCGCACGGGCGGTCCTCGAAGGAAATGCTGATCTCGGTTTCGTCGAAGGTGCCGTGCGCGTGCCCGCGCTTGCCACTGTGGAAGTCGGCGGCGACCGGCTCGTGCTCGCGGTGGGCGTGGATCATCCGCTCGCGAAACGTCGCCGCATCGGCATCGCGGATCTCGCGGAGGTACCGTGGGTCGTGCGCGAAGCGGGATCGGGCACGCGATCGGAAATGGAAACGGCACTTGCCGCGATGAAGCTGCCGATCCATGCGCGCGAAATCGCGCTGGAGCTGCCGTCGAACGAGGCGGTGCGGGCGGCGGTGGAAGCGGGGGCGGGGGTCGGCGGCATGTCCGAGCTTGTCGCGGCGCCGGGTGTTCAATCCGGCAGACTGAAGCTCCTCGATATCGAATTGCCGCGACGGCCGTTTCTCGCGCTTCGACATCGCGAGCGCCGTCTCAGCAAGGCGGGTGAAGCGCTGCTCGCCTTGTGCGGCAAGCCAGGACGACGGAAATAATCCGCCCACGCTGTTTCGCGGTCATCCGCGCGGCGGCAGCGGCACGAGGGCGGAAATCTTGCGCATGTGCTCGCGATAGGCCGGGCGGCGTTCGAGGCTTCGTTCGTCCATCAGCGGAATGCTGGCGAGGACGAACATCAGCGTCATCGCCACGGCGCCGGGCATGATCCACCACCATTGCGAAGGCGCCGCGGCGAGGCCGAACAACATCAGGCCCCACCAGAAGGCCAACTCGCCAAAATAATTCGGATGTCGCGACCAGCCCCAGAGCCCCTCGGCGATGATCGTGTCGGGAGAGGATCGGCGTGCGATGAAGGCGCGCAGTTGAAGGTCGGCGACGGTTTCGATGGCGATGGCGCCGAGGGTAACGACGAAGGCCAGCGC
>DATKFS010000326.1:0-15856 GCA_035511275.1 Novosphingobium sp.
CGCCGCGCCGAAGCCCGCCGCCCCGGCGCCGGTTTCAGCAGCCGACCGCGCGGGCCGCGCCCGCGTCTCGGGCTTCGATGCCCTGAACGACGGCAACCTCGACAGCGCCGCCAGCCAGTTCCAGCGCGCCCTCGCGGTCAACCGCCGCGATCCCGACGCGCTCGGCGGCCTTGGCCTCGTGCGCCTGCGCGAAGGCAATTTCGCCGAAGCCGCCAGCCTGCTGCAGCAGGCCTCGCAGTCCGGCAAGGCGAGCCAGTGGGCCGAGGGCCTCGCCTCGGCACGCTTCTTCGCCGGGGTGGAGGAAGCGCGCGCGCTGGTCTCCCAGAACCGCCTGTCCGACGCGCAGGCCAAGGCCGAGGGCCTCGTGCGCTCGGGCTACAAGGAACCCGGCCCGGCGCTGGAAATCCTCGCCGACGTCTACGAGCGGCAGGGCCGCTACGCCGATGCCGCCGACCTCTACCGCCAGGCCGGCAGTGCCGGTGGCGGCAGCGCGGCGGACGACAAGCGCCTGCAGCTGCGCGCCACGCGCGGCCGCGCCCTTGCCGCCGCCGAGCGCGGCGACGACCTCGGCGCCACGCGCGAGTTCCAGAGCGGCCTCGTGCTCGACCCCAACGATCCGTGGATCCGCTACGAGTTCGCGCAGTTCCAGATCGAGCGCGGCCGCGTGCCCGAAGCGGAATCGCTGATCCGCTCGCTGGCGACCAACGGCCAGCCCGATTCGCTGTACGCCGCCGCCCTCCTCAACAACGACCTCGGCCGCTCGGGCGAGGCCGACCGCCTGATCTCGATGATCCCCGAGGCCCAGCGCACCGCGCCGATGCGCAACCTCGCGATCAGCGTGAAGACCGATTCGGCGATCGCCCGTGCCCGCTCGATGGCCGCGACCGGCCAGCAGGCCCAGGCGATCTCGGCGATGCGCCAGCTCGGCGCGATGGCCTGGGTGCCGGCGGGCAAGCAGGCCGCCGTCGCCAATGCCCTGTTCGACATGGGCGACACGCAGGGCGCCGCGCAAGTCGCGGAAAGCGCGCTGAACGGCCGCATCGACACCATCGACGACTACGAAGGCCTGATCGGCGTCCTCGCCCGGACCGGCCGCGAGGACCTCGCGCAGGTGGCGCTGCAGCGCGCCGGACAGTTGGCGGGCAGCTCCGCCGACGGCCAGCGCGCCTATGCCCGCATCAGCGCCGGACTGATGGTCAGCCAGGCCGACGCCGCCCGCCTCGGCGGCCGCTACGCCGAAAGCTTCGACATCCTCCAGCAGGCCTACGCCGCCGCGCCGGACAATCCCGAGATCCTCTCCGGCCTCGCCCGCCTCTACCAGACCGGCGGAATGCCCGCGAAGGCGGCGCAGAGCTACCAGCTCGTCCTCGCCCGCAAGCCCGGAGACAAGGACGCGCTGCTCGGCCTCGCCGACACCGCGCAGGCGGCGGGCGACAGCGAGCTTTCCAAGCAGGCGCAGCGGCAGGTGCTGCAATCGCACGGGCAGGACTACCAGGTCCGCATGGCCCTCGCCAACGTCGAGCGGGCGCGCGGCAACGACCGCGCCGCGGTCAGCCTGCTCAAGGACGCGCGCGCCCTCTACGCCCGCCAGAGCGGCGCGGGCGTGGCGATGGGCGGCAATCCCTTCGCCAACGCCAGCGTGCAGGGCGGCAACAACCCGTTCCGCAACCAGGCGCCCGCCGCCCCGGCACAGGTCAACCCCTTCGCGCTCGGTGGCGGGACGCGGCTTCCGGCCGCCTATCCGCAGGCCCAGCCGACCTCCGGCTTCGGCTACGCCGCGCCGCAGAATGTCGCCTTCGCATCCGCCCCGGCTCCCGTCGCGGGCGCGCAGAGCGGCTTCGGCGGCTATGCCAGCCAGCAGACCTCGTTCGCCGCGCCCGATCGCTACGCCTCCCCGGCCAGCGTCGCAGCGCCGCAGACCGCCTGGACGACCCCCGCGCCGATGCCCGGCACGGCGGGCGGTTACGGCGCCCCGCAAGTCCCCGTCGCCTACGCGGGCGACCCGGTGATGACGCAGATCCAGTCCGAGATCGACAGCCTCGCGCAGGACAGCGGCCCCCGCGTCGACGTGCAGACCGCCTACCGCTCGCGCTCGGGCGAGACCGGCCTGTCGCAGCTCGACGAGATCAAGGGCTCGGCGAAGTTCTCGACCGGCGCGCTCCACGGCCGCGTCTTCGCCAAGGCCGAGGCGACCGTCGCCGATGCCGGCCGCCCTACCGGATCGGGCCTCGCCCGCTTCGGCCGCAACGCCACCATCGAGGCGCAGTCGATCGTCGACGAAGTGCCCTCGCCCCTCGTGAACGCCGAAAGCCAGCAGGCCTCGGGCGTCGCCTTCTCGGTCGGCTACGAAAGCGACGCGGTGCAGCTTGAGGCGGGCACCACGCCGGTCGGCATGGGCAAGACCAAGTTCGCCGGCCGCGCCTCGGTCAGCCCCGAACTCAGCCCGGGCCTGCGCGCCACCGCCTTCGCCGAGCAGAAGCCGGTGACCGATTCGGTGGTCTCCTACGCCGGCACCCGCGACCCCGTCACCGGCGAGCGCTGGGGCCAGGTCATGCGCACCGGCGCCGGTATCGGCATGTCCTACGACGAGGACGGCTCGGGCGTCTACGGCGAGGGCCGCTACTACCGCTTCCGCGGCACCAACGTCGCCAAGAACGACGGCTTCGAGGCCAACGTCGGCGGCTACCTGCGCGCCTATCGCGGGGAGCATTCCGCAGTCACCGTCGGCCTCAACGTGAACTACCAGGGCTACGACAAGAGCCAGAACTACTTCACTTACGGCAACGGCGGCTACTTCAGCCCGCAGAGCTTCATCTCGGTCGGCTTCCCGGTGAACTACACGATGCAGGACGCGCAGTGGGACGTCGCCGCCTCGTTCACGCCGGGCTTCCAGAGCTACAAGGAAGACGAGAGCCCGCTCTACCCGACCGACCTCGTCGCGCAGGCGCAGCTCGACAATCTCAAGGCGCTCAACGACGACGTGCGCTCGAACTACGACAGCCTGAGCAAGACGGGCTTCGCACTCTCGGCACAGGGCTCCCTATATTACAAATTGAACCCCGGCACCCGCATCGGCGGCGACCTGAGCTATAATACCTTCGGCAGTTACGACGAATTCCGCAGCATGCTCGGCGTCCGCCAGAGCTTCGGGAGCACCAAGTAAATGAAGATGCAGGCATTTCCCCAGGCTCGCCAGAACCCCGAAGGCTCCGGCGTCGGTGGACTCGCGCTCATGGCCATCTCGATGGCGGCGGAAGTGTGCGAAGGCATCCCCGAAGCGCAGGCCCACGGCTTCTTCCTCGCCATCGGCCGGCGCATGGCCGAGATCGAACCGCTGGAAGGCGTCAACGACGCCTCGGTGCTGGCCGCCCGGATCAACGCCTTCTGGCAGGCGCTCGACTGGGGCGAGATCGAGCTGGCGCTGGGCAGCGAGGCGATCGTCGTGCGCCACCGCGACCTGCCCAACCGTATCGCGCCCGACCCGCAGGGGCACTGGGCGCGGATGCTGCTCGGCGTGCTGGAGGGCGCTTACGACAGCTGGTTCCGGGTGCTGGGCAGCGGCCCGGCGCTGCGCACGACCGCGGAGTGGAAGGGGGACACGCTCGAGCTTCGCCATGGTCGCTGAACAAATGGTTTCCGAACGCAAGGCCCTGTTTCCCACCGTCGATCGCCGCACCTTCTCCCTGGGGATGCTGATGGCCCTGACCGCCGCCTGCAATACCGGCACCAGCCAGGGCCGCACCCAGCAGGTGACCGACAGCTTCTGGACGATCTGGCGCGACCGCTTCGTCGCCCCCGAAGGCCGCGTGGTGGACACCGGCAACGGCCGCATCAGCCACAGCGAAGGGCAGAGCTACGGGTTGATCCTCGCCCTGCGCGCCGGCGACCGCGATGCCTTCGAACGCATCGCCAGGTGGACGCAGGACACCCTCGGCCGCCCCGACATGGCGCTCCATTCGTGGCGCTACGACCCGCGCGAGGCAGTGCCTGTCTCCGATCCCAACAACGCCACCGACGGCGATCTCGTCATCGCCTGGGCGCTCGCGCTTGGCGGCGAGCGCTGGTCGCAGCCCGCCTGGCTGGAACGCGCCGCACAGATCCGCGCCGCGGTCCGCCGCCATTGCGTCGTCCAGCGCTTCGGGCGCAGCCTGCTGCTGCCGGGCATCGTCGGCTTCGACGATCCGGGCCAGGTCACGCTCAACCCCTCGTACTTCGTGTGGCCCGCGCTCGATCACTTCGCGAAGATGGACGGCGCCTCGGCATGGGGCGGCGTCATCCGCGACGCCGAGGCGGTGACCCGGCTCGCGCGTTTCGGCACGCACCACCTGCCGTGCGACTGGGTGGTCGTCACCGGCAAGGACGAGGTCGCGCCGGCCCCCGCCAAGCCGCCGCGCTTCAGCTACGACGCCATCCGCGTGCCGCTCTACGCCGTGGTCGGCGGCCGGGCGAGCCTGGTCCAGCCGGTCGCGGACTGGTGGCGTTCCTGTCTCGCGCAGCACCGGCCGATCCCCGCCTTCATCGACGTCGTGACCGGCGAGGAAGCGAACTACCCGCTGTCGAGCGGGGGCGCGGCGATCGCCGCAAGGCTGGTCGGCGGCCCGGCACCGGCGGCGCTGGACACGGACTACTTCTCGGCCTCGCTGCAGATGCTGGCACGCCTCTGAGCCTGATCCTCCCCGTCGCGCGGCGATGGGGAGGGATAATGACCTCCTACGTCAGCCCGGCGTGGCCGCCACCTCCCCATGCCTTCGGGACAGGGAGGATTTTCTCAGGCTTTCGCCCGGATCGCCAGCAACCCGCCCAGGCTCAGCAGCGCCGCGCCGGAGATGTAGAGCCCCACGAACAGGACGCCGCCGCTGTCGGCCAGGCCCTGCGCGATGGCCGGCGCGAAGCCGCCGCCGAAGATGCCGCCGACGTTGAAGGCGATCGAGGCCCCGGTATAGCGCACCCGCGCGTCGAACAGGCGCGGCAGCAGTTCGGCGATCGGCCCGTAGACGAGGCCCATGGTGAACAGCGCCAGACACAGGAACACGCCGATCATCCACAGCGATCCGGCCGCGAACATCAGCCCCATGATGACGCCGATCACGATCGACAGGAAGCACCCCGCGATCAGCACCGCGCGCGAACTGTGCCGGTCCGCCGCATAGCCCGCGAAGACGATGCCCACCGCCATGAACAGGATCGCGAAGAGCTGCACGCCAAGGAAGGTCTGGCGATCGTACCCCAGCGTGCCGGTGCCGTAGCCCAGCGCGAAGGTGGTCGCGAGGTAGTAGAGCGCGAAGCAGGCGATCACCGCGAACGTGCCCGCGACGGTTTCGCGCAAGTGCGTGCGAAACAGTTCGACGATGGGGATCGCGCGGTGATGGTCCGCCTCGGCCGCGAAGACCGGGCTTTCGGCAAGGCGGAAGCGGATCCACAGGCCAAGGCCCACCAGCACCGAACTGAGCAGGAACGGGATGCGCCAGCCCCAGGCGATGAAGTCCGCCTCGGTCAGCGTCGCGCTGAGCACGAGGAACAGGCCGTTGGCCGCGAAGAAGCCGACCGGCGCGCCGAGCTGCGGGAACATGCCGAAGCGCGCGGCATAACCGGGCGGCGCGTTCTCCACCGCCAGCAGCGCCGCCCCGCCCCACTCGCCGCCCAGTCCGAGGCCCTGCGCGAAACGCATCGTGCACAGCAGCAGCGGGGCGAGCCAGCCGACCGAATCATAAGTCGGCAGCACCCCGATCAGCACCGTGGCGCCGCCCATCAGCAGCAGCGAGGCGACCAGCGTGGACTTGCGGCCCACCCGGTCGCCGAAATGCCCGAACAGCGTCGCGCCGACGGGCCGGGCGATGAAGGCGATGGCGAAGCTGGCATAGGCCGCCAGATGCTGCACCGTGGTCGAATCGGAAGGGAAGAACAGCGGCCCGAACACCAGCGCGGCGGCGGTGGCGTAGATGTAGAAGTCGTAGAACTCGACGGCGGTGCCGACCAGGCTCGCGGTCAGTACGCGGGCGTTCTGCCGATAGACGTTGCCGCCCCCTGCCGTCTTCGTCTGCACCACTTCGCGCCCTCCCTGCGGTCCCTGAGATCGTCTGTCCTAACCACGGGTCCCGATGATGGCGAGGGCTTGCGGGCGTCGCTTACTTCCTGCGGTAGCGGAAGTACCAGACCTCGTGGCCGTAGACGGTGCGCGCCTTGGTTTCGTAGCGCGTCTCCGGCCAGCCACCGGGGCGGACCTGGAAATCGCGCGGCTTTTCGGCCAGCCACTCGAACTGGTCGGTGTGGCGCTGCATCACCATCAGCGCATGGCGCAGGTAGACCGCGTGGTCCGTGCCGAAGCGGAACTCGCCGCCGGGCCTGAGCTTGGCGGCGAACATGTTCACTGGGCCGTCGTTCATCATCCGCCGCTTGGCATGGCGCGCCTTGGGCCAGGGGTCCGGGTGGAGGAGGTAGAGGAACGACAGCGCGCCGTCGGGGATCCGCTCCAGCACTTCCAGCGCGTCGCCATGGTGGATGCGCACGTTGCCGATCGGGGGATGCGCCCCATTGTCGCCGCTGACGTGGGTCAGGGCCTGCGCCACGCCGTTAAGGAACGGTTCGGCGCCGATGAAGCCGTGGTCGGGCAGCATGTCGGCGCGGCCCGCCATGTGCTCGCCGCCGCCGAAGCCGATCTCGAAGTGGAGCGGGCGATCGTCGCCGAACAGCACCTGCGAGGTGATCGGCCCTTCCGCGGGCATCGCGATCCGGGGAAGCAGGTCGTCGACGAGGCCCTGCTGCCCGGCGCGCAGGGGCTTGCCCTTGGCGCGGCCGTAGAGGCGGTTGAGCGTGGTCGGATCGCCGGGTTTGTGTGCCGTCATGGCGCGCGCCACTGACATTCCCCGGCGCGCGGGTCAATGAAATGGTGGTCCCCGGTAGAGACACGTAGTTGCGCGGCGCAACTTTCTTAACCTCCCGTCCGTCCCGATAGGCTGTTGCCAGCACGGGCGCCGGGCTGCTTTATCCGCCGATGCTCCGCGCCATCCTCCTGCTCCTCGCCTGCCAGCTTGGCGGCGAGGCGATCCACCGCCTGACCGGCCTGGCCCTGCCCGGTGCGGTCATCGGCATGGTCCTGCTGCTGGCGTGGCTGGCGCTCGTCCCGCGCGAGCGGCCGACGCTGGCGGCGGTCTCTGGCTGGCTGACCGCGCACCTTGCGGTGATGTTCGTCCCCGCCGCCGTGGGACTGATCGACGAGGGCGCGGTCCTTTCGCGCTACGGCCTCGCGCTGGTGGCGGCCACGGTCGCCTCCACGGTGCTGACGCTGGCGGTGACGGCGCTGGTGTTCCGCTGGGCGCTGCGATTCGTAGCCGACGGAGACGATGCGTGAGCGACACCGCCATGCTCGCCACGCCGCTGCTGTGGCTGACCGTCACGCTCGGCGTGTTCGAGGCGTTCGACACCGCCTCGAAGCGCAGCGGGCGGCATCCGCTTTGCCATCCCGTGCTCTGGGCGACGCCGGTGCTGATCGGCCTCTTGCTCGCGACCGGCACGCCTTATGCGACGTACCACGCCGCGACCCTGCCGCTGAGCTTCCTGCTCGGCCCGGCGGTGGTCGGCCTCGCAGTGCCGGTCTGGGCCGAGCGCGCCCGCATCCGTCGCCTCGCCCTGCCGATCGCGCTGGCGCTCGGCGCGGGAGCGGTGACCTCGATCGTCAGCGCGGTGGGCATCCTGTGGCTGCTGGGCGCGCCGCGCGACATCCTCGCCTCGATCGCCCCGCGCGCGACGACGACGCCGGTCGCCATGGCGGTGGCGGGACAGCTGGGCGGCATTCCCGCACTGGCGGCGGTGATCGTGCTGTTCGCGGGCGTCGTCGGCGCGATGGTGGCGACGCCCCTGCTGGATGCACTGGGCCTGCGCGACTACCGCGCGCGCGGCTTCGCGCTCGGCGTCGCCGCCCACGGCATCGGCGCGGCGCGGGCGTTCCAGGTCGACGCCACCGCCGGAGCCATGGCCAGCCTGGGGATGGCCCTGAACGCGGTGGTGACGGCGGCGCTGCTGTCGGTGGTGGCGCTGCTGGTTTGAAGTCGGGCCTTGTCGCGAGGGGCTTCGACAAGCTCAGCCTGAGCGGGATGGGAGGGTGACGTTACCTCCGCAAACCCTGAGCTTGTCGAAGGGCCCCGTACAAAAACAAACGGCCCGCCCCTCGTCAGGGCAGGCCGCCTATCGTCCTGCAAGGGGTGCAGGGTAGTGCCGGGTCAGGCCGCTTCGGCCGCCTCGTCCGGATCGCGCAGGACATAGCCGCGGCCCCAGACGGTTTCGATGTAGTTGGCGCCGCCGCAGGCGTGGGCGAGCTTCTTGCGCAGCTTGCAGATGAAGACGTCGATGATCTTGAGTTCGGGCTCGTCCATGCCGCCGTAGAGGTGGTTGAGGAACATTTCCTTGGTCAGCGTGGTGCCCTTGCGGAGCGAGAGCAGCTCCAGCATCGCATATTCCTTGCCGGTCAGGTGGACGCGGGCGCCGTCGACCTCGACCGTCTTGGCGTCGAGGTTCACCACCAGCTTGCCGGTGCGGATGACCGACTGCGAGTGGCCCTTGGAGCGGCGCACGACGGCGTGGATGCGGGCGATCAGTTCCTCGCGGTGGAACGGCTTGGTCACGTAGTCGTCCGCGCCGAAGCCGAACGAGCGGACCTTGCTGTCCATCTCCGAAATGCCCGACAGGATCAGCACCGGCGTCTGCACCTTGGCGACGCGCAGCTTCTTGAGCACGTCGTAGCCGTGCATGTCGGGCAGGTTGAGGTCGAGCAGGATGATGTCGTAGTCGTAGAGCTTGCCCAGATCGAGGCCCTCTTCGCCCAGATCGGTCGAGTATACGTTGAAGCCTTCGGCAGTCAGCATGAGCTCGATGGCCCGGGCCGTGGTCGGTTCATCCTCGATCAGCAGCACTCGCATGGGTCGGTAGTCCCTTCTTGCCCCTTATGTCCCGGCGACGATCCCACGCCGTTTACGGACATTGCCGTGTATTAACCATATGACCAATGATGGTTAAAGGTTAATTTGCCGTAAACACAGGATAGTTCCGTAGGTTGGTTTACGGAGAGCCCCTGCGCGCTGGCACGCCCACCGCGCCATTGCAGACGATAACGGCCGATGCTGGTTAATGTTAAGGATCGTCGCAGGGAAAATGCAAACGATTTTGGATGGGCGTCGCCGAGAGGGCTAGTTGGCCGAGACCGGCCGCACCTGCATCGTTCGCGCGGGGCGGCGCGACTCCGGCGCGGGCTGCGAGATGCGCTTGAGGTAGCTCCACAGCCCGCACTGCAGGCCGATCAGCATCAAGATGAAGGGCTGGAAGGCGATGCCCACGAACAGCGAGCCGATCAGGTAGACCACCTGCGCCAGTTGCAGCGCCACCGCGAGGGGCGCCGCCCAGGCCTCGTCCGGCCTGGTGCGCTTGCGCCAGCGGCGACGGACGATCTCCATCTGGACGAGGCCGGAGCCCTGCAGCAGCAGCCACAGGGCGAATCCGGGATAGCCCTGCTCGCCCAGCATCTCGAAGTAGCTCGAATGGAACGCGCGGCCCTCCTCCACCACCTTGCTGCGGGTCACGGTGGAAGTGCCGCCGTCGGTGCGGGTGGTGATCGTGTCGTAGGCGACGCGGCTGGAGATGTAGACCTCGAAGCCGCCCCCGAGCGGGTGGTCCTTCACGTAGCCCAGCGTCCATTTCCACACGCCGAGGCGGGTGCTGGCGGACTGGTCGGCCTGATGGTCCTCGATCGTGTTCATGCGTGCGAGGAAGGACTGCGGCAGGAACGGCACCGCGATCACCAGCGCCAGCGCCATGCCGGCGGAGATCAGGATGCGGTGCTTCGCCGTCCGCAGGTAGAGGACGCAAAGGATGCCCAGGCACATCAGGCCGGTGCGCGCCTGCGTACCCACGGGAATCAGCGCGCAGGCGAAGATCAGCGCGGCCGTGAAGGTCCAGACCCGCCAGTCGGGCGGGAAGATCGTGCCGTACTTCGCCAGCCACAGCGCCAGCGGAATGATCGCGATCGCCACGCACGACAGGATCGAGCCCTCGTAGAGGCCGGTGTTGTTCTCGACGAAGATTCGCAAGCTGCCGTAGCCGCCGCCGCCCATCGCGGTCTTGATGCCGCCGTCGACGATGAGCGCGCTGGCCGACAGCACCATGGCCAGCGCCACCGCCTCGATTCGCAGGCGCGTGCGCAGGGTCAGCGGCAGGAAGATCGCGAAGACCAGCGCCTTCCATACCCACGACCACTTGGTCAGCGCCTCCACCGGGTAGTCGGCGGTCAGCGTGGTCATCGCGCAGTAGAGCAGCAGCGCGCCCAGCACGCCCTGCCGCCAGGTGAAGCGGGCGTCACGCTTGTCGTCGAACGCCAGCCAGCCCAGGAACGCCGCCGCGAAGGCGATCAGCGAGGTCGGCATCCGCGTGAGGAAGCCCCAGGAGATGATCTGGGGCGCCACGATGTCGACATAGAGGTAACATAGCACCCACAGGAACGGCCGCTTGAAGCCGAGCACGATGAGGGCGAGGAAGAAGCCGGTCAGCCCGAGGTTAAGCATCGCGTCCCCCGTGCGAATCGGCGTCGGGCGCGCGGCCGGTCCGCATCACCCGCCGCCCACCCCGAATCGGGCGCGGCGGCTCGGCGGGAGCCTCGGCCGTCTCGCCCGGCACCTCCACGTCGAGTTCGGGACGCGACAGCAGGCGCCAGGCGGCGAGCAGCAGCAGTCCGTGCGACAGGGTAAGGGCGAGGATGTCGACCATCGCGCCACCTGATAGCAAGGCGGAGTTGACGGCGCGTTAAGCGTTCCGGCCCTAGGAACTCCCTCCATGACCCGCATCCTCCACGTGCTCGACCACTCGCTGCCGATCCACAGCGGCTATACCTTCCGCACGCGCGCGATCCTCAAGGCGCAGGCGGCGCTGGGGCTCGAGGTGCGCGGCGTCACCGGGCCGCGCTACAACACCGTGGCGACCGGGGCCGACGAGGGCGGAGTGGAGGAGCACGACGGGCTGCTCTTCCACCGCACCGCCGGCACCGCCACGGGCCTTCCGGGCCTGCGCGAGTGGCGCGAGATCGCCCTGTTCGCGCAAGGGATCGAGCGGGTGGTGCGCGAATGGCGCCCCGACGTCATCCATGCCCATTCCCCGGTGCTCTGCGGGCAGGCGGCGCTGCGCGTGGCGCGGCGGCACGGCATCCCGCTGGTCTACGAGATCCGCGCTTTCTGGGAGGACGCGGCGGTGGGCAACGGCACGGGCACCGAGGGCTCGCTCAAGTACCGGCTGACCCGCGCGCTCGAAATCCATGTGGTGCGCAAGGCCGACGCGGTAGTGACGATCTGCGAGGGCCTGCGCGCCGACCTCGCGCTGCGCGGCACGCCGCCGGAGAAGATCACCGTCATGCCCAACGGCGTCGACCTCGCCCTGTTCGGCAGCCCGCTCGCCCCCGACCCCGACCTGGCACGCGAACTGGGATTCGCCCCGTCCGACCCGGTGATCGGCTTCATCGGCAGCTTCTACGACTACGAGGGCCTCGACGTGCTGATCAAGGCGATGCCCGCGCTCGTCGCCCGCCAGCCCGGCGCACGGCTGCTCATGGTCGGCGGCGGCCCGCGCGAGGAGGCCCTGCGCGCGCAGGCGGCGGCCTCCCCCGCCGCATCGGCCATCCGCTTCGTCGGCCGGGTGCCGCACCACGAGGTCGACCGCTACTACGCGCTGTGCGACGTCATGGCCTATCCGCGCAAGAAGAGCCGCCTCACCGACCTCGTCACCCCACTGAAACCGCTGGAGGCGATGGCGCAGGGCAAGCTCGTCGCCGCGAGCGACGTCGGCGGCCACCGCGAACTGGTGAGCGACGGGGAGACCGGCGTGCTCTTCGCACCCGACGACGCAGGCGCCTGCGCCGATGCCCTCGCCCGCCTGCTGGAGCAGCGCGAGGACTGGGACGCCTACCGGGCGGCGGGGCGCAAGCATGTGGAAACGCGGCACGACTGGGCCTACAATGCCAAGCGTTATCCTCTCGTTTACCAAATGCTGGCACCACAGGCTGCTCATACCGGGCTCGAGGTCGCCGCCTGAGATGGCAGCCCGTCAGCAAGACATCACGAGGTAATTCAGTGGCCGAGCAAAAACGCAGGAACGCAGGCGCAGAGCCGATCAGCCGCCACCCGCTGTTCCCGGCGATCGTGGCGCTGTGGGCCGGGGCGCTGTTCGGCCTCGCCAGCATCGTCGTCAGCCCCTCCGTGATCGAGAGCCTCGTGCTCGCCACCGGCATCCACAAGGTGATCCCGATGGCGGCGCCGCCGCTCGGCACCACCACGCGCATCCTCCTCGCGCTCGCGGCGACCGGGCTTGGCGGCGCGATCGGCTTCCTCGCCGCCCGCCGCCTCGCCCGCCCGGCAGTCGTGCCCGAAGCGGCAGGTGAGCCCGAGACGGCCGCGCCCTCGCAGGACGCGACCGCCGAATCGGCGACGCCCGGCCGCATCGCCGGCCGCCGCCGCGCGCTGGCGCTGAACGCCGCCGAAGACGTTGCCCCCTTCGACGACCATGCGCCGGTCCCGGGCCGCGATGCCCCGGCGGACGACCTCGCCATGCCCGCGCCGCAGATCCTCAACGTCGCCGAATTCGATCTCGACGGCTTCGAGGACGCTCCGGCCGAACCCGCAGCCTCGCCCGCCTTCCGCCCGCGCATCGCCGCGATCGAGATCGGCGATGCGGAGGCCGACGCCGCGCTTCCCGCCTGGCTCGATGCCGAGACCGCGTGGCACGAGCCAGAGGCCGAGCCCGACGTCCTCCCTTCGATCCCGGCTGGCGTGCAGGGCTTCCAGCAGGTGTTCCAGGCGCAGCTTCACGACACGCCTGCCGAAGACACCGTGGCCGAGGACACCGTGGCCGAGAACGCGGTGGAAGAGGACGAGGACGAAAACGCCCCCGCCGCGCAGCCCGCGCCCGGCTTCAAGCTGCTGCCGCGCCTCCAATCGGGCGAGCCGGTAACCGCCGAAGTCTCCTATCCGCCCTTCGCGGCGCCCGCTCCCGTGGAATCGCCCCCGGCAGAACCCGAGGTCGTTGCCGAGATCACCGACGAGATCGCCGACGAGCCGGTGGCGATCGTACCGCCCGTGGCGGACGCGCCCATCGCCGAGGCGCCCTTCGTGCCCGCCTTCGAGCCGCGCCGGATCGCCGAGGCCGATCTCGACGACCTGTCGCCGGTCGAACTGCTCGAACGCCTCGCCCTCGCCATGGCGGAGCGGCGCGAACAGGCCCGCCGCGCCGCCGCCGAGGCCGAGGAGCGCGCCCGCGCCCCGATCGCGGTCGAGTTCGCCCCGCTGCGCGAAGTGCCGCCCTCCCCGGCTCCGGAAGGTCAGGGATACGCCCCGCCCTTCGAGCGCCTCGCCCCTGCGCCCTTCGCGGCCCCCGCGCCTTTCGTGACGCCCGTGATCGAGAGCGGCATGGATGCCGGCGACACCATCGCCACCCCGGCCATCGAGATCGCCAACGACGCGGCCGACGACACCGCGAGCGACACGCCCTCCGGCTTCGCGGAGGACCACGCCGCCCCGGTCCCGGCCACCCCGGTCCCGGCAGCACTGCGTCCGGTCGCCTTCGATGACGGCGACCTCGCCGACGCGCCGGTGCCGGGCTACGTCCGGCCGCGCCACATCGGCCTGACCGCCATCGATTCCGGCCCGTTCGCCGCCGCCGCCTTCCCCGCCAGCCCGTTCCTGGAGGACGAGGCCGACGGCGAGGACGACGCCGCGCTCCAGCAGGGCTATTCCTCGCTGCTCAACCTGTCGCGCCTCTCCGGCCCGCGCAACAACCTCGCCCGCGCGATCCGCTTCGCCGACGAGGACGAGGCTCCGCAAGGCGAGCCGGCGCAGGAGATCGTGGGCGAACCGTTCCAGGACGCCGTGCCCTTCGCCCGGCCGACGCTGGCCCCGCAGGCCGATCCGGCCCCCGCGCCCGAGCGCCTGTTCGATGCCCCCGGCCATGCCGAACCCACCACGCCGGAGGCGACCGAGCGGGCCCTACGCGCCGCTCTCGCCACCCTCCAGCGCATGAGCGGAGCCGCCTGAACCGTCCGGTCCGGCCCTCCCCGGTGCGAAAGCCGGTCTGAAAACCCCGCTCCGGCACGTCCCGGGCGGGGTTTTCTGATAATAAAATGCCACGAATTCCGCCGATCACGCGCCCAATCCTGCGCAACCGACCTCATCGCAGTTGCAAAACCGTCCCTCAATCGTCATGGGGACCGTGGGGTCACTATGCCGCGTGGGGTCGTCGCACGATTCGTGCGCGTCTGCCGGTTTGCCAGGTGAACCCCGGCCAAAAAAATGACAGGATGGGTTTTTATCGATGGGATTTCCTAAGCCCCAGGGCCTCTATGACGCGCGCAATGAACACGACGCCTGCGGTGTGGGCTTCGTCGCCCATATCAAGGGCCAGAAAAACCACGCGATCATTACCCAGGCTCTGGAGATTCTGAAAAACATCGACCACCGCGGTGCGGTGGGCGCCGACCCCTTGCTGGGTGACGGCGCGGGCATCCTGACCCAGCTTCCCGACCAGCTGCTGCGCACCTGGGCCACGGGCCAGGGCCTCGAACTGCCGCACCCGGGCGACTATGCCGTCGCCATGTGCTTCCTGCCGCAGGACGATGCCGCGCGCGAGATGATCGTCTCGATCTTCGAGAAGTTCATCAAGAAGGAAGGCCAGATCCTCGTCGGCTGGCGCGACGTGCCCGTCACGCTCGACGGCCTCGGCAAGACCGTGCTCGAATCGATGCCGGTGATCCGCCAGTGCATCGTCGGCCGGGGCGAGAGCTGCGCCGACCAGGACGCGTTCGAGCGCAAGATCCTCGCGATTCGCAAGCAGACGCAGAACCCGCTGGCCGCGCTCGCCGAGAAGCATGACATGCCCGGCTTGACCGAGCTGTACATGCCCAGCTTCTCCAGCCGCACGATCGTCTACAAGGGCCTGCTGCTGGCGACCCAGGTCGGCTCGTTCTACGACGACTTGCGCAACCCCGAGTTCGTCTCGGCGCTCGGCCTCGTGCACCAGCGCTTCTCGACCAACACCTTCCCGAGCTGGAAGCTGGCGCACCCGTTCCGCTTCATGGCGCACAACGGCGAGATCAACACCGTTCGCGGCAACGTGAACTGGATGAACGCGCGCCGCCGCACCATGGAATCGGAGCTTCTGGGCGCCGATCTCGACAAGATGTGGCCGCTGATCCCGCATGGCCAGTCGGACACCGCCTGCCTCGACAACGCCTTCGAGCTGCTGCTCGCGGGCGGCTACAGCCTTGCCCACGCGATGATGATCCTCATCCCCGAGGCATGGACCGGCAACCCGCTGATGACCGCCGAACGCCGCGCGTTCTACGAGTACCACGCCGCGCTGATGGAGCCGTGGGACGGCCCCGCCGCCGTCGCCTTCACCGATGGTCGCCAGATCGGCGCCACGCTGGACCGCAACGGCCTGCGCCCCGCGCGCTTCCTCGTCACCGACGACGACCTGTGCGTCATGGCCTCGGAATCGGGCGTCCTTCCGATCAAGGAAGACAACATCGTGCGCAAGTGGCGTCTCCAGCCCGGCCGCATGCTGCTGATCGACTTCGAGGAAGGTCGCATCATCGAGGACGAGGAGATCAAGACCAAGCTGGCCGAGGCCGAGCCCTACGAGAAGTGGCTCGACCAGGCGCAGTACAAGCTGGCCGACCTCGACACGATCGAGCCGGAACTGGCCGAACTGCCCAAGCCGACCGGCACGCTGCTCGATCGCCAGCAGGCCTTCGGCTACACGCAGGAGGACGTCAGCCGCTTCCTCGAGCCGATGGCGATCAACGCCGACGATCCGCTCGGTTCGATGGGTACCG
>DATKFS010000327.1:0-14336 GCA_035511275.1 Novosphingobium sp.
GCACCAGGCCGGAATCCTTCAGCTCGACGGTGAAGGGCTGTTCCTTCGACGCATCCAGCGCGCCCAGCCGCGAGACGAAATGCTCCACGCGCAGCGCGTCCGCCAGATGGCCAAGGAAGAGGGCGTGGCCAACGCCTTCGACTTCCCCGGCTTCGTCCCGGCCTATATCCGCCCGCTGTTCTGCCGCGGCGTCGGCCCGTTCCGCTGGGCCGCGCTCTCGGGCGACCCTGAGGACATCTACAAGACCGACGCCAAGGTGAAGGAACTGCTTCCCGACAACGCGCACCTGCACAACTGGCTCGACATGGCGCGCGAGAAGATCCAGTTCCAGGGCCTGCCCGCGCGCATCTGCTGGGTGGGCCTGGGCGACCGCCACCGCCTCGGCCTCGCGTTCAACGAAATGGTCGCCAACGGCGAGCTGAAGGCGCCGGTCGTCATCGGCCGCGACCACCTCGACAGCGGCTCGGTCGCCTCGCCCAACCGCGAGACGGAATCGATGCAGGACGGTTCGGACGCGGTGAGCGACTGGCCGCTGCTCAACGCCCTGCTCAACACCGCCAGCGGCGCGACCTGGGTGTCGCTGCACCACGGCGGCGGCGTCGGCATGGGATTCTCGCAGCATTCGGGCATGGTGATCGTGGCCGACGGCACGCCGGAAGCGGCCGAGCGGCTGGGCCGGGTCCTGTGGAACGATCCCGCCACCGGCGTCATGCGCCACGCCGACGCGGGCTACGAGATCGCCCGCGAATGCGCGGCGGAAAAGGGGCTCGACCTGCCGGGCATCCTCGGGTGAGCGTAATGGTGATCCGGGCAGCTGACTGCCCGGAAATGCCATGGAAGAACGGCGGCGGCACCACGCGCGAAATCGCCGCCTTCCCGCCCGGCGCCGGGATGGACCACTTCCTCTGGCGGCTGAGCATGGCGAAAGTCGAGCGGGCGGGGCCCTTCTCCGCGTTCACCGGGATCGACCGCAAGCTGGCGGTGATCTCCGGCCGCCTGCGCCTGAGCGGACCGGGGATCGACGTCGTGCTGGACGATGCCGGCGCGCCCTGTCCGTTCGATGGCGGCACGGCGCTTTCCGGCGATCCGCTGGACGGGCCGGTGCTCGATCTCAACGCGATGGCGCGGCGTGGCCATTACTCATGCGTCATGCGGAGGCTGGTCGCGGGGGACACCGCGGGCTGCGCCGGAACCGGCCTGCTCGTCGCGCTGGAGCCGCAACAGCTCGCGGGCAACGCGCTGCAGGCGCTCGACTGCGTCCGGTTCGACGCGCCCCTGCAGGTTCAGGGCAAGGCGCTGGCGGTCGACTTCATCGCGGCCTGACTTGCGGGGCTCCGGCCCGGAAACTGCGCGGGCTCTCCCCGGTCAGGCGGCGGAACGCGGTCGAGAACGACGTCGTGGTGGTGAAGCCGACCCGCGACGCGACCTCGCCGATCGGCAGGTCGGTGGCTTGCAGAAGCTCCTTCGCCCGCTCCAGCGTCAGGTCCTGGACGAAGGCGCCGACCGTCCGCCCCGTTTCCTCCCGAAACGCGCGCATCAACTGGCGCTTGCTCAGCCCGCATAGCTCGGCAAGCTCGCCCAGCGACGGCAGCGACCCACCGTCGCGGATCCGCGCCTCGATCGTACGCAGCCGCCAGGGCGACAAGCCGCCCTTGCGCGCGGCGCTCGCCTCCATGCGCTGCAGCATCCGCAGCGTCTCCGCCAGCAGCGTGACGCCCAGCCCTTCGATCATCAGCCCGGAAGCGAACCCCGGATCGCGCACCTCGCGCGCCATGCGCACCAGCAGGTCGCGCAGGCGATCGAACGGCATGTTCATGCAGGTGCGCATGACCGCCCCGCTCTGCGCATCGATCCCCAGTTCCTCGCGAAGCTGCTCGTCGGCCGATATCTCGACGAAGAGCGTGCGCTGCCGGCCCGGACCTCCCCTGGCAAGATAGCGCCGCCCCGCCGGCAGGAAGAATAGCTCGCCGACCGGGTGATAGCCGCCGTCCATCCCCTCGAAACGCCCGCGCGCGCTGGCGGGCCGCCCGGTCAGGCTGAGGTTGAAGAAATGGGAATCGCGCGAATACCACTGCCCCGCGACAGGCCCGTCCCGCTCCTGCGCGACAAGGCTGGCGCTGGCCGTGGCCGAGGAGACGCGCAGCGCCTCAAGCTCGGCGCTCTGCCCCGCCTGCAGGCGCAGCAGGCTGAGCCCCTTGCCTTCGGGATCGACGGACCTCGCCCACATGACGTGAAATTTCCCGTATCCTCGCCGATGCGCGAGCCGGCGTTTTCTTGTCCCGCCGATCTATCCCGATCATCGCGATCGCGCCACCCCTTTGCCAGAGCGCCGGGAAATGCGGGCGGCGTTTGAATGCGCGGCCGCAGCTTCCTATCGCCTGGTTGCGCGCTCGGGAACCCGCCGGGGCCGCTGACCAGGACACCTGCCATGACACCCACCGAGATCGCCGACCGATACTTCGCCTGCACCCGCCTCAAGGACATCGAGGGGCTGGCGGCTCTGTACGAGGAGGACGCGGTGTTCGTCCTGCCCAACGGCCGCGAGTTCAAGGGGAAGGCGGCGATCCGCGCCATGCACCTCGACGTGTTCGCCGCCGGATCGCCCATGCCCTCGCCGGTGGCCCGGGTCGAAGGGGAGAATGCGATCGCGGTGGAGATCGAGGCCCGCCTGCCCGATGGAACGGTGCGCAACACGGCCAACTTCTACCGGCTGTCCGGCGCCGGGCGCATAGAGCGCGTCGCGGTGTACATGCGGGTCGGCTGAGCCCGAGCGCGGTCAGCGGTGCTCGTCCGCCGCCCGCTTCACGCGCGCGAGCATGGCGCTGCACGAGGCCTGCAGCGCCGCCATCGCCGGATTGCCGGGCGGTGCAAGCTGCGCCGCGTGGACCACGTCCTTGGCCAGCAGGTCGTGGATGTCGTCGAGGTACTGCGCCGTCGCGCCGTCCCGCCAGCCGACCAGGCCGGAGACCGCCTGCAAGGCAAATCCGCGTGCCGAGCCGATCATCAGCGCCTCGCGGAGCTGCTCCCGGTCGAAATCCATCTCGGCGCCAAGGTCGAGGATCGCCGCGGCCATGCCGTAATTGGCGATGGACACCAGGTTGTTGAGCAGCTTGCCCTCCAGACCGCGCCCCACCGGCCCCAGCCACGCCGTGGTGCCGATCGCATCGAGGAAGGGGCGAGCCCGCTCCACCACCGCTTCCTCACCGCCCACGAACAGCGACAGCTTGCCCTCCAGCGCTGCGGGCCCGCCGCCCGAAACGCCCACGTCGATGAAGCCGACGCCATGCTCTGCCGCCTGCACCGCCAGCCGCCGCGCCAGGTCGGGCGAGACGGTGGAATTGAGGATGACCGTGCTGCCTTGATCCATGGCGGCGAAGATGGCGCCGTCGCCGATCAGCTCCTCGACCTGCGCATCGGTGCGCACGCAGACGCCGAGGAGCGCGACGCCGCGCGCCGTCTCGACCGGCGATGCCTCGCGCCGCCCGCCGGGTTCGTCGAAGGCTTCGAGCGCCTGCGGCACCACGTCGCACCCCGTCACCTCGAAGCCGCTGCGGACCAGCCGCCGCGCGATCGGGGCGCCCATGGCACCAAGGCCGATGAAGCCGATTTTCATATGAAGACCTCCGATTGCTATAAGCGTTGCGTGGCGCGATGCAGCCTGCGGTGGGGATTGGCCATGGCCGCAAGGGCGAATGCGGCACCTTCGCGAAAGTTCGGCACGCTGGCGAAAGACTTCGCTCTGGCGCGCGGGTCCGCCGACGCTACCCCGCAGGGACAGCGCCCCATTCCGCACACTTCAGCGCCAGATCGCGATCCCGGCGTAATTCTTGTACAACGAGCCGTGGGAGATGACCTTGGCAGCCGATGAAATGCGTGTCGCAGTCGTGACGGGAGCCAGTTCCGGGATCGGCAGGGAAGTGGCCAAGGCGCTTGCCGCGCAAGGGTGGCGCGTGATCGGCACCGGCCGCGACCCGACCCGGATCGCCGCCGCGCAGGCGGAGATTTCGGCCTGCTCGCCCACGGATCAGGTCGACATGATCCGCGCCGACCTCTCGCTGCTCGCCTCGGCCCGCGAGACGGCGCGGCAGATCGGTACGCTCACCGATCGCATCGACCTGCTGGTCAACAATGCGGGCGGCATGGCAAGCGAACTGGTGATGACGAGCGAAGGGCTGGAGGCGAACTTCGCGGGCAACCACCTCGGGCCCTTCGTGCTGACCAATGCCCTCCTCCCGCTGCTGCGCGCCACGGCGCGGGGCCGCGCGCCGGGTTCGGTCCGCATCCTCAGCACGGCCTCCGATGCCAGCGAGATGATCCCCGGCATCAATCTCGACGATCTCCAGAACATCGAGCGGTTCAGCCCGGGCCTTGCCTATTGCACCGGCAAGCTTGCCAACGTGCTGTTCACCCGCGCCCTGGCCCGGCGGCTCGCCGGGGACGGGATCGTCGCGCATTCCGTGCATCCGGGCGCGGTGGAATCGAACTTCTTCTCCTATGCGCCGAAGGACACGCAGGAACGCGCGCGCGATCTCGACAAGGCGAGCGAGGCGCAAGGCGCGGACACCCTCATATGGCTGGCCACCGCCGAGGAAGGCGCGCTGAGCAGCGGCGGCTACTGGTTCCGGCGAGCCCTGCGCGCGCCCAATCCGGTCGTGGAGGACGAGACCGTCGTCGAGCGCTTCTGGGACGAGAGCGTGAAGCTCGTAAACAGCCCTTTGTGATGCGCAAGAAGCCCCTGGCCGGCCGCAAGCGGCACCTTGTCGCGACCTGGCCGGGGCAGTTCTGCGCCCGGCCCGAGAGGCTCCCTCCTGCCTGACCTCTCGCTGAAACCAGCCGTCTCCCGTCTGTAACGGAATATGTCGCAATAGCTATTGCGACTTGTTTGCATTTGCATTAACTGCCGCCGCGGCAAGTCGGTCGTCTTGGCGGATGCGTTCGACTGCAAGATGTTGAAACAATATTGCAGGGGAAGAGATGAGGGATAGTTACTCCGTTCGGAGCAAGGCACTTTTGCGCAATCTGCACGTATTGGCGGCCGCCATCGCCATGGCAGCGCCGGGGCTGGCGCTGGCGCAGCCATATTCTCCCGTCGATGACGAGGCCGACAACGACCGCGACATTACCGTGACCGGGGAGCGTCCTGACACCGACCTGACCATCACCGAGGGCAGCGACAGCTATGCACCGCGCGCCATCAACGTCGGCAAGTCGTTGCAGACGCTGCGCGAGACGCCCCAGTCGGTGACGGTCATGACCCGCGCGCGGATCGAGGACCAGAACCTGCTCACCGTCGAGGACGTGATGCAGCAGATGACCGGCGTGACGGTGGACCGCGCTTGGCTGTCGTCCACCTATACCTCGCGCGGCTTGACCATCTCGAATTACCGCCTCGATGGCGGTGCGAGCGCGCAGTCTTCCACCACCACGGGCGACCTCGATACCGCGATCTTCGATTCCATAGCGCTGATCCGCGGCGCCGACGGCCTGTTCGGTGCCGGGGAGGCGGGCGGCGTCATCAACTTCATGCGCAAGCGCGCGCTGGCGGACACGCGGGCGCAGGCGGCGATGACCTTCGGCAGCTGGGACCGCGCCCGCATCGAGGGCGACCTTACCGGCGCGCTCACCGGCGACGGCAACCTGCGCGCGCGGGCGATCGGCGTCTACGACATCGGCAACCGCTTCCAGGACTTCAAGACCGACGACCGCTGGCTGGCCCACGGCTCGATCGAGTACAATCCGGCGCCCGGCACGCTGCTCGTCGCGGGCTACACGCACCAGACCGACAAGCACGAAGGCTTCAACGTCAGCATGCCCCGCTACCGCAGCGGCGAGGAGATCGACTTCCCGCGCAGCACCAACATGGGCACGCCGTGGAGCACGATCGACCGTGACATCGACATCGCCTACGGCCGGATCGAGCAGGCGATCGGCAGCGCCTGGACGGCGCGGCTCAACGCCAACTACACGCGATCCAATGACCGCACCAACGCCGCCGAAATGGAAAACGCGGTCGATCCCGTCGACCAGTCCGGCACCGACTGGTGGTACTACCAGGCCGGCTCCAAATTGCGCGAGCTGACGCTGGACTTCAACACCACCGGCAGCTTCGAGGCGTTCGGCCAGAAGCACGACGTCGTCCTCGGCGTCGACTACACGCGCAACCGGACCGACAGCCGCAGCCTATGGACCTACTACGGGCCGGGCAACGTGTTCGACCCCGAATATCCGCCCGAGATCGCCTATCCGCCCGTCTGGACCGACGGCGGCTACCAGGGCCGCACCGAGATCGAGCGCATCGGCTTCTACGGATCGCTGCGCGTGCGGCCGGTAGCGCCGCTCTCGCTCATCGGCGGCGGGCGGCTGGTGGTCAAGGACCGCACGGAAAACAGCAATATCGCCACCGGCGCGGTGAGCTCGCTGCTCGACCAGAAGACCAAGTTCGTGCCTTATGCGGCCGCGGTGCTGGACATCACCAGGGCGTTCAGCCTCTACGCCAGCTATTCCGAGATCTACCAGTCGCAGGCCAACCGCATGTCCGCGCCGCGCCCGGGCACGCCGCTGGCGCCGGTCACGGGCACCAACTACGAAGCGGGCATCAAGGGCGAGCTGCTGGGCGGCAAGCTGACCGGCTCGCTGGCCGCCTATCGCGTGCGCAAGAAGGGCGCCTATGCCACCGATCCCAGCAATCCGCCGGCCGGATCGACCGACAACTGCTGCTACATCCGCGACGGATCGCTGAGCAGCCAGGGCTTCGAGGCGGAGGTCAACGGCGAACTGCTGCCCGGCTGGCAGGTCTCGGTCGGCTACACCTACAACGACAACGAGAACAAGCGCGACAACGACGCCTCGTTCGCCGAGATCACGCCCCGCCACCTGTTCAAGTTCTTCACCGACTACGCCGTGCGCGAAGGCGCGCTCAAGGGCCTGAGCGTCGGCGGCGGCGTCACCGCGCAGAGCAGCAACTTCCGCTCGGGCTATGCGCAGCAGCTCAATCCGGCGACCGGCCTCTACGACGGCCCGTCCTACCTGTACGAGTTCAGGGTGCCGGGCTACGCGATCTGGTCGCTGCGCGCGGAGTACGAGGTGAGCCGGCAGTTCTCGGTCAGCGCCAACCTCAACAACGTATTCGACAAGACCTATTACGTGACCATCGGAAGCCCCGGTTACGGCAACTTCTACGGCGATCCGCGCAACTTCCTCGTAACGCTGCGCGGCAAGTTCTGAGGAAAGGCGGGCATCTCGCCTGCCTGACGGATGAACTGCGCCCCCTCCCCCAGTCATGGCTGCGGGGTGGGGGTGGCCTGCCGGCACACAGCCAGCGAGAAACATTACGTTATATTGTTGTTGCCTCTCATTAGCACTCCTCTTATCCGGCGCGTGCCTGTAGCTGGCTGGACAACCGCCTCACTGCGAGCGCTTCCCTGTTCAAGGCCAAGCAGCGCGGTCTCGCCAGCTATGTCGGCACTTTCGACGGAACGGACGGCCCGCTCGGGCTCGATTATTACGAGGGCGTGGACACGACCTCGCAAGGGTTCGAGGTCGAGGTTTCGGGCCGCGTCACCAACCGCTGGCTGCTCAGCGGCGGCGCCGCGCCGCGCACGGTCATCGCCATGATACGCTTCGACTACTGACGGACCGCAAGGCCTGCTGCGCATGTGTCGACGCCCGCGAACAGATGCGCCGTTTGCCCTCGCAGATGGCAGCTATGCTAGGACGTGGAAAACCTCTCGTCGTCAGCCACCCTCACGGGAACACCGGCAAGGCGCTGGCGAAGGGTCACCACGGGTATCGGGGTTTCGCTGCGCACAACCCAGGTGGATGCGCCGGACAGGAATTCGACGGACATGTCCGGAAGGCAGCGCCTGATCCGCTCGTCGAGATCATCCCATGCACGCTCCATCGCGGTCAGGCGACCGACGCGATCGAGGGCTTCGAAGTTGGCGGGGAGAGCGGGATCTTGCGTCGGAACCACGACGAATACCCTGCTCTCCCCCCACCGATTCGTGCCGTCAGGCGATGATTCTTCCGGCTCCACCCTGATTACCTAAAGGACCCTGTGCGTAGGGGGCAAGCTTCGTCCTCAAGTCCGCGAAGATGGCGCCCGGCTTGCCGATGAGCGTCGGTGTGGCGGCCATGCGGCGCGCGGCGACCCCCGTCACGACCGGCGTTGCCATCGAGGTCCCGCTCATGCGCTGGAATCCCCCGCCGGGCTTGGCCGCGTGGACATCGACGCCCGGTGCGCACAGTTCGGGCAACGGGTAGCTCGGCCCGGTCGGAGGCGCGCCCGTGCCCCAGTCACTGAATTCCGCGATCCGGTCGTTGACGTCGGACGCTCCGACGCTCAGCACGTTGGGATAGTTTGCGGGCGACCCGTGATTGCCCTGTCCGGACCGACCGGAGTTGCCGACGGCTGCAACAAGCGGAATACCCATGGCGAAGGCGCTGCGGACCGCCGTTTGCAGATATCCGTTGAAGCCCCGCCCGCCGAGCGACGCATTGATGACGTCCACTCCCGGAAAACGCGTCCGGAACGCCGTTTTCACAAGCCAGTCGAAGCCATTGACGATCTGGACCAGAGAGCCCGACATCCGTCCGAAGCCATCGTCGTTCGTAAGCACGGCAGCGACGGCGAGATCGGCGCCCGGCGCGACACCGGCGGTCTTCCCCGCGATCGTGCTGCAGACATGGGTCCCGTGTTCCCCGGCATCCCGAGGACCGCCCGCGACTTTCTGCCCGGCCGCATCGAATTCCTGGAAATGGATCGTCTTCCCGGCGAATTCCGAATGGGCCGCGTCGATCCCGGTATCGAGCACGCCGATCAGGATGCCACGCCCCGCGGCCGGGTCGCCCGTGGCCCCTATGATGTCGAGGTGCCAGTCTGGCGCAGGCATTGCCGAGGCTTCCAGCACGATGGGTCTTGGAAGCGAAATCTGGATGTTGGGAAACACCGTCAGTCCGACGACCTTGCGCAACGCGGCGATGTTGACGGCGTCTTCGTCGACAACGATTGCGTTGGCGCCCTCGAGGATCTGTATCCCGGCGTCCGGATCGGGCGCCGAAGCGCTCACGCCGACGTCGGCGGCGGCCGCCATGGCGCTGTTGGCAGACGCCGCCATCATCGCCGGCCCGGCAGCGCCGTGGCCCGCCATGGCGCTGGCGATTCCCCCGAGCACCGTGCGACGGAAAGCGATCTGTTCCGCCGCCGTCGGCATCATGGGCTGTGCGGCGGCGCCGTCGCCGGTATCGGCCAGCATCTGGACCGACCCGGCGACCAGGTCTTCATCGACGAATACGACATATTGGCTCATCTTGCTTACTCCCTTCCTGACGTGCGACGACGCAGGCCGTCCGGACTTGTCGGCGGTCCTGGCGCCTTGTTGCCGGTGGTTGTCTTGCCAGGCGCACGTCGCCGAGGACTGAGCCCGCGGCCGCGACGACCACAGGCCCGGGCAGACGGAACTCAGCCCTCCTTGTCTCCGCTCCTGCGGATCAGTGGCAGATGATCTTCGACACCGTGTCGCCGGCAGCGATGACGGTCGCGATGGCACCCTTGACGGACGCCGGAAGCACCGGGACGGAGGCGAGGAACTCGAGCACCCGCTTCAGAATCGGCCAGTACCGGCAGAACAGTTCGCGCGGCGACAGGTCGGCAGACGCCGTCGCCGCAGCGGCTGCCGATACGGGCAGGTCCAAAGCCGCCAGCGCCGACTTGAGAGCGGACTGTTCCGCGGCGGTCATTTCTATAGACATTTCAAGTCTCCTTTCCGTAAAGGCCGACGAAACTCTCCTCGACCCCGGATGGTTACTTTGCCGATTCGGAACGATATTTGCGTGTGACGGCCATCACGGCGCGAAATCGCAATTGCCTCTCCGCTCGATTCTTGAGACTTTCATTGCGGACCGGAAACGTCGCTCGGGGGGAGCGGGGATGGAGGCGAATGAAATCCTGGTCGCGCCCCGTTATCGGGCCTTCCTGAGCTACAGCCACAAGGATGAGAACTTCGCCGGCCGGCTCCACCGTCGACTGGAGAGCTACCGCCTGCCCCGCGCCATCGTTGAACAGCCGACGCCGCTCGGACCGGTGCCGGCAAGCCTCGCTCCGATCTTCCGCGACCGCGAGGAACTGCCTGCCGCGGTGGATCTCGGCGAGGAGGTCAGCCGCGCTCTGGCGGACGCCGCGAGTCTTGTCGTCCTGTGCTCGCCCGCTGCCGCATCGTCGCGCTGGGTGCGCAAGGAGATCGAAACCTTCCTCGCCGTCGCGCCGGGCCGCCCCGTTCTGGCTGTGCTGGTGCCCGACGCGGGTATCGACTGCCTCGTCCAGCTCTTCGCCGATCGAGGCCGCGAACCGATCGCGGCGGACTTCAATCCCGCCGGCGATGGCCCGCGCTTCGGGCTCCTGAAGCTGGTGGCGGGTATCGCCGGAGTGCCGCTGGACGCCCTCGTCCGGCGTGATGCGCAGCGACGTCTGCGCCGTGTGATCGCCGTCACGCTCGTTTCGCTCGCAGGCATGGTTGTATTCGCCGCGGTCGCCGTGGTGGCGATCGAGGCCAGGCGACAGGCCAGCGTGGAGCGCGACAGGGCGGAGGGGCTGGTGGAATTCATGCTGACCGATCTGCGCGCGAAGCTGGAGGGAGTGGGCCGCCTCGATGTGCTGGGCACGGTCAACGATCGCGCGCTGGCCCACTACGCCTCCCAGGACCTCGCCGCGCTGCCGGCCGCGTCGATCGAGCGGCGCGCCCACCTGCTGCACCTGATGGGTGCCGACGATCTCAAGGCCGGCCACCCGGGCCAGGCCTTCGTGAAATGGCAGGAGGCGCACCGGGCGACGGCGGCCTTGCTGGCCCGCGCGCCGGATGAGCCGGGCCGTATCTTCGGTCATGCACAAAGCGAATTCTGGCTGGGCTTCGCCGCCTTCAAGCGCGGCGACCTCGCCACCGCGCGAAGCTATATCGGGGCGTACCGCAAGCTGGCGGATCGGCTCGTCGCCATCGAGCCCGCCAACCCCGCCTATCGGCAGGAAGTCGCCTATGCACATGGCAACCTGTGTTCGGTGAACCTCGCCGATGCCCGGATCGCACCGGCGGCGACCGTGGCGTCATGCCGGGACGCATTGCGCGCGATGCAGGAGGCCGCACGGGAACTCCCCGCCGACATGGCCGAGGCGGGTGCGGTCGAGGTGGGCAACTACCACGCCTGGCTTGCCGGGGCGCTGGCCAAGGCGGGCGACCTGCCGGGCGCCGAGGCCGAATATCTCGCACAGGCGCGCATCACCGACGAATTGCTGGAGCGCGATCCGCGCAACCTCGAACATCGCGATACCTGGGTCGTCACCCAGTTCAGCCTCGCCGAGATCGAGGGCCGGACAGGCCGCACGCGCGAGGCGCAGGCGCGACTCACACGCGCCGACGAGGCGATCGCCCGCATGCGCGCCTTCGACCCCGCCAACACCGTCTGGGCCGATCGCGCCCTGCGCGTCGCCACCGATTTACAGAAGCTCAAGCAAGAGGGAGAATGAAAATGGCTGCGAACGTTATCGAAACCTTGCCAGTTCCTGAAAATATACCGGCTGGCTTCGACGAGGGGGTGAAACATATTTGTTTCAAGATAAGTATCATCGGCGACCCGACGAAGATTCTGTTCGGATATAAAAAGGATGAATTCGCCAGCGAGGTGGAGGCCTTCAATTTCATGCGGAAGCCGTGGGTGCCCCCTATGCTTCCCGACAATCCGCTGGACATCGTGTTCAAAGACGCGAGGTGGCTTCACATCGGCTTCTATCTCGAGGGTAACGTCCAGTTCAGCCCAACCAGCCCCGGCATTTCCCTGAAGGTGAAATCAACCAGCGGCATCGGTGGGCTCCGCCATGTATCCTCCACGAAGACCGAATCCTTCGCGCCGATCCCGGATTGCCGCCACCTCTTTCTCGCGGTCCTGCCGCCGCCACAACAAACCTACAACGATTTCTTCAACCTCCACGTCGAAGTGCTCCAGACGATAGAACGCGGCGGCGTGCTCGTCCCCGCAAGCCTGCCGCTGATACTCGACCCCTCCATCAAGTACCCCGGTTGAGGAGGCAGCGCTGCCTGAGGTCATGATCGTGAAATACCCGGTGTCGGCATTTCCCGGGTCCGCCCGATGACCGACACCGGGACGGCTCTCCTGCGCATCGTCGCCCTCAGCCGCCGGGGCGCGCTAGACCATGCCTTGCGGCTTTTCCACGCTGAGGGGTTCGCGGATGTCCAGGACGACGCGGCGGTCCTCGCCCTCAAGGGCCGATTGCTCAAGGACGAGGCGCTGCTCGCGTCCGGGGCGACGCGCCGCGCGAAGGCGGCGGCCGCGGGCGATGCCTATGCGGCATCGGCGCTGATCGCGCCAGCACCCTATCCGCTTATCAATGCCGCCACGCTGGCGCTGATCGCCGGCGACCGCGCCGAGGCGGCCCGGCGCGCCGATGAAGTCCTGGCGCTGATGGCGCGCGAAGTTGCCGACGAAACCGCCTACTGGCTCGCCGCGACCGAGGCCGAAGCGCTTCTCCTCAAAGGCGAGATCGCCACCGCAAAGGCCGCGCTCGCCCGTGCCATCGAGGGTGCGCCGCTGGCCTGGGAAGACCATGCCTCGACGCTCCGCCAGTTCGCCGTCATCCTGACGCAACTGGGGGAGGACAGCGCATGGCTGGCCCCGTTCCTCCCGCCGCGCAGCCTCTACTACACCGGCCAGATGGCCCCCCTCCTGCCGGAAGAGGAGATCGTCCGGCAGGTAAGGCAAGTCGTGGCGGTCGAAAACGTCGGCTTCGGTTTCGGATCGCTGGCGGCGGGCGCGGACATCGTCGTCGCAGAATGCCTGCTCGAACTCGGCGTGGAACTGGCCGTTCACCTGCCGCTCCGCGTCGATCCGTTCACCGAAGTCTCCGTCCGTCCGTTCGGGAGCCATTGGGTGGACCGCTTCAGGCGAACCCTCGCCGCCGCATCGCAGACCATGATCCTGGGCGACGAGGGAGAGACGGGAGAAGCGGGGCTCGACAGCCTGGTCGAACTGGCCGACCTCGTCGCCATGGGTCGCACCGTCATGAGCGCATCGATGCTGCAATCGGAAGCGGTCCAGTTGGTCGTCGGCGAAACGCCCGGCACCGGCGCGCCCGAGGGTCACAGCGCCAGGGCCGCAAGCCTGTGGCGCGGCGCGGGACGCAGGCAGCATATCGTCGCAAGCGGGCGAGCGGTTCCGGGCACCGCGGACAGGGCCGATGGGGTGCGCCTGGTGTCTATCCTGGCGGCGGAGTTCGGCTCGCCGGAAGGCTCACGCCTTGCCATGCTGGCTCGTGCCGGCGGGACATTGGCCGCCGCCGCGCCGGTTTTGGCCGACGCTTCGCTCGCTACGCCGCCGCGTTGGAGTTCCAGTCGGCTGCTGCTGGCGTGGGACGATCCCGCCGACGCCTTGCGGTCCGCGATCGCCCTTGCCCGCGCGGCGACCGCGCCGACGCCCATGCGCCTCGGGCTGCACATCGGGCCTGCGGTCGCGATCGGGTCCGAAACGGTGCCTGCGCTCGTCGGTCCCGCCTTCCAACTGGCCGAGCGCGTCGCGGAGATTGCCGACACCGGCAGCATTTTTGCCAGCGGCCCGTTTGCGGCGGCGCTACGGGCCGGCAGCGCGAATTGCGTGCGAATGGAATTCATCGGCGAACTCGCCGGCATGACCGAGCGCGACGCATGCGAACTCTACGTCATCAGGCCGTCAGACGATGAGTTCCTCTAGACGCCGCCGCGAAGCGATCACGAGCGAAGTGCCGGAACGCTCTACGATCCTGCGCCGCTCAAGCGCGCTCATCGCGCGCGAGGCGGTTTCCCGCGTGGTCTGCGCCCGCAGCGCCAGTTCGGTGACGGTCGGCGCCGGGATAATCCGCCCCTCCTCGTCGACCGCGAGCCGCGACAGTTCCGCATAGACCCGTCCTGCTGCCGAAAGACTGACCCGCGCGCCGAGAAGGTCGGACAGATGCGATACTTGGCGCAGCAGCGAGCGCGACAATGTCAGCGCCACGCAATTGAAACGCTCCGCCAGATCGAAGAACGCCATTGCCTGAAAGCGGGCGGTTTCCATGGTCTCGACCACGGCCACCTCCGCGCGTTGTCCTTTGACGCCCTCGATGGCCCCGAACAGGTCTCCGACGATATAGTCACCCAGGCGGAACGCCCGACCGTCGGCCGTGACCATCACGGCCCGCGCCTTGCCGACAAGGACGAGGATAACGTCGTCACACCGCTCGCCCTGCCGTATCAGGATGCTCTTGGGTGAATGACCGCCGCACGCCGCGTATTCCAGCAGCATCCGGGAAATTTCAGACG
>DATKFS010000328.1:0-3979 GCA_035511275.1 Novosphingobium sp.
TTCGCGACTTCCGCAAGGCGACCGGCGGCGCGGTGCCGCTGGTCGGCGTCGGCGGCATCGCCACGGCACAGGACGCCTGGGCGCGCATCCGGGCGGGCGCTAGCCTCGTCCAGCTCTACAGCGCGATGGTCTACGAAGGGCCGGGCATCGCCAAGGCCATCGCCAAGGGCCTGCTGGAACTGATGCGCCGCGATGGCTTCGCTTCGATTGCAGAGGCGGTGGGAAGCGAATAAGCCTTTCGGCGATGTCCGGAAAGTCGCTCCTGGGGCTCGTCGCCTCGCTCGCCCCCCTGTCGCTTGTCCTGTCCGGTTGCGCGAGCGTACCCGCGCCGTCTTCGGGCCCGGTCGCCGAGGCGACGGCCGCTCCCCTAGTCTTCGACAAGGGCATGGTCAGCGCGGCCGACCCGCGCGCGGCGGAGGCGGGCGCCTCGGTGCTGCGCCGGGGCGGCAGCGCCACCGACGCGGCCATCGCGACGATGCTGGCGCTGACGGTGGTGGAGCCTCAAAGCTCCGGCATCGGCGGCGGCGGTTTCCTGATGCTCGCCAACGAGCAGGGCGAGGTGGAATCCTGGGACGGCCGCGAAACCGCCCCGGCGGCGGCCACCCCGGCGCGCTTTCTCGATCCCTCGGGGCAGCCCCTGCCGTTCCGCACCGCCGTGATCGGCGGGCGGAGCGTAGGCGTTCCGGGCAATATCGCGCTCGCGGCGAAGATCCACGCCAGCCACGGCAAGCTGCCGTGGGCGGACCTGTTCCTCCCCGCCATCCATCTCGCCCGCGAAGGTTTCACGCTGTCGCAGCGCGGCTACGATTCGCTTGCCCGCCAGAGCGACACCGGCGCGCACGATCCCGAAGCGCGCGCGATCTACTACGGCGTCGATGGCAAGCCGCTGGCGCTCGGCACCACGATCCGCAATCCCGCGCTGGCGAGCACGCTGGAGATGCTGGCGGCGAAGGGCGCCAGCGGCTTCTACAAGGGCGAACTGGCCCGCGCGATCGCGACCAAGGTCGCCGCCGAGACGCCGTCCGACGGCAAGATGACGGTGGCGGACATCGCCGGCTTCTCCGCGAAGCAGCGGCCCGGCGTCTGCGCGAAATACCGCGTCTACCGGATCTGCTCGATGGGCCCACCATCGTCCGGCGCCACGACGGTGCTGGCGACGCTGGTGCAACTGGAGGACTTCGACCTCGCCGCGCTCGGCCCCGATTCGCCGGTCGCATGGCACCTCATCGCCGAATCGCAGCGCCTCGCCTACGCCGACCGCGAACTGTTCCTCGGCGATCCGGACTTCGTGCCGGTGCCGGTGGCGGCGCTGCTCGACACCGCCTACCTTCACCGTCGCGGAAGCCTGATCTCGGCCGACCGGACGATGGCCAAGGTCACCGCCGGCCTGCCCGCGCCGAAGCTGGCGCGCGGCGAAGGGCCGGAGGAGCACGGCACCTCGCACTTCGTCGTCATCGACGCGCAGGGCAACGCGGTCTCGTGGACCTCCACGATCGAGAGCGCGTTCGGCTCGGGCATCATGGTCGGCGGGTTCTATCTCAACAACGAACTGACCGACTTCAGCTTCGTCCCCGAGAAGGTCAGTGAACAAGGGCGCGCGATCGTCGCCAACCGGGTCGAGGGCGGCAAGCGGCCCCGCAGTTCGATGGCGCCGACGCTGGTCTACGGCCCCGACGGGAAGCTGCTGTTCGTGGTGGGCGCGGCCGGCGGGGCGACGATCCCGGTGCAGGTGACGCGCGCGCTGATCGGTGTGCTCGACTGGAAGCTGCCGGTCGACAAGGCGCTGGCGTTGCCCGTGCTGTTCGCGCCGACCGACACCGTCAACGTGGAGAAGGGCTCGCGGCTCGAAGCGATGATCCCGGCGCTGACCGCGCTCGGCCACCCGGTCGCGGCGACGCAGATGCCGCTCAAGACCAACGCGGTCATGGTGGTCGATGGCAGGCTGGTCGGGGCCGGAGATCCCAGGACCGAAGGCGTCGCCATCGCCCAATAGGGGTTCGCTAGGGGTTGTCCGCAGCGCGGTTGTCGCAACCCGCAAGCGGCCCTAGACGTTCAGCCAACCAGAACGCTGAGAGGATTACGGGACCCCATGGAACTTGCCGACTTCGACCGGAGCGCGAACATCGTCTCGCTGTTCCTGTCCCGCGCCGATGCGCTGGGCGAAGCGCCGATGCTCCGGGCCAAGCACGACGGGCAGTGGCACGCGATCAGCTGGGCGGAGGCGGCGCGCCGGGTATGCCTGCTCGCCGCTTCGCTGCGCAAGCTGGGGCTGCGACCGGGCGAGCGCGTGCTCATCGTCGCCGAGAACCGACCGGAATGGTGCATCGCCGACCTCGCGATCATGGCGGCGGGCTGCGTGACGGTGCCGACCTACACCACCAACACCACGCGCGATCACATCCACATCCTCGAGAATTCGGGCGCGCGGGCGGCCATCGTCTCCACCGCGAAGCTCGGCAAGGCGCTGTTGCCGGCGATCGTCCAGACCGACATGTGCCGCCACGTCATCGGCATGGAACCGCTCGTGCCGATGCAGGGCGGGGCCTACGAGACGCACCTGTGGGACGACCTGCTGTCCGGCGGAGACGCGGCTGCCGCGCGCGCCGAGGTCGATGCGCGCATGGCCAGCGTCGGGCGCGAGGATCTTGCCTGCATCATCTACACCAGCGGCACCGGCGGCGCCCCGCGCGGCGTGCGCCAGCACCACGGGATGCTGCTCTCCAACGTCTACGGCGCGGCCGAAGTCATCGACCAGGACTTCGGGTGGGACAAGGGGCCCGACAAGCGCGAGATATTCCTCTCGTTCCTGCCGCTGAGCCACGCCTACGAGCATACCGGCGGGCAGCTCCTGCCGATCGGGCTCGGCGGCGAGATCTACTATTCGGAAGGCCTCGACAAGCTGGCCGCCAACATCGAGGAAGTGCGGCCCACCGTCATGGTCGTGGTGCCGCGCCTCTTCGAGGTCCTGCGCACCCGCATCATGCGCCAGATCGAAAAGCAGGGTGCGGTCGCGGGCCGGCTGATGGACTGGGCGGTGGCCGGGGGGCTGCGCCGTCAGGCCGGTCGGCGGCGGCTCACCGACTACCCGCTCGACGCGCTGATCGAGCGGACGCTGCGGCCCAAGGTCCGCGCCCGCTTCGGCGGCCGGATCAAGGCGCTGGTCTCGGGCGGGGCGCCGCTCAACCCGGAGATCGGCGTGTTCTTCGACGCGATGGGGCTGACCCTGTTGCAGGGCTATGGCCAGACCGAGGCGGGGCCGATCATCAGCTGCAACCGGCCTGCGGCGGGCGTCAAGTTCGACACCGTCGGCCCGCCCCTGCGCGGCGCCGAAGTGCGCATCGCCGAGGATGGCGAGATCCTCGTCCGCGGCGAACTGGTCATGTCCGGCTACTGGCAGAACGAGGCGGCGAGCGCCAACGTCCTCAAGGAGGGGTGGCTGCACACCGGCGATATCGGCCACTTCGACGGCAAGGGCCGCATCGCCATCACCGACCGCAAAAAGGACATGATCGTCAACGACAAGGGCGACAACATCTCGCCCCAGAAGGTCGAATCGATGCTGACGCTCCAGCCCGAGATCGCGCAGGCCATGGTCTCGGGCGACCGGCGGCCCTACATCGTGGGTCTCGTCGTGCCCGATGCAGACTGGGCGCTGGAATGGGCGCGCGACAATGGCGAGAGCTTCGATTTCCGCAAGCTGCAGGACCTTCCCGCCTTCCGCACCGCGATCCGCACCGCGATCGACCGCGTCAACGCCGACCTCTCGGTGATCGAGAAGGTGCGCCAGTTCACTTTCGCCGACGAGCCCTTCTCGATCGAGAACGAGGAGATGACGCCCAGCCTGAAGATCCGGCGCCACAAGCTCAAGGAGCGCTACGGCACGCGGATGGACGGGCTCTACAAGACCTGACGGCGGACGGCGGCGCAGGTTTAGAGGCAATCGATCGTCGCGCCGTGGAAACGTGACGGGCCGTCCGGC